>DATKEY010000038.1:0-30326 GCA_035544475.1 Candidatus Dormiibacterota bacterium | reverse complement strand
GACACGGGAAACGTCAACTTCCTCGTCGACTCGCTGGCGGGCCTGGCGGTGGCTCACCTCTCGGCCGGTCGCACCCGCGAGGCGGCCGCCGTGTGCGAGCGAGCTCTCACCCTGGGCCGGCAGCACCACAGTGGGCTCCATAGGGAGGCGTTGCTCCTCGCCTGGCTGGCCCTGGCTCGGCCCTGAACGGCGACCTGGAGGCGGCGGCGGCCACCGCCGAGGAGGCCGTCGCGGTCGCGCGCGTCCGCGCGGCTCGCGTCGACGAGTGCTTCACCCTTCTCGTCCGGGGAAGGGTGGCGGCGGCCTGTGGCCTTCGCGATCAGGCGCTCGCGGACCTCGACGCCGCCCACGCCCTGGTGGGTGACGTCGGCGCCCTGACCTACGAGCCGTTCATCCGCGAGGAGCTCGGCCGCCTGCGCGCCGATGAGGGCGAGCTGCAGGAGGCGGCCCGGCTGTACATGGCGATCGGCGCAGCCGGGCACGCCCGGCGCCTCACAGGGGAGCTGACCAGCTCTCCGGCGAGCTCGAGGACGGCCGGTCCGCAGTAGCTGGCCCCTGCGTGATGTGCGTGGTGCGTGCAGGTTGACCCGGGCCGAGAGTGTGGTAGCCTGACGTACGGACGTTCGGTGTCCCCAGGCTCCCCGGCAGCCGGCCGGGTCGGGCGGACGGGTCACCGGCTCCAGGATCCCCGAGCGCGTCGGCGTGGTGACTACGGCAGCCGGCGACAGACGCTCAAGGTTTGCGCCTGCGAGTGCAGGGCCGGTCTCCCCTGGGAAGGAGGGCGTGAGAAGGGCCAACCCAACGCCGAGGCCGTCGGCGGGGGAGAGGACCACTGTCCCCGGTGATGCGGTGCCGGAGGAAGCCGCCGCCATCGGGACGAAGCACGGCGGCGCCGAGTCCGACCCCCAAAGTGGTGGTCAGATCCCCTGTCCGACCGATCAGCAGGAGACGGATTCGTATTCAGACAAGACCTGGGCGGGGCAGGATTCGAACCTGCGACCACAGGGTTATGAGCCCCGAGCTCTAACCGGCTGAGCTACCCGCCCTCGATCCGCGGCACACGGTACTCACGCGAGCCGTCGCCCGGCCAGACAACACACGGGACTGTGGTTCTTCGTCCGCCATCACCACGCGTCACGTGCTACACGCCCGCGGCCCCGTTCCCCACGGGTGTCGCGAATCGCCGCACCGGCGTAGCATTCCCACTCGTGCACGGAAGCGACGGTCGCCGGCGGGGGTGGCTGCTCTGCGTCCTCGGCGCCATTCTGAGCGTCGCGATGGCGGCACCGGCCGAGGCGGCGGGCACCTCGACCCCGAACGATCCGTACTTCGTCGGCCATGATCAGTGGCCGCTCGCCGGGCAGCCGGCGAGCATCAACGCCCCCGGCGCCTGGACGGCGAGCACCGGGGCCGGGGTGCTCATCGCCGATATCGACACCGGCGCCGACTTCAACCATCCCGACCTCTCCCACAAGCTCGTCCCCGGCGGGCGGTTCACGAAGTGCGACGGCACCCTGCAGGCCACCGACCAGGCGTCGGTGCAGGACGACGTCGGCCACGGCACGATGACCACCGGGCTGATGGTCGCCGACACCAACAACGGCATCGGCATCGCCGCGGTGGCACCCGACGCCAAGGCGCTCATCCTCAAGGTGATTGACAAGTCGGGCAAGGGCTGCGACCCGGACGTCGCTGCCGCGATCAAGTACGCGGTGACCCGGGGCGCGAAGGTGATCAACATCAGTCTCGGCTCGGACATCCCGCTGGCGCCACTCCTCTCGGGCAGCGGCATCCCCGATGCGGTGCGGGCCGCGTCCCAGAGCGGGGCGGCGGTTGCGCTCGCAGCCGGCAACAACTCGCTTCCGTTCAGCGACTACGACTCGGTGACCGACGTCGCCCTCATCGCCGGGGCACTGGGGCCCGACGGGTCGATCGCCCCCTACTCGACGAGCGGGAGCGGGGTCAACATCTACGCGCCGGGGGGCGACAGCGGTCAGTCGACGAGCGGCCCCCACGCCAAGGGGCAGGTGCTCTCGACGGCGATCACCGACGGCGGCTACAAGGCCGAGCAGGGCACCTCCTTCGCCGCGCCCCACGTCGCCGGGGTGCTCGCCCTGCTGCTGGCCTGCGGGCTCAACGCCGCCCAGGCGCGGCAGCGCATCCTCGCCACCGCGCGCACGGGCCAGGGCATCATGAGCCTCGACGCCGCGGCCGCCGTCCACGGCGCCGGCCACTGCTGAGCGGCGACGCCCTCCCGCACCCCGACTGGGCGGCCGCGGGATTCCTCGAGGGGCTCTCCGAGCCCGAACGTCGCGCCCGGGTCCAGCTTCTCGACGACCTCGTCGCCCAGGGGGCGACCGCCGACGAGATCCGCCGTGCCGTCTCCGAGGGCCGCCTCGCCCTGCTCCCCGCCGAGCTCGCGCTCGGGGGACGCGGTGAGTACACGCTCGGGGAGGTCGCGCGGCGCAGCGGTGTCGACGAGACGCTGCTGCGCTCGTACGTCGCGGCGCTCGGCCTGACCATGCCCCGGGAGGACCTGCCCGTCGCCGGCGACGACGACGTCGAGGCGGCGCGAGTGCTCGCCCGGGTGATCGAGGCGGGCCTGCCCGCCGACGGGTTGATCGAGGCGGCGCGGATCTCCGGGCAGTGGCTGCCGGCGCTCGCGCAGGCGGTGGTGCGGATGGTGGGGGAGGCCTTCCTACGACCTGGGGACACCGAGCTCGACGTCGCCCGGCGGTATCGCGCCGTCGCCGTGGAGCTGCGCCCGCTTCTCGACGGGATGCTCGAGAACCACCTCACCCAGCACCTGCGACAGGCGATCCGCGCCGAGGTGCTGAGCCACACCCGGGTCGCCGCCGGCGGCGCCGCGGCGGCCGAACCGGTGGCGATCGGCTTCGCCGACCTCTCCGGCTTCACCAGGATGGGCGCCCGGATCCCCGCCGACGAGCTCGGACGGGTCGCGAGTCGCCTCGCGGCGCTCACCGGTGAGGCGCTGGTCGCTCCGACCCGGGTGGTCAAGTACCTCGGCGACGCGGTGATGCTCGTCTCGGCCGCCCCGGACGCGCTCGTCGAGACCGTGCTGCAGCTCACCGCCGCGGTCGACGCCGAGGGCGGCGACCTGCCTCCGCTCCACGCCGGCGCCGCCCACGGCCCCGCGGTGTCGCGTGCCGGGGACTGGTTCGGGCACACCGTCAATCTCGCCAGCCGGATCGCCGACGTCGCCCGCGCCGGCACGGTGCTCGGAGACGCCGGGCTGCGCGACGCGACCGCCGGTGGCTACGTCTGGACGAGGCTGCCCCGCCGCCACCTCCACGGGCTCCCGGGGCGGGTGGAGCTCTTCCGCCTCCGCGGCCCCGCCGAGCCGCGGAGCCCCCTCGACGTCCGACTATGATGGCGGGCGATGTCCGATTACCGGGCGTTCCAGGAGATGACGGGGGAGGAGGGCCCGGCGATGAAGGCTCGCGATGACGTCGTGCCGGCGCTGGCACGGTCGCCGCTGTTCGCCGGCCTCTCCGGTAAGGAGCTCGAGGAGATCGCGCTGACCTTCGACGACGCCACCTTCCTCCCCGAGCACGGCGTCCTCCACGAGCACCTGAGCGGCCTGGAGTTCTTCTTCATCCTCGACGGCACCGCCTCGGTCGAGGTCGACGGGACCACCATCGCCACGCTCGGCCCCGGCGATTTCTTCGGCGAGGTGAGCGCCCTCGACGGCGGGCCGCGGACGGCGACGGTGCGGGCCCAGCGCGGGCTGCTCCGCTGCCTGGTGCTCCCCAACGGGACCTTCCGCGACTTCCTGATGGCCCACCCCCGGGTCGCCGTCAACCTCATCCCCGAGCTGGTGCGCCGCTTCCGCTCCTTCGCCCAGGGCGCGTAGCAGCTCTTCTCGGGGACCGGTCAGAGGTTCCGAACGCGTCGACGCCTTGACCTGAGCTGATATTAGTGATATAAGTTCTTCCGTCAGCGTTGGCGGGCTGACTTGGGGAATGAGTGACGGAGTATTCCACACGGCCATCGCGGCCGCTCAGAGGAGATCTCCTCATGTCCATGACCGACACACCGCTGATCGCCGAGGAGCGGGACGAGGCGTTCATCGCCGGGCGGCCGGTGATGCAGCGGCGCCGCACGGTCGTCGGAGGCGAACCTGCCTTCCGGCTGGTGCAGACCGTCTGGTTCCTGCTGGGCCTCGTCGAGGGCTTCGTCGGCCTGCGGGTGATCCTCCACGCCGCCGCCGCCCACGACGTCGGCTTCGTGTCCTTCGTCAACGCGGTGAGTGGACCGCTGGTGGCTCCGTTCGAGGGCATCACTCCGGACTACGTGCACCGCGCGAACGTCGTGGAGATCGGCTCGCTGATCGCGATGCTGGTCTACCTCGTCGCCGGCTACCTGGCGGTGAAGCTCGTCCGCATCGCCGCTGCGCCGCGGCCCGACGGTCGTGCGACGCCGCCGCCGGTCTCCACGCGGACGACCACATATCAGTGACCCCCCGTCCCAAAGGTGGGGCCCGGGGCGCGCAGGCGCCCCGGGCCCTTGCACGTCAGGGCAGGTGTGCTCGCGGTGCGGGCGGAGGCGGCGCGGTGAGCACGCAGAGCGGTAGCGGGCGCGGCAGGCAGAGGCCGCCCGGCGCCGGCGTCGGCTGCGCCGGAGCCGAGGAGAGCCGGCAGGCGTAGTCGTGGTCGACCGTGTCGGTCCACTGCACGAGCCACACGGCCCCCCCGGTGAAGCCGTAGGCGGGGTCGCAGTAGTGGGGCGCGCTCGGATAGCCGGTCGCGGGATCGGTCTCCGCATACCAGACCGGAACGCCCGGCCGGTACTGGGTTCCGGCGATGCGTGACCACATCTCGTTGATCGAGTAGACGCCCGCGCTCAGACCCCGGGAGCGCAGCATGTCGAGCGCCGCCTGGATGACGCGGGCGTTGAGCGCTCGGTCCGGGGGGTCGGCCCAGTAGTTGACGGTCTCGACGTCGAGCCACCACATCTGGGGGTCGGCGCCGGCATCGCCGGCGCGGTCGACGGCGTCGGCCGCGGCGTTCCAGCCGTAGTTGTACGCGGTGCACGGGTTCTGGGTCGGGGCGCAGCGACCCGCAGGACCGTCGAGCGCGTGGGCGCCGAAGCTCAAGTAGCCAGGCCTCGCGTAGTTGATGTTGAAGTAGACCGAGACCGGCGATCCCGCCTCCCGCGCCCACCGGTATTCCGAGCCGAAGCACGGGTTGGCGGTGAAGGCGCGGCCTCCGGTGACCCCGGCGATGCCGTACGCGGCGTGGTCCGGATAGCTGTGCCCGCACTGGGGGAAGGAGATGTCGTTGCCGACCGCGGCGGCGGGATAGTGGGTATCGGCCGAAGCCCGACCCGGCCACTGCACGACGAGGAAGACGCCGAGCCCGCAGGTCAGCGCCATCGACGCGGCGAGCAGGCGGCGGACAGGGACGGGAAGCGTCGTCGCCGGGAGGTGCATGAACGTGGAGGGGGGTTGTCGGCAGGCGCCGTCGGGTCCGGCTGCGAACCGTAGCGCATCCCGGACGAAGGCGCCAGCCCCCGGGCTGTGAGGCCCGTGCTGACCGCACGGTTGCCAGTCCCCCCTCAGCTTGTGACAATACCGGCTGCAACCCAGCACACGTCGCAGCACCGGAGGGGCTCCCTCATGTCCACGTCCTCTCGCCCCGAGGTGGCTCGACGCCGCACCCAGTCGCGACGTCGCCATCGCCTCGCCACCCTCGCCGTCGGAGTGTGTGTCGCCGCGGGCTCGGCGATCTGGGTGACGGCGGTCGCCGCGCCCATGCTCACCCCCACCCAGTCCGCCCTGCGCTCATCGCTCAATCCCTCGGTGGAGGGCCAGGCGGTCAACCTGGTCGCCACGATCAGCAGCTCGGGCGGCTCCCCCGGAGGCACCGTCGACTTCAAGGACGGTGCCACGGTGCTCGCCACGCGGCCGGTCTCGGGAGGCCGGTCCAGCCTCAGCACCACCACGCTGAGCGTCGGTGACCACCCCATCACGGCGGTGTACAGCGGCGACTCGACGTACGCGGGGTCCACGTCTGCGGTGGTGACCCAGACGGTGACCACCGCGGGCACCGGTGCCTCGACGACGGCACTGACCTCGTCGGTCAACCCGTCCACCACCGGCCAGGCGGTGTCCCTCGTGGCGACGGTGGCGGGGACGGGGAAGGCCCCGACGGGCTCGGTGAGCTTCCGCGACGGTGACGTGACCCTCTCGGTGCGCCCCCTCGCCGGCGGACGGGCGAGCCTGGTCACGTCCTCGCTGACGGCGGGCCCGCACACCATGACCGCGGTCTACGGCGGGGACTCGAACTTCGCGACGTCGACCTCCAAGCCGCTGACCCAGACGGTCAGCGATCCCGGGACCACTGCGACGAAGACGGTCGTGACCTCTTCGGCCAACCCTGCGAAGGGCGGCCAGCCGGTCACCTTCACCGCCACGGTGAGCGGGGCCTCAGGGACGCCGACCGGCACGGTCACCTTCAAAGACGGGTCGAGCGTCCTCGCCGTCCGTCCTCTCGCCGGCGGCCGGAGCACGCTGACCATCCGCACCCTGTCGTCCGGGCCGCACACGATCACGGCGGTCTACAGCGGCAGCTCGACCTTCGCGGCGTCGACGTCCCAGCCGCTCAACGAGTCGGTCACCGCGGGGCCGGCGTCGAGCGGAGCCGCGTCGCCGCGGGCGATGCCCCAGACGAGGCGCCCCTGACCCGGAGGTCGCGGTTCGCGCGCCGGCTACGGCGTGCGGCGGACGTCCCCGTGCACGAGCGACAGGAACTCGTCGCGAGTGCGGGGATCACCGAGGAAGACGCCGCGCATGCTCGAGGTCACGGTGCGGCTGTTCTGCTGCTGCACGCCGCGCATCATCATGCAGAGGTGGACGGCCTCGATGATGACGCCGACACCGGCGGGGGCGAGCACCTCGTCGACCGCCTCGGCGATCTCGGTGGTCAGCCGCTCCTGCACCTGGAGGCGGCGCGCGAAGACGTCGACGAGCCGCGGCAGCTTGCTCAGGCCGATGATCCGGCCGTCGGGGATGTACGCGACGTGCGCCCTGCCGAAGAAGGGGAGGAGGTGGTGCTCGCAGAGGCTGTACACCTCGATGTCCTTGACGAGCACCATCTCCGAGTAGTCCTCGGCGAAGACCGCCCCGTTCACCACCGCGTCGAGGTCGGCGCCGTAGCCGCTGGTGAGGAACTCGAGGCTGCGCGCCACCCGCTGGGGGGTGTGGAGCAGACCCTCGCGGGTCAGGTCCTCGCCGACCCGGCAGAGCAGCGCCGACACCAGGTCCTCGGTGTCCGCCCCCGCGAGCGTCACCTCGGGGAGGGCGCACGGCTGGTCACCACGGGTCGTGCGTGGGGGGCGGGGCACGGGGCGTCGCTGGACGGCCATTCCGCCGGATCGTAGCCGGTCGGCACCCCGCCGCCGCCGCCATCGGAGACGACGTCGAGGGCAGCGGAACAAAGGGCCGCCCACCGAGGAGGACTGGTGGGCGGCCCAGGAAGTGGTGTCGACCCAGCAGCGGGAACCGCTTCTACAACGGGGCGGGGTGGTGAACCTTGTGGTGCCTTTGGGGCGAGCGTGGCGGCTCAGCCCTCGCGCCGGCCGTCGAGCAGCTCGCGCAGCTCGCCCTTGCGGACCTTTCCCGACGCCGTCCGGGGGAGGCTGTCGAGAACGTGCCAGAGCCGCGGCCGCTTGTACTGCGCGAGCTGCTCGGTGCAGAGCCGCTCGAGCTCGGCGACGACGTTCGCGGGAGCGCGCGGACGGAGCACGAGCGCCGCGGCCACCTCCTCGCCGAGGTCGGGGTCGGGCACCCCGAGCACCGCCGCCTCGGCGACCCCCGGATGGGTCTCGAGGAGCCGCTCGACCTCGCGAGCGGCGACATTGTTGCCGCCGCGAACAATGACCTCCTTGATCCGGCCGGTGACCGTCACCCTCCCCATGGGGCCGACGCGGCCGAGGTCGCCGGTCCGCATCAGGCCGTCGTGGAGCACCTCGGCGGTGGCGGCGGCGTCACCGTCGTAGCCGAGGAACATCGAGGGCGCCGCCACCTCGAGCTCTCCCTCGCGGTCGCCGCCGGCGACACGCACGACGACCCCGCGCATCGGGAGCCCGACGTCGCCCGGCTCGCCGCCGTCGGGCGGCACCTCGCGCACGGTGAGCGGCGAGACCTCGGTCATCCCGTAGCGCTCGAGGAGCACACCGGCGAGCCGGCGGTGGAGCCGCTCGGGGAGCCCGTGGGGAAGGGGCGCACCGCTGACGACGCAGGTGCGGACCCGCGGCCACGGCGCCGGCCCGGCGTCGGCGAGCCGGGCGAAGAGGGTGGGGACGGCCTGGACCACGGTCACCTCGCCGGCGGAGAGCAGCCGCTCGATCTCGGTGACGTCGGGCCGGCGGGTGAGGACGACGGCCGCGCCGGCGAGGACCGAGGCGTTGAGCACCGCGCTCATCCCGAAGCTGTGCGCGAGAGGGAGGGCTCCGAGCTGGGCGTCGTCCGGACCCAGGCGGATCATCTCGGTGGCCACCGCACCGGCGTTGAGGAGCAGCCCGGCGTGGGAGTGGAGGGCACGGCGGGGGATTCCGGTGGTCCCGGAGGTGGACAGGATCACCGCCGGCGCTCCGGGCGGGAGTGGCCGCGGATCGACGGCGGGGTGCTCGACGAGCGCGGGCAGGTCGACCGCGCCGGGGTGGTCGGAGACGCTCTCGGCGACGACGACCAGATGCGCGCCGGAGCGGGTGCGCTCGAGGGCGGCGGCCCCGGCGCCGGCGTTCTCAGGGTCGCAGGCCAGCACCCGGGCCCCGACGGCGTCGAGCACCCGCGCCACCTCGGCGGGCGGTGAGCTCGGCGACACCGGCGCCACCACGCAGCCGGCGCGCAGTGCGCCGTAGTAGAGCGGCGGGAAGGCGAGACCGTTGCCGCAGAGCACCGCGACCCGGTGACCGGGGGCGGCCCCGTCGCGCTCCAGCGCCGTGGCGATCCCGGCGGCGGCGCGGTCGAGGGCCGAGGCGGTGAGGCGGACGTCACCGAGCCGCAGCAGCGGGGCGTCGGGATCGCGGTGGGCGGCGGCCCAGGGGAGGGCTGCCAGGGTGAGCACTGGCCCGCCGGGTCAGCGGAGGCGGTACTCGGCCGGGCGGCCGCCGGTGTTCACCACCTGCTCGGCGGCGCGCTCGAGGACGCGCCGGACCTGCTGGCCGCTGACCGGTTCGGAGAGCCGCTTGCGGATCTCGGCGATGCCCATCGGCCGGGCGGCCTTGCGCATGATCGCGAGCACCTGGCGGGTCAGGGCGTCGGCCGGGGCGCGGCCGTTGGTGGCCGAGGCGGCGCGCTCGACCGGATCCGGGGCCACCTCCTCGCCGGCCTTCGAGGCCGCGGGGGCGGCCGCGGGGCCGGGCGCGGCCGGGGGCGCGGCGAGGAGGGGTGCCGGAGGGGGTGGCATGGAGATCGACGCCGGCCTCGTGGACCCATCCGACCGCAGTCGTGCCAACAGGGCGGGGAGGTCGTCGAGGAGCTGGCGGACGAAGGCCGCCGAGCCGCTCACCTCGATCTCGCGATCGCCCTCGCGCAGCCGCACGCTGTGGAGCGGATCTCCGGCGGCTCGCGGGGCCATCGGGGCACCACCCGGCCTGGGTCCGAACGGTGCGCCGCCCGGACCGCGCGGGGTGAAGGGCGGCGGGCCGGTGGGACGGGGCCGCTGGGGGCTGAAGGGTCGGCTGCGGGGACGGTCGTCGGACATGGGACGGCGAGTGTACCCGACCGCCGACTCCGGCACGGTGCGCCGCGCATGTTTCCCGTTACGCCGTCGTTACTCCCACAGACCACTTCGGAGGACGGGAGATGTTGAACCTGGAGAGGGCGGCGCCGGTGGTGCGTGTCGCGGCAGCCGCCTCCCGGCTGGGGTCGCTCGCCGATCCTGTGGTGCGCATCCTCGCCGTCGCCTTCATGACCGGCCAGCTCCTCGACGCCGTCACCACCCACGTCGCCCTCGACAGCGGCCGTTTCGCCGAGGCGAACCCGATCTTCGCCGGCCCCCTGACCACGCACCCGGCCCTCGCCTTCGTCGTCAAGCTGCTCCTCGGCATGAGCGTGCTGACGGCGGCGCTGACGGTGATCGGTCCACGCCGCCGCCGCGTCATCCTCGGGGTGCTCGCGATCATCA
Source organism: Candidatus Dormiibacterota bacterium (assembly GCA_035544475.1). Taxonomy (GTDB): domain Bacteria; phylum Chloroflexota; class Dormibacteria; order Aeolococcales; family Aeolococcaceae; genus CF-96. Next base: position 20,175 of record DATKEY010000038.1, on the reverse strand, counting down.
GCCTGCAGGCGCCTCTGATGAACGCGCTGCGGATGGCGGGAGTCCTCTAGGAGCTCGCGGAGTCCTAGGAGCCCGCCGCCCTCTTCGAGGAGCTCCGCCCGCGGCCGCCGGTCAGGACCCGATCGCCGTTGACGTCGGCGGGAGCCTCCGTGCCGGACGTCTCCGCGGCGGGCTCGGATCCGCCGGCCGGCTCCGGCGGCAGGACGATGCTCGGCGGCGACGGGGCCGGCTCCTCGGCCGGGGTCATCCCGAGCATCATCCGGATCCTCGCCCCGATCGGCGACAGCCACACCCCGGCTCCCGCCGCGATCACCCCGACGCCGGCGAGCACCGCGAGCAGCCCCCGGCGGCGCCTGCGGCGCGGCCGGATGCGCTTCGCCATCCGCTCGCTCGCGTCGGCGAGCCTGGTCCGGGCGGCGAGCTGGAGCTCGCCCGTCTCGAGCCGCTCGGCGGTCTCGGCGAGCACCTCGGCGGCGTGCTCGGCGGCGTCGCTGAGCGCTCCGGCCGCCGTGGCCGCGGCGCTGCGGACCACCGGGCTGGCGGCGTGCTGGGCCTCCCGGGCGCGCTCGGCGGCGGTCACCATCGCGCTGCGGATCACGGGGGTGGCCGCACGCTGGGCCTCGCGGGCGAGCTCCGCCGCCCTCTCGGCGAGGTCACTCGCGGTCTCGGCCGCCCTGCCGCCCACCTCGCCGGCGGTGGCACCGAGGCTCTGGGCGATGTCGGAACCGCGCTCGCGCGCGACGTCGGCGACGGCGGCCGCCGACCTGCGACCACTGAGCATGGCTGAACCTCCATGCCCCCGATCCGGGCCATGGGGGCCCGGACGATCGGAGGAGTAACGGGCCCCCCTGCCCGATTCTAGCCGCGCGGCACCCGTTTGTCGGGCGGATCCGAACTGCGGCGCGGCCCCCTGACGGCGGCCAACGGGGTCAGGCGGCCGAGCGCCAGCGCCGGCCGCGCGCCGGCGGCGCGGTGGGCAGTCCCAGCGGTGCGTCGAGGAACCAGCGGATCCGCGCCGCCGCAACCGTGCCGACGACCTCGCGCAGTCGCTCCTCGGAGGCGGCGTACACCGACCCCAGGGTGGGGAAGATGCCGAGCAGGCGCGCCGCGGTCGCCTCGTCGATCCCGGGCAGACCGAGAAGGTGCGCAGAGCGCCGGCGGCGAACCTCGTCGTCCCCGGGCTCGGGGGCGCTGTCGAAGGGGAGGCTCATCTCGATCGGGGGCAGCGGCATGACCGAATGGTAGCGAACATCCGTTCGCAGGTCAAGCCGGAGTGCGTCGAACGCGTGGGTCGGTCAGCCCTCGGCGTCGGCCCGCTTCGCCTGCCGCTCCGGCCGGAAGTCGCGGAGCACGCGCCCGGCCTCCCAGAGCTCCTGCCCCGCCATGGTGCGCAGCTCCGCGTTGAGCCGGTCGCGGTAGCCGTCGTCGCTGTTGGCGCCGATGACGATCCGCGCCTCGTCGCCGCGCACCACGCTCTGGTAGCACTCCTCGATGAGCGGCTTCAGCGCGGTCTCGAAGCGCGGCGCCCAGTCGAGCGCGCCCCGCTGCGCGGTCGTCGAGCAGTTCGCGTACATCCAGTCCATGCCCTTCTCGCCGATCAGCGGATACAGGCTCTGGAGCGCCTCCTCGACGGTCTCGTTGTAGGCCTCGCTCGGCGAGTGGCCGTGGGAGCGGAGCACGTCGTACTGCGCCTTGAACGCCCCCTGGATGAGCCCCATGAGCACCGACCGCTCCCCGGTCAGGTCGCTGAACACCTCGTGCTCGAAGGTGGTCTCGAAGGCGTGCCCGCTTCCGATCCCGAAGCACGTCGCCAGGGCGCGATCCCGCGCCTTCCCGGTGGCGTCCTGCCAGACCGCGAACGACGCGTTGATGCCGCGCCCCTCGAGGAAGTGATTGCGCACCGTCAGGCCGCTGCCCTTCGGTGCCACCATGACGACGTCGACGGTCTCCGGCGGGATGATCCCGGTGTCCTCGCGGAAGACGATGCCGAAGCCGTGGGAGAAGTAGAGGCAGTCGCCGGGGCGCAGCCGCCTGCTGATCTGCGGCCACATCGCGATCTGAGCCGCGTCGCTCAACAGGTACTGGACGATCGACCCCTGCTCGGCGGCGTCCTCGATGCTGAGGAGGTTCTCGCCCTCCTCCCAACCGTCCTCGAGGGCCCGGTCCATGCTCCGTCCGGGGCGTACGCCGATGAGGACGTTGAAACCCTGGTCGCGCAGGTTGAGGCTCTGGCCGCGCCCCTGCGGTCCGTATCCGAGGACGGCGGTGACCTCGTCGCCGAGGATGGCGCGCTGTCGCTCGATCGGATAGTCACTGCGCTCGATGATCTGCTCGGTGACGCCGTTGATCTCGATGGTCTTCATGCCCGGCATTAGACCACTACACTCGAGGCGCCCGACATCGCCCACCGAGGATCACCGGTGCCCCTCTACGAATACCGCTGCCAGTCCTGCTCGGCCACCTTCGAGCTCCTCCGTCCCATGGCCGACCGCCAGCTCGCCGCGGTCTGTCCGCACTGCGAGGGGCGCACGTCGATGCCTCTGATCAGCCGGGTGGCGCTGCACGCCTCGGCGCCGGCGGCGGTCCCCGGCCCGGCACCGCGACCGAGTGGCGGCGGGTGCGGGAGCTCCTGCGGCTGCCACTGATCCTGCAAGGATCGCCACCACCGGCTCGTATGCAGAGACGTGCGAGCTGGGAGGGAATCGGAAGGACGTCTCGGGTGGGGGGGACTACGTCTCGCGGCCGAGCTCGGGCTGGCCGCCGGGGTCGCCTCGGCGCTCGCCCTCGCGGTCTCGGGACCCGCCTCCCGGCTCGCTTCCTGGCCCGGTGGGGGCGATCCCGACGTGCAGCTCGCCGGCGCCACCACCACCGAGGGCGCGGCCTCGGTCCAGCTCGCCTCCGGGTTCGTCCTCGGCCAGCTCCCGCCTCCGTTCGACGAGCCTCAGCCCACGCCCCTGCCGATGCCGAGCCTGGCGCCGGGTCAGGTGGTGTCGATCCCGGTCCCGCAGCTGCCCGGCCTGCCGCCGGCGCCGTCGCGGACCGTCCCGACGACCGCTCCGGCGCCGGCGCCGCGTCGGCAGCCGCTCGCCGCTCTCGGTCCGGGCAGCGCCACCCGGGCTCCGCTCCCGGTCCGCGTCCCGGTCCGGACGCCGGGCTCGGCGCCGGTGTCCACGCCACCACCGCCGCCACCGCCGCCGCCTCCGCCGCAGACCACGCAGCTGTCCGGGCCCGCGGCCGAGATCCTCGCCGCGCTGAACCGATCCCGGGCCGAGGGGGGGCTCGGTGCGCTCCGCGCCGACGCCGCGCTCACCCAGGCGGCGATCGAGCACGCCGCCCAGATCGCGTCCCAGGGGCAGCTCTCGCACTCGGGCTACGTGACCGACGTCAACGGCCAGGGGCTGGCGTGGCAGGGCCTCGGCGAGGTGCTCGGCGCCGACGCCCAGGGCCCGGACTCCGCGGTGATCGACCGGCTCTGGATGCAGAGCCCCGAGCACCGGCCGATCATCCTCGACCCCCAGTACCAGGCGGTCGGGATCGGGTGGGCACGCAGCCCGTCGGGCTGGTGGTACGTCTCCGCGATCCTCGAGTACTAGGGACCGCCCCCCCGGACCCTCCGGGCGGCGCACTAGGCTTGCGCGATGCGTCCGAGCCGTCGCCCGCAGCCGGCGTGAGCCCCAAGGCCAAGCGGGTCTGCCCATCGTGCTCCCGGGTGCTGAGCGCGACCGCCCACTTCTGCGTGGGCTGCGGCGCCGAGCTGCCCGCGGGCGAGACGCCCGTCGAGGTCGAGGTCGAGACGGAGGTCGTCCTCGCCGGCGTGGGGGAGGACCCGGAGGCGGTGGGGGAGGCCGTGGAGCAGGTCGAGGTCGAGGAGGAGGCCCCGCCGGCCCTCGTCTCACCGGCCCCGGTCGCCCCCCCGGTCGAGCCGCCCGCCCCGCCCCCGACGCTCCCGGTCGCCGGCGCGATGGTGGCGGCGGCGACGGAGATGGCGGCGCCGCAGTTCGACCGCTACGCCGGCACCGGCCCCGAGACGCCGCCTCCCCCGGAGCAGCCCCGGGCGCCCGTGGCGCGGCCCGAGCCCCGACCCGACGTCAGCCTGCGCGGCGCCTTCCACCGCCTCGCCCGCCGTGGTCCGTGGAGCGCCGCGACCGTCTGCGGCCTGCTGGCGATGGCCGGGGTGGCCCTGATCGGGCTCGGGCTCGGCCTCCTCGTGCGCGCCGCGCACGGCAGCCAGGGGTGCGCGGTGGGGGCGCTCACCGGAAGCCTCCAGGGCGGGTGCTACCAGCCGGGATCGACCAACGGTGTGCTCACCGACTGGAACGCGATGCTCTGGTCGATCCAGGGGGTGGGGGTCGCCTTCACCGGCGGAGACGGCGGCGGCCTGGTCGTGCGCATCCCGCTCGGTCTCGGGATGCTGCTCACCATCCTGGTGGTCGCCCTCGCGGGCGCGGCGTGCGTGCGGCTGGTGCCGCCCCGCAAGCTGGGAGACATCGCCCTGCGCGCCGCGGCGATCGCCCTGGCCTACACCGTGGGGATGATGCTGCTCGGTATCGCGGTGACCGCGCGCGGGGACCACGTCTCGGTCGGCCCGGACGACGGGCTGCTTCTCCTCTGGGGCCTGTTCCTGGGATTCACCGGCGCGCTCGCGGGGATGTTCCAGCAGCTGTTCGGCTCCCCGCTCCCGCTCGCGCCCCGGGTGATGCTCGCCGCCCGGCTCGGGAGCTGGGCCGGCATCGTCGAGGCCGCCGTCGTGGGGACCGCTGCGGCGCTGCTCCTCGGCATGCTGCTCGGGGTGGTGGCGGCCGCCACCCATCCCGGCGACACGAGCAATGCCCTCCACGCCGCCCTCGCCGACGTCACCACCCGGCCGCTCCCCTCGTCGCCGACCGGGACCATCGCCTCGGTCGTCTACCTGGTCCTGGGGCTGCCGACCCTCGCCACGTGGGTGCTCGCGTACTCGCTGATCATCCCCACCGTCACCCTGGGGACGGCGCTCGGGTACACCGACTACGGGCTGCTCGCCGGCGACCACGACGCCTGGCTGTGGGCCGCGGTCGTGCTCCCGGTCGTGGTCACCCTGCTCGCCGGCTACGTCGCGGCCCGCCGCCGCCGCTCCAGCTCGGTGGAGGCCGCGCTGCTCGACGGCGCGATCGGCGGGCTCGGGTTCGTCGCGCTCGCCTTCCTCACCGTCGTCCTCCTCGACGGCGGGGCGACGCTCTCGCCGAGCGGGGCGGGCGGGATCCCCGGCGGGGTGTCCGGCACCGGCTTCCTCCTCGGTCCGGGGCTGCAGTACACCCTCGGCGCGCTCCTCCTCTGGGGTGTCGTCGGGGGCGCCGTCGGCGGCTACCTCTCTCTCCTGTTCCTCGTCCGCGGGATCCGGCCCCCGTTCCTGCGCCGCTACGACATCGAGCCCCCGCCGGTGCCCTCGCCCCCCGCCTGCCCCAGCTGCGGCGTGGTGCTCACCTCCGGGGCGCGCTTCTGCAGCGCCTGTGGTGCCGGGCTCGATCCCGCTCCGCCCGGCTGAGTCAGTTCCGGGCGGCGAGCTCTCCGAGGAGGGCGACGCCGACCCCGTCGAGGTCGAGCTCCACCTGCTCGGCGCCGCCCGAGCGCGCCGGGGCGAAGCTGCGCCGGTGGTGGGGGGTGACCCCGAGCGTGCGCAGCGCCTCGAGGTGCTCGCGGGTGCTGTACCCGGCGTTCCGCTCCCATCCGTAGCCGGGGTGACGGACCGCGAGCCGGGCCAGGAGCCGGTCGCGGGTCACCTTGGCGACCACCGAGGCGCAGGCGATCGCGTAGCAGAGGGCGTCGCCGTCGATCACCGCGGTGTGTGGGCCGACGTCGTCGAAGCCCGCGATCCGGCGGCCGTCGACGAGGACGTGGTCGTAGTCGCCGATGCGGCGCAGCGCCCGGCGCATCGCCAGGTGGCTCGCGTGATAGATGTTCAGGCGGTCGATCTCGGGCACGGACGCCGCCCCGACGGCGACGATCGTGCGCCTGCGGATCTCCGCCGCGAGCTTCTCCCGCTGGCGCGCGCTCAGCGTCTTCGAGTCGCGCACCCCCGCGATCCGCCGGCAGTTGGGGGGCAGGAGGCAGGCCGCGGCGACCACCGCGGAGCAGAGGCTGCCCATTCCGCACTCGTCGACGCCGACGACGCGCCGCGCGCCCGACTGCCAGAGCGAGCGCTCCATGCGCAGCGTCGGAATGGAGGGCGCCACGAGCCGAATTGTAGAGGCGTGGAGGGGCTGCTTTTTGGCGCTCGGGGCGAAGCCGGTGCCGGAGGCTGCTCTGGTACGGTGGCCCGGACCATGCCCGCGCCGCCACGGCCGCCGGCCGAACCCCTGATCACCCGCCGCAGCACCCTCGTCTTCGGCGTGCTGCTCTTCGTCGCGCTGGTCACGGGGTCGATGCTCTACAGCGCGAGCGGCTCGGGGAGCATGCGCGGGTCGGGGGCGCTCGGCGTCGGCGCCGCTCTCGCCTTCGGCGTCTTCGCGGTCTCCGGGGCGGTGGTGTGGATCAGCGGGGCGGTGCTCGCGGCCCGCCGCCAGTCGTTCCTCTGGCTGATGGTCGCGATCATGTTCGGCCCCTTCGGCTCGCTCGCGTGCGCGCTGCTCATGGACACCGGCCAGGTGTCGCCACCCCCCTCCTGATGACGGACGAGATGAACACCTCCATCCTCTGGACCGACGTGGGGCCGCGCGACGGCCTGCAGAACCTCCCGACGACCGTGGACACCGCGGTGAAGGTGCGGCTGGTGCGGGGGCTGCTCGATGCCGGCGCTCCCCGGGTCGAGGCGACCTCGTTCGTCAGCCCGAAGTGGGTGCCGCAGCTCGGCGACGCCGCCGCGGTGCTCGCCGCTCTCGACGACGTCCCTCGCGACCGCCTGCGGGTCCTCGTCCCCAACCGCCGCGGTTTCGAGATGGCCGTCGACGCCGGCGTCGCCAACGTGCTCGTCACGATCGGCGCCACCGACTCCTTCAACCGGCGCAACATCAACCGCAGCGTCGCGGAGTCGCTCGACGACATCTCGGCGATCACCGCCGCCGCCGCCGCCGCGGGATGCGTCGTCGACGTCGCCCTCTCGGTGTGCTGGGGGTGCCCCTTCGAGGGTCAGGTCGGTCCGTCGAGGGTGGTCGAGCTCTGCACGGAGATCGCCGCCCGCGGGGCCGCCGAGGTCGGCATCGCCGACACCATCGGCGTCGCCGAGCCCGCGCGGGTCGCGGCGCTCTGCGCCGACGTCGCGGCCGCCGTCGGGGTGGAGCGCGTGTCGCTCCACGTCCACGACACCCGCGGCCAGGGGGTCGCGAACGTGATCGCCGCCTACGGCGCCGGGGTGAGGCGCTTCGAGGGCTCGGTGGGTGGCCTCGGTGGTTGCCCGTTCGCGCCTCGCGCCACCGGGAACGTCTGCAGCGAGGACGCGCTGCTCGCGCTGGCCGCCGCGGGCGCACAGACCGGTGTCGATCTCGACGCCTACTGCGCCGTCGCCGAGCGCCTCGGCGAGGACCTCGGCATGACCCTGCCGGGAAAGCTGCACCGCGCCGGGGTGTGGCACCCCGAGCGCATCGCCGTGACCGCCCAGAATGGAGCCGCCGATGGCTGAGGCCCCTCCCCGCCCCCACCCCGTGTCCGACATCGAGCCGCCGGTCCCTCATGGCGTGCACACCGCCGCCGACGTCGACGCGCGGCTGCGTCGCGCCCGCGCCGGGGGGCCGGAGCGCGCCCGGCAGAAGCTCGCCGAGCAGGGCAAGCTGCCGGTGCGCGAGCGCATCGCGCGGCTCTTCGATCCGGAGAGCACCTTCGTCGAGGACGGTCTGCTCGCCAATTGCGAGGCCGACGACCTCCCCGCCGACGGCGTCGTCACCGGCATCGGCGTCCTCCACGGCCGACACTGCGCGGTGATGGCCAACGACTCCTCGGTGAAGGCGGGCTCCTGGGGGGCGCGCACCGTCGAGAAGATCGTGCGCATCCAGGAGACGGCGGAGCGGCTGCAGATCCCGCTCGTCTACCTCGTCGACAGCGCCGGTGCGCGGATCACCGACCAGATCGCGATGTTCCCGGGCCGCCGCCACGCGGGCCGCATCTTCCACATGGAGGTGCGACTCAGTGGGCAGGTGCCACAGCTCTGTGTGCTCTTCGGGCCGAGCGCCGCGGGCGGAGCCTACATCCCCGCCTTCTGCGACGCGGTGATCATGGTCGAGGGCAACGCCTCGATGTACCTGGGATCACCGCGGATGGCCGAGGTGGTGGTGGGGGAGAAGGTCACCCTCGAGGAGATGGGCGGTGCGCGGATGCACTGCTCGGTGAGCGGCTGCGGCGACGTGCTCGTCAAGGACGAGGACAGCGCGCTCCGCGCCGCCCGCGACCACATGGCGTACATGCCGAGCAACTGGCGCGAGGCGCCGCCCGCCGCCGCGCCGCGCCCGCCGGTCGCGACCGCGAAGGCGATCGACGAGGTCATCCCGCTCGAGGCCGCGCGCGGCTACGACGCCATGGAGATCATCCGAGCCCTCATCGACGAGGGCTCGTTCGTCGAGATCAAGCGGCTCTTCGCGCGCGAGCTGATCACCGGCTTCGCGCGCATCGACGGTCGCGCCGTCGGGATCGTCTGCTCCCAGCCGCGCTTCAAGGGCGGTGTGCTCTTCGTCGACAGCGCCGACAAGGGCACGCGCTTCGTCAACCTCTGCGACGCGTTCAACATCCCGCTGGTCTGGCTCGCCGACGTGCCCGGCTTCATGATCGGCTCCGCGGTCGAGCGCCAGGGCATCATCCGTCACGGCGCGAAGATGATCTCCGCGCTCGCCCAGGCCACGGTCCCCAAGATCTGCGTGGTGCTGCGCAAGTCGTACGGTGCCGGGCTCTATGCGATGTGCGGACCCGCATTCGATCCCGACTGCACCCTCGCGCTGCCCTCGGCGCAGATCGCCGTCATGGGCCCGGAGGCGGCGGTGAACGCGGTCTACTACAACAAGATCCAGGAGCTCCCCGAGGAGGAGCGTGCCGCCTACGTGCAGCGGCTGCAGGACGAGTATCGCGACGACATCGACATCTTCAGGCTCGCGAGCGAGCTCGTCGTCGACGCCGTCGTCCCCGCGCCGCAGCTGCGCGACGAGCTGGTCGCGCGGCTGGCGGCGTACGCGTCCCGGCGGCGCACCCACGTCTCCCGTCACCACGGCGTCTTCCCGGTGTGATCGAGGTCACGGGCGCCGCCCAGCTCCAGGCGTGGCGCGAGCGCGTGATGCCTCCGGTCGAGGAGGTGCGGCCCGGGCTGTGGTCGATCCCGGTGCCGCTGCCCCACAACCCGCTCCGCTACGTGCTCGTCTACTCACTCGAGTGCGACGGCGGCATCGCCCTCGTCGACGCGGGCTGGAACACCGAGGAGGCGTGGGACGTGCTCCGCGCCGGGCTCGACCACATCGGCGCCGGGGTCGACCAGGTCAGGGCGGTGCTCGTCACCCACATCCATCCCGACCACTACGGGCTCGCCGGCCGGATCCGCGAGGCGTCGGGGGCATGGGTGGGTCTGCACCCCGCGGACGCCGCGGTGCTCCCGGGTCGCTACGAGGACGTCGACGAGCTGCTGACGAGGATGAGCGGGCTGATGCGCGCCTGCGGGGTTCCCGCCCTCGAGCTCGAGGAGCTGAGCTCGGCGTCGATGATGATCCGGCAGCTGGTGCAGATCACCCAGCCCGACCGGCTCCTCGACGACGGCGACCTCGTCCCGCTCGGCGGGCGCGAGCTGCGCGCGGTGTGGACCCCCGGTCACTCGCCGGGGCACCTCTGCTTCTACGACGCGAACGAGCGGCTGCTGCTCGCCGGCGACCACGTCCTGCCGCGGATCAGCCCCAACATCTCGGTCCACTCCCAACAACGGCCGAACCCCCTCGCCGAGTTCATGGACGCGCTGCGCAGGGTCCGCGCCCTCGACGTCGACGAGGTGCTGCCCGCGCACGAGTACCGCTTCCGGAACCTCGCGTCGCGCGTCGACGATCTCCTCGCCCACCACGCCGCGCGGCTCGACGCCATCGCGGAGATGGTCGTCGCCAGACCGGGGATCACCTGCTGGGAGATCACCGTCGCCCTGCCCTGGTCGCGGCCCTGGGCGGACATCCCTCCGTTCATGCGCCGCGCCGCCAACGGCGAGACCCTCGCCCATCTCATGGTGCTGCTCGCCGCCGGCAGGGTCGCGCGTCACGGCTTCGAGCCCTGGCGCTGGGAGCCCCCTGCGCTCTGACCGGCCGTGCGCCGTTGCGCACGCGTGCGACTTTTGTGACGAGACCGCGACACAGGTCACCAGTTGTCACGAAAGCACGCCGGACCACAAGGGAATCGGGCCCTCGAGCGTCTTCCTGTTCGGCCGGAGCCTCTCTCCGGACAATGCGTGGGGTGCAGCCCACGCCAGGGGAAAGATCCATGAAGAGAAGGATCAGCCTCGTCGTCGGGTCGGCCGCCCTGGCCGGTGCCACCGCGGCGATCGCGGTCGGCGGCACTCACGCCTTCGCCGACTCCGCGGTCGCGGCAGATGCCTCCGGTGCGGGAATGTCCGCCTCGGTCAGCATCGCGAGCCTTCCGTCGCTCGGCGCCCTCCCGACCATCAGCAGCGGGTCGCTGTTCGACTCGGCGCAGCAGGTCGCGCAGTCGCTCGGGCTTCCGCTCCCGCCGCTCCCCGTGAACCTCCCGCCCGCGGCCAACCAGCTCATCAGTGATCCCACCGGTTTCGTGAGCGGGATCGCGCAGGACCCGATGAGCGTGCTGAACGTCATCGACGTCAGCTCGATCCTCGCCCCGGTGCAGGGTGTGACGGGCAGCCTCGGCAACCCCGCCAGCATCCTCTCGATGCTCCCCGATCCCAACGCGCTCCTCGGCAGCCTGCCAGGCCTCGACGTCCTCAACGGCCTTCTCGGCAACAGCGCGCTCTCCGGCGTCGTCGGCACCGTCACCGGCGTCGCGGGCAACCCGACCGCGCTGGTCAACTCGGTGGCGAGCGATCCCCTCGGCGCGGTGACCGGGCTCGTCGGCGATCCGACCAGCATCCTCTCCGGGATCATGAGCAACCCGACCGGTTCGCTGAGCAGCGTGCTGAGCATGGTCGGCGGTATCGATCCCACCGGCATCGTCTCCGCCATCGCCGGTGGCAACCCGACCGGCCTCGTCAGCAGCGTGCTGAGCACCGTCGCCGGCGCCGATCCCACGGGCCTCGTGAGCGGCGTCGCCAACAGCGTCGGCGGCAACCCGCTCAACGCGGTGACCGGCGCGGCCGGCAACCCGACCGGCGCGGTCAGCGGCGTCCTCCACACCGTCGCGGGCCTCGATCCGACCGGGACCCTCCCGGGCGTGGTCAACACCGTCACCTCGACCCTCAACAGCGTCACCGGTGGCATCACCGGCGGCTCGGCGGCCGTCAGCACCGCCGCGGGCGGCTCCCAGGCCCAGGCGCAGGTGAACCTCAACATGCCGGCGCTGCCCACGGTCAGCCTCCCGGCGCTTCCGTCGGTCCCGGCGGTGAGCGGCCTCACCCAGACCGTCAACGGCGCCCTCGACACCGTGACCGGCACGGTCAACAACCTGCTCGGCTCGGTCACCAGCTCGCTCCCGGTCCAGCTTCCCCAGGTCTCGAGCGTGACCGGCAACCTCACCCAGTCGCTTCCCGTCTCGGCGAACGTCTGCCTTCCGGTGGTCGGCTGCCTGTAGGCGGTGACAGGGGACCCCGAGAGAGGGGGCTTCCCTGAGGAAAGGGGCGGGGCCAACGTGGCCCCGCCCTTTTTGCGTTCTCCGCGGAGGTTTTCGGAGCCTTTGGAGTTTTCACAGAGGACACCCGCGTGCAGCCGCGGACGGCCCCGGCCCGCCACCTGGACGGGATGAGCTTGGAGGAGACTCGGTGACGAGACGGGGGGTTCGCCGCATTGCCGGCGTGATGGTCTCCATCGGCGTCGCGCTGATGGGAGTGCAGATGTGGGCGCCGCCGACACACATGGTCGCGCTGTCCGCTCCGACGCCGGCCTGCGGGGCGGTCCCGGCGGGGATGGCACGCTGCCTCGCCATCTTCATGCACACGCCGGCGAGGCGGGCGGACGCCTCGGGCGGTCCTTCGGGGCTGACCCCCTCCGACATCCTCTCCGCCTACGACCTGCCCGCCACCGGCGCCCAGGGCCGCACCGTCGCCATCGTCGACGCCTACGACGACCCCAACGCCGAGGCCGACCTCGGCGTCTACCGCGCCACCTTCGGGCTGTCCCCCTGCACCGTCGCGAACGGCTGCTTCCGCAAGGCCGACCAGCGTGGCGGCAACCGGTTCCCGGCCCCGGACGCGGGCTGGTCGCAGGAGATCTCGCTCGACCTCGACATGGTCTCCGCCGCCTGCCCCTCCTGCCACATCCTGCTCGTGGAGGCCGACGGCCCCGACGTGCCCTCGCTCGGCGCCGCCGAGAACATCGCCGCCACCGCCCCCGGGGTGGTCGCGGTGAGCAACAGCTTCGGCGAGGCCGAGAGCTCGGACGAGCTCGGCTGGGACGGGCAGTACTTCACCCACCCGGGCATCGCCCTGGTGGCCGCCTCCGGCGACTCCGGCGGCGCGGGCCTCCTCGGGGGCGGCGGTCCGATCTACCCCGCGGCCTCGCCGCTGGTGACCGCGGTCGGCGGCACGAGCCTGACCCGTTCGGCCACCCCCCGCGGCTGGTCCGAGACGGCGTGGAGCGGCAGCGGGTTCGGCTGCAGCGCCTACGAGCCCAAGCCGGCCTGGCAGGGGGCGAGCACCTGCCGGGGGCGGAGCATCGCCGACGTCGCAGCGGTCGCCGATCCGCAGACCGGCGTGGCCGTCTACAACAGCTATCAGTCCAAGGGCTGGTCGGTCGCCGGCGGCACCAGCGCCGCCACGCCGATCATCGCGTCGATCTACGCCCTGGTGGGCAACACCGGGTCGCTCCAGGGCGCGAGCCGCGCATACGCCGCGGTCGGGGCGCTCAACCAGGTGGCCCAGGGTGGCGGCAACGGCCTTCTCGGCATCCTCGGCTCCGCCCCGAGCAGCCCCGACGCCGGCTACCACGGCCCGACCGGCCTGGGCAGCCCGTGGGGCACGAACGCCTTCTGAGCACGACCGACAACGGACGGATGAGCGTGGGCCGGGGACACCGTTCCCCGGCCCACACCCCGCCCTACAGCGGGTGCTCCGCGAGGAAGCCGAGGAGCCGCCCGTAGGCGTCGGCGGGGCGCTCGATCGCGTAGGCGTGGCCCGCGCCCTCGAGCTCCTGGTACTCCGCGCCGGGGATCGCCGCGGCCAGGCGCCGGCCCTCCTCGACGGGAATGAGGGCGTCGGAGGTGCCGTGCTGGACCAGGGTGGGGACGCGGATCTCCCCGAGGCGGTCGCTGACGTCGAAGGCGCGGCCGGTGCCCAGGTCGGCGATCGCACGCATCGTCGCCGTCGCGTCCTCGGGGCGTGACCCCGAGGCGGTGAGCATCGCTCCGAGCTCGCGGATCGCCGGGTTCTCGGCGAGGAACGTCTCGCTGAGGATCAGCGGGAGCAGGGCGTCGAGCGCCGCCTCGCGATCGGAGCTCATCAGCACCGTCGCCTGGGCGAGCTCCGCGACCCGGCCGCCGTCGCCGGCGGCGCGCAGCGGCGAGGAGGTGGTGCAGCCGAGGACGAGGCTCCCGACGCGCCCGGGATGGTCGAGGGCGAGGCTCAGCGAGATCATCCCGCCCATCGAGACGCCGTGGACATGGGCCCGCTCGACCCCGGCGGCGTCGAGCACGGCGGCGGCGTCCGCGGCCATCGCCTCGACGCTGTAGCCGTCGCCCGAGGGGCCCGAGCCGCCGGTGCCGCGGTTGTCGAAGCGGATCGCCCGGTAGCCGCCGAGGACGGGGAGCATCGGCGCCCAGGCGTCGCTGCTCAGGCCGAAGCCCATGACGAGGAGCAGCGGCTCACCGGTGCCCTGCTCCTCCCAGTGGATGCGCGCGCCGCTCGCCTCGGTGTGGGGCATCGCATGCTCTCCTGTGCCCGTCCTGTGCCCGCCGTTCGCGACCGCTGAGCAGCTTAGGCGAGAATCCCCTCATGCCCGATCCGCTGCTGATGATCCCCGGTCCCGTTCCGGTGCGCGACGACGTCCTCGCGGCGCTCGCCGAGCCGGTGCGCAGTCACACCTCCGCCGAGAACGCCGCTGCCCTCCACCGTGCCCAGGCGGGGATCCGCGCGCTCGTCGGCTCCGACTCCGCGCTGGTCCACGTCCTCGCCGGCTCGGGGACGCTCGCGATGGAGGTGGCGCTCGTCAACCACGCCGCGCCCGGCGACCGCGTGGTGGTCTGCAGCGAGGGCTTCTTCGGCGACCGCTTCGTCGAGATCGCCACCGCCCTCGGGCAGGAGGCGGTCCCGGTCCGCTCCGAGTGGGGGAGGAGGCTCGACCCCGAGGCGGTGCGCCAGGCCTGCGCGTCGGGACCGGCACCCGCGGTCGTCACGGTGACCCACGTCGACACCAGCACCGGGGTGCTCGCCGACGTCCCCGCGCTCGTGGCCATCGCCCGCGAGCACGGCGCCGTCGTCGTGCTCGACGGGGTGTGCGCCACCGGGGCGGTCGAGGAGACGATGGACGCCTGGGGGGTCGACGTCGTCATCACCGGGGCCCAGAAGGGGCTGGGGCTGCCGCCCGGCCTCGCCGTCGCGGCCGTCTCGGCGCGGGCCCGCGAGCGCCGTGCCGCGCTCGGCTCCGTCGCCGCGTACTACGCCGACCTGCGCCGCTGGGAGCCGGTGATGGAGGAGCCGACCCGCTACTTCTCCACCCACCCCACCAGCCTGATCCGGGCGCTGGGGGCGTCCCTCGACGCCATCGAGGCCGAGGGCCTCGGCCCCCGCTTCGAGCGCCACCGCCGGGTCGCGGCGGGACTGCGCGCGGGGATGGCGGAGCTGGGGTTCACCCCGCTCACAGAGCCGGCCGCGCTGGCGCCGACGCTGAGCGTGCTCGCCCTCCCCGAGGGCGTCGACGACGCCGGGCTGCGCGCCGGCATCGCGGCTCGTGGGGTCCTCGTCGCCGGCTGCCTCGGCGCCTTCGCCGGACGGGGGATCCGCGTCGGCCACCTCGGCAACGCCGGCGCCGCCGAGGTCGAGCGCACCCTCGCCGCGGTGGCGGGCGCGCTGGGGGCCGATCCCGGCGCCGCGCAGAGCGCCGCCCGTGAGCATCTCGGCGCCCACGCAGCCTGATCCTTCGCCCGCCGTTCATCCCGACGGGGTGTGGAGGGGGGTACTCTGGGGGCAATCAGGGTAGCCTCATTCACGGTTCTGCCCGACCGGCTCACCCTCTCAGGAGCCCACCTCGACCATGTGGCAAGCAGTCAAGACCGCCTTCCTCCTCGCACTTCTCGACGCCGTGTTCCTCGTCGTCGGCCTCGCCATCGGCCACCGGACCGGGCTGATCATCGCCGCGATCTTCGCGGTGGTCCTCAACGCAGTCTCCTACTGGAACAGCGACAAGCTCGCCATCGCCGCCGTACGCGGCCAGGAGGTGACCCCCGCGCAGTTCCCGGCCCTGCACCGCATCGTCGACGAGCTCTGCGCCGCCGGGAACATGCCGAAGCCGCGCGTGTACATCTGCGACGACCCGTCGCCGAACGCGTTCGCCACCGGGCGCAACCCCAAGCATGCGGCGGTGTGCTGCACCCAGGGCATCCTCAACCTCGTCACCGAGCGCGAGCTCCGCGGGGTGCTCGGCCACGAGCTCTCCCACGTGAAGAACCGCGACATCCTCACCGCCTCGCTCGCGGCCACGATCGCGCTGGGGATCTCCTTCCTCGCCCAGATGGGTCAGTTCGCGCTCATCTTCGGCGGCTTCGGCGGCAACCGCGACGGCGAGAACGGCGAGTCCTGGCTGACGATCCTGCTGCTGATCATCGTCGCCCCGCTCGCCGCGACGATCATCCAGCTCGGGATCAGCCGTTCCCGCGAGTATCAGGCCGACAGCAGCGGCGCTCGTCTCACCCGCGACCCGCTCGCGCTCGCGAGCGCGCTCCAGAAGCTCGAGGCACAGAGCCGCCGCATCCCGATGCAGGTGGCGCCGGCGGTGGCTCCGCTCTTCATCGTCAACCCCTTCGGCGGGCGGCGCCCGTCCTTCGCGGGGCTGTTCTCCACCCATCCGCCGCTCGAGGATCGGATCGCCCGGCTGCAGCGCATGGCGCAGGGCGGCTAGCGCGGCCGGCCTGGGCGACGCGCGGCGTGGACCAGGCCCTCAACTCGCTCGTCGACCACGTCGGCGCCCTCGCGTACCTGATCGTCCTGCTCGGCGTCGGCATCGAGTCGATGGGGGTCCCGGTCCCCGGGGAGACGGTGCTCGTCGCCGGCGCTCTTCTCGCCGGCCGTCCCGGCAGTCCCATCGACCCGGCGATCCTCGCGGCCTTCGCCTGCGCCGGCGCGGTGACCGGTGACAACGCCGGCTACTGGATCGGGCGCCGCTACGGCCACCGGCTCGCGCGCGTCCCGGGGGTGCGCCACGTCTACGACGAGCGGCGGCTCGCCCTCGCGGAGAGCTTCTTCCGCCGCTACGGCGTGCTCGCCGTCTTCCTCGGGCGTTTCGTCGCCCTGCTGCGCATCTTCGCCGGCCCGCTGGCGGGGATGAACGGCATGCCCTGGCGGCGCTTCCTCGTCGCCAACCTCGCCGGCGGGGCGCTCTGGGTGGGCGCGGTGGTGACCGTCGTCCTCCTCGTCGGCGACCGCGCCGTGAAGCTGGTCACGCGGTCGGGCTACGTCGGGCTCGGCGCGGTCGTGGTGCTCGGCGCCGTCGCATACCTCTGGCACCGGCGCCGGGTGCGGCGCGAGCGCGAGGAGGGGGAGCGGCTGCTCGCCGAGGGAGGCTAGCGGCGGCGGCGGGGGCGTCCGCCCCCGCCACGACGACGCTGAGGTGGGCCGCTGTCGGCGTCGGCCGGCGCGGGACCCTCGCCCGCCGGGGCGATGCCGTCGCCCTGGACGAAGACCTTTCGCGCGCCGACGTCGACGAGGTACGCGAGCGTGCTGCCGTCACCGCCCGGGTTGGGCATCAGCGACACGTCGGAGATCACCCCCGTACGGCGGCTGCCGCCGTACGGGAAGCTGACCCTGGTTCCGATGGGGAGAGAGGAAGCGGGGAGATCCCCGCTCATCGAACTCCGGCCCGGAAGCACTCGCTGCAGTAGACCGGGCGGTCCCCACGGGGGACGAACGGCACGCGCGCGACGCCGCCGCACGACGCACAGGTCACCTCGTGCATCTCGCGCGGGGCGCGGTCACCGCGGGGGCCACCACCGTAGCCACCGCCGCCACCACCACCACCGTTCATGCCCGAGGCCTTGCGGGCGGCGCGGCACGAGGGGCACCGCGACGGAGCGTTGACCAGCCCGCGAGAGGCGAAGAACTCCTGCTCACCGGCAGTCCAGATGAAATCCATGCCGCACTCGCGGCAGCGAAGGGTTTGGTCGACCGACACGCGCCTAGATCCTCCATCCCGGCGCGTTCGGGGCGCCTAGGGTTTGAAACAGGAAAGACAATACACCCTGCCGAGGGGCCCTGCTAGCATCGTTACAACCCTGGACAGGAGCGGGCCGAGGCGCACAGGGCGCCGGGGTGGCCGCCGGTGGGGATGGGAGACGCCTGCATGCGCAACCTGCCGCGCAACCTCTTCACCTCGGAGTCGGTCACCGAGGGGCATCCCGACAAGATCGCCGACCAGATCTCCGACGCCGTCCTCGACGCCGTCCTCGCCAAGGATCCGCTCGGACGCGTCGCCTGCGAGACGGCGCTGACCACCGGGACGGCCCTGGTCTTCGGCGAGATCACCACCGACTGCTACGTCGACATCGCCCGGGTCGTGCGCCAGACCATCCGCGACGTCGGCTACACCCGGGCCAAGTACGGGTTCGACTACGAGACCTGCGGGGTCCTCGTGTGCATCGACGAGCAGTCGCCGGACATCGCCCAGGGGGTGAACGTCGGTGGCGCGGGCGACCAGGGGATGATGTTCGGCTTCGCCTGCGACGAGACCCCCGAGCTCATGCCCGCGCCGATCCAGCTCGCCCACCAGCTGGCCCGGCGGCTCAGCGAGGTGCGCCGCGCCGGGTCGCTGCGCTGGGCGCGCCCCGACGGCAAGACCCAGGTCACCGTGCAGTACGACGACGCCGGGCGACCGCGCCGCGTCGACACCGTGCTCGTGAGCGTGCAGCACTCCGAGGACGCGACCAACGAGCAGATCTTCGCCGACGTCCAGGAGCAGGTCGTCGCGCCGGTCATCCCCGAGGCGTGGCTGGACAAGGACACGAAGAGATATGTGAACCCGACCGGACGGTTCGTGGTCGGCGGCCCCCAGGGCGACGCCGGGCTCACCGGCCGCAAGATCATCGTCGACACCTACGGCGGCTACGCGCGCCACGGTGGCGGCGCGTTCAGCGGGAAGGATCCGACAAAGGTCGACCGCAGCGCCGCGTACGGCGCCCGTCACGTCGCCAAGAACGTCGTCGCCGCCGGCCTCGCGGCGAAGTGCGAGATCCAGCTCGCCTACGCCATCGGCGTCGTCAAGCCGGTGTCGGTGCGCATCGAGACCTTCGGCACCGAGCGCATCCCCGCCGACCAGATCGCCGCCCTCGTCGACGAGTACTTCGACCTCTCGCCGATCGGGATCATCAGCGAGCTCCAGCTCCGCCGCCCCATCTACAAGCAGGTCGCGGCCTTCGGACACTTCGGCCGCAGCGACCTCGACCTGCCCTGGGAGCGGACCGAGCGGGCCGACGACCTCGCCGCGGCCGCGGGCACCGAGCCGCTGGTGCTCGGCTCGCTCGCGGCGGTCTGAGGGAAGGCGCGGTCCGTGGCGCTGCACATCCTCGTCCTCGCCGGTGGCAGTGGCACCCGGCTGTGGCCGCTCAGCCGTGCAGCGCTGCCCAAGCACCTCCTGCCGCTCGGGCCGGGCGGGACCACCCTTCTGCGCGGCACGGTGGAGCGGCTGCTCCCCCTCGGCGCGGAGATCCGGGTGGTCACCGTCGCGGCCCAGGCGGACGCGTGCGTGGAGGCCCTCGCCGGCACCGGCCTCGACCGCGGGTCGGTGATCGCCGAGCCGGCGCCCCGGGGCACCGGGCCCGCGCTCGGCCTCGCCGTCCGTGAGGTCGCGGCCGCCGACCCGCACGCGCTGATCTGCTCGGTCCACGCCGACCACCACGTCGGCGACGACCGCGCCTATCGCGAGGCGTTGTGGGAGGCGGCGGGCTGGGCGCTGGCCACCGACGGCCTCGCCACCGTCGGGCTGGTGCCGCCGTTCGCCGCCACCGGCTTCGGCTACGTGGAGGTCGGTGACGCCCATCCACCGGGCGACTGGCGCCCGCCGGTGACGCCCCCGCCCGACGGCCTCGCGATCGCGCCGGAGTCCCCCGGGCACGCCGCGCTCGGCTTCGCCGAGAAGCCGTCGCTGGCGACCGCCGAGGCCCTCGTCGCCGGTGGCCGCCATCTCTGGAACCTCGGACTGTTCGCCTGGCCCGCGTCCGCCTTCCTGCGCGAGCTCGGCGCCGCCGCGCCCGAGGTCGACGCCGCCCTCGTCGAGGTGGTCGAGCTCCGTGCCGCGGGGCGTGAGGCGGAGGCGGGCGAGCGCTACCGCGCCATCCCCGCCGCCGCGGTCGAGCCGCTGGTGCTCGAGCGCGGTGCCCGCCTCAGCGTCGTCGCCGCCGAGTTCCCGTGGTCGGACCTCGGCTCCTGGAGCGACCTGCTCGAGGCGCGCCGGGTCGCCGGCGAGGGCGATGCCGCGGGGAACGTCGCCACAGGGGACGCCCTCTTCGTCGGGTCCCACGGCAGCCTCGCCGAGTCGAGGGCGGGCCGGACCCTGGTGCTCGTCGGGGTCGAGGACCTCGTGGTCGTCGACACCGGCGACACCGTCCTCGTGGTGCCCGCCAACCACGCCCAGGCGGTGCGCGACGCCGTCGACGCGCTCCGCGCCGAGAGCCGAACCGAGCTGCTCTGACCGCGGTCGTCGATCACGTCTGGGCACGGAGAGGAAGGAACCGGCCCGGCAGGTTCAACCTGCGCGGCGTGCCCCCGGACGTCGATCGGGGGCGAGCTCGGACGCGGCGACGGCGCCGCCGAGGGCGCCTGCGAGGTCGCCGAGGCCGGCGGGGAGCACCCTCGCCCCCCCGCTGACGAAGAGGTGGGGCTGCATCGCGGCCGCGATCCGGCTGACGAAGGGCTCGCCGAGACGGGTGCCG
>DATKEY010000037.1:0-3087 GCA_035544475.1 Candidatus Dormiibacterota bacterium | reverse complement strand
CCCTGCGCGCGCGGGAGGCGCCGGTGCGGTCCCGGGCATGCTGCTGTACGACTGCGCGGCCGGCCCGGGCGACGCGTCGCCCTTCGGCGATTGAGCTACGTCAGCGAGAACTGGGTGAGGTCGACCGCGGGGATGCCGTTCGCGCGACAGTACGCCTCGTAGCGCTCGGCCACGGTATGGGCGGTCTCGACCGCCACCGTGTTCCCGTTCTCGTCGAGGAACGCGAGCGCCCCCTCGAGGACGATGAAGACGACCACGTCCTCGCCGGGCTGTGCCTGGAAGGTGTGCCGGGAGTTCGCGACCTCGTAGACGAAATCGCCGGCGCGCGAGGTCCAGTCGTGCTCCGCGTAGCTCCACGTGCCCTGCACGGTGTAGACGAGGACGCGGCCGTAGTGGTTGTGGACCCCCAGGTTCGTCCCGCCCGGCGCCTTGAGCAGGAGCACCGTCTCACCGCGCACGAGGTCGAGGTGGAGGATCTTCAGCATCACCTCCTCGGAGTACGGGGTGAAGGGATGCCAGGGGAGGTCGCCGGCTCCGAGGTAGGTCGGCTTGAAGGTCGGGATGGCACTCGGGGTCGTCGCCATGGGGGTCCCTCCTCTGATCCGGATGCCGCCGCCGGACGGGCACCCCATCCTCGGGCCGCGAGGCCGCCGGGTCAATGGCGCGATCCCGCCGCGCCGGTCGGACTCCACACCGGGAGGGTGGCGCGCGGCGCACCGCGCCCGGCGGCGGGCGGGGACGATCATGCCATCGCCGGCCCGTCAGGAGGAGACGTGGTGATCAGCTGCATCGTCGCCGGGACCGACGGCTCGCCGACCGCGCACATCGCTCTCCGCCACGCCGTCGGCCTCGCCAGCGACCTCGGGGCGCGGCTCCATCTCGTCGCCGCGGCGCCGCGGATGCCGGCCTGGGTGGTCGCGGAGCCGTCGGCGGCGGTCGCCGCGTCCGAGGCATGCGCCGGGGCCGAGCAGGACCTCCGCGACTCCCTCGACAGGACCGCAAGGGACCTGCGGACGGACGGGCTCCGGGTCACCACACACATCGCCACCGGCGAGCCGGCGGACGTGATCGTGTCCGAGGCCGAGCAGGTCGGGGCGGACCTCATCGTCATCGGCAACCGGGGCGTTCGCCGGCTCACCGGCGGCGTACCCCGGCGGGTCTCGCGTCAGGCGTCCTGCAGCGTCCTCATCGTTCGCACGACCTAGCCGTCGCGCTGCTCCGCCCACCACCGCAGCAGAGGGATGAGGTCGGGGGCGGCCGGGAGGGTCGCGTCGACGCCGTGCCCGCGGAGCGCCTCCGCCTCCGTCCCGACGATGACGCCGCGGACCGGTGGCGCACCGGGGCGCTCGGCGCGGTGGCGGCGGACGAGCTCCCAGTCGTCGCGGACGTCGCCGGCGTAGACGGCGGCGCGCGACCCGCAGCCGTCGAGGATCCGGTCGAGGCAGGCGGGGTCGGGCTTGCGCACCACGTCGCCGGTCACGACGGCGTCGAGATCGCCGGGCGACCAGCCGAGGAGGGCGAGGGCGGCGTCGAGCTCGACCGGGGTGCGGCCGGTGATCAGCGCGACCCAGCCGACGTCGGCGGTCTCGCGCAGCCGTCGGGGAAGGTCGGCGTCCACGAGGGGACGCTCGTCGTCGACGAGCCCGGCGGCGGTGGTCACGTGACGCGGCTCCTCGCCGAACACCGTGCGGAAACGGTACGCGCCCCAGTAGTGCTCGTCGAAGATCCGCAGGCAGAGCGCCCCGTCGATGCGGGGAAGGTCGGGCGCGGCGACGCGCAGCCCGGGGAGGCCTCCCCCAGCGGCGTCGACCGCGGCGAGCACCTCGCCCAGGCGCCCGGCGGCGCCGCCCGCGCCGATGGCGGCGAGCGCGATGCTGCTCACGACGTCGTCGTTGAACCCGCCCGCGCGCTTGAGGGCGGCGACGTCTGCGAGCGACGGCGTCCACGGGTCCTCCACGCCGATCGCCGCCTGCACGCTCGCGACGGTGCGGCGCACCGCCTCGCGGAACGACGGCTCGACGTCGATGAGCACGCCGTCGACGTCGAGCACGACTGTGTCGGGACGGAACCCGCCGGCCGCCGCCTCGCTGAGCCACGCTCCCGGAGGCGGCCCGGCCGTCGCCATCAGGCAGGCGGCGCGGCGGTCGACCCGTTGCGGCCGCGGGGCCGCCGGGAGTCGCGGGGCGCGGCACGCTCGCGGCGGAGCTCGACCCGGTAGGCCCCGTCGCCGAGCAACGCGGTCACCGCCCGCTCGAGGGGCGGCCCCGGATCGACGCCGAAGCCCTCCGCGAGGCTGACCTGGTCGACCTTCTCGGGGAGCTCGACGTGGAGCACCACCGGTGCGTCGCCGGGATGCTGCTCGAGGGTCTCGCGGAGCGCGCCGAGCACCGGGACGTCGGCGCCGCCGAGGGTGAGATGGACCGTGGCGTTGCGCCGCCAGGTGAGCAGCCGCGCGTCATCGAGCCCGAACACCGCCTCGGCGATGATCTTCGCGGGCTCGGGCTCGCCGCTGCGCTCCTCGTCGTCACCGCGCGACTGCGCTTCGACCTTGCCGCGCACCACGACGACGGCGTCCGGGTGGAGGAGCGCCGCGCACTCCTCGAAGGTGCGGGCGAAGACGACGACCTCGCAGCTGCCGCTCATGTCCTCGATCTGGAGGAACGCCATCCGCTGCCCGGTCGAGCTGCGACGCGGCACCACGGTGCGCACCTCGCGCACCGAGCCGCCGACCTGCACCACCAGCCCGTCGAGGTGCGGACCGAGCTCGCCGATCGCGGTGTCGACCCTGGCCCGCAGAGTGTCGGCGATGCGCCGCAGTGGATGGTCGCTCAGGTACATGCCGAGGAGCTCGCGCTCCCAGCGCAGCCGGTCCTCCTCGGCGGCGGGGACGACGCCGACCGGGGTGAGGTCCTCCACCGGCAGCGGGGCGGGACCCTCGCCGTCGGAGGGCAGCCCGAAGAGCGAGGTCTGGCCCTGCTCGCGCTCGCGCCGCACCTGGGCGGCGCGGTCCATGGCGCGGTCGATGAGTGCGAGCAGGGTCGCGCGGTCGCCGAGCGAGTCGCAGGCTCCGCTGCGCACCAGCGCCTC
>DATKEY010000036.1:0-2831 GCA_035544475.1 Candidatus Dormiibacterota bacterium | reverse complement strand
GGGTCCCGCAGGCGTCTCGGGGAGGGGCGGGAGCCGGCGCTACGCCGAGAACAGCGGACGTGGTGGCCTGCTGCTCAACTCGTAGTACGCCCGCTCGAGCTGCTGCGCCTCCTCGGGGAGGAGCCGCGGCTCGCCGAGGGGGAGCACCTTCAGCATCACCTCGGCGAGCCGCTCGGCGAGATGGCACACGGCGACGGCCTGGTGGACGTCGCGGCCGACGCCGAGCAGGCCGTGGTGGGCGAGGATGACCGCCCGCAGGTCGCCGAGATGCTCGACGACGCGCTCGGCGAGGGCGGCGCTGCCGGGCAGCTCGTGGGGGCAGAGGGGGATCTCGCCACCGAGGATCGCCACCTGCTCGTCGACGATCGGCGGCACCCCGCGGCCGAGGACCGAGAGCGCGGTGACCGCGACGCTGTGGGCGTGGACGACCGTGCCCACGCTGTCGCCGCGGGCGCGATGCACCGCCGAATGCATGAGCAGCTCGCTCGTCGGGTTGCGGAAGCCCTCGACCACATCCCCGGCGCCGAGGTCGACGATGCAGACGTCTGCGGCGGTCAGCACGTCGTAGCGCACGCTGCTCGGCGACGCCGCGATCAGCTCCGTGCCCGGGATGCGCACGGTGACGTTGCCCGCGGTGCCGGCGACGAGCCCGAGCCGCACCAGCTCGCCGCACGCCCACACCACCTGCTGACGCTGCTCGTCGTGTGCCACCCGACTCCTCCTCCGGTCCTCAGAGCGACTCCAGCTGCGCGTAGAGGGAACGCCAACTCCGGTGGGCCTCCTCGTAGGCCATCGTGCCATCGCCGGGCCCGACCTCGACGACCGGACCGCGGAGCGCCGCCACCGCCGCCGTGAGGTCGGGATGGTCGCCGGCGGCGACCGCGGCGCAGACGGCCGCGCCGAGGGCGGTCGCGTCCGTCTCGGAGAGCACAGCGACCGGACGGCCGCACACCCCGGCGAGGATCTCCGCGAAGAGCCGGCTGCGTGCCATCCCGCCGGCGACGAGCAGCCGGCCGCCGCCGCCGCGCACCGCCTCCGCCTGCTCGAGGTTGGCGCGGGCGGCGTGGGCGACCTCCTCGAGCCCCGCGCGGAGGAGCTCCGCCGCTCCGAGGTCGGCGCCGAGGATGCCGGACGGCCAGGCCATGACCCGCATCCGCGGCAGGAAGGTCGACGGCCGGGTCGCGTCGAGCACGCTCGCCCCGCCGGCGAATCCGAGCGCGCCCACGGCCCCGGGGGCGGCGGTCGCCGCCAGCCGCTCCGCGATCGCATACGCCTCGTCGCCGTCGACCCCGGCGATGCCGCCGGCGAGGCGCTCGGCGAGCCACGCCCAGCCGAGCCCGGTGGGCCCGGCGTTGCTCTCGCAGACGAACCCGGCGAGCGGGTGGGGCGTGCCCCACGTGCGCCGGTCGGGGTCACGGCGCGGCTCCGGCGCGGGCGCGAGCACGGGCATCGACGACCCGGCGAGCACGAGCGTATCGGCCGGGCCGGCGCCGGCGCCGAGGAGGGCGGCCATCGAGTCCGGCGGGCAGACGGCGACCGGGGTGCCCGGTCGGAGCCCGGTCGCCTCGGCAGCCGCGGTGGTGACCTCGCCGAGCACGTCGCCCGGGCTTCGTTGCGGCGGCAGCCACTCGGGGTCGAGGCCGGTGTTCGTCCACGCGTCGAGCCAGGGCTCGCCGGTGTGGACGTCGAGCGCGAGCAGCTCGGCGGCGCCGCAGGCGTCGGTGGCGATCGCGCCGCAGAGGAGGTGGGCGAGCCACTCCCCCACCCCGACGACGTGGCGCACCCGCTCGACCGCCGCGGGGTCGTCCTCCTGCAGGCGGAGCAGGCGGGCGGGTGCGTAGAGCAGCGCGAGGCCGCGGCCGCTGCGCTCGTAGACCTCGCCGCCGGTGGCGTCGTCGACCCGCCACCCGTACGTGAGGCCGCGGGCGTCGGTGTTGGGCCCGGCGTACAGGGTCTCGCCGTCGGCGTCGAGCGCGGCGCACGCGATCCGCTGGCCGGTGCACGCCGCCGCATCGATCCGGCGGGGCGCGACCCCGGCGACGAGCTCGGCGATCGCCGCGTGCGCGGCCGAGCGCAGCTCGCCCGGATCCCACCGCCGCCCGAGCGGCGGGAGGTCGACGCGCTGGGCGACCGCGCGCGTGGTGCGCGCCACCACCCGGCCGGACCCGTCGACCGCGGTGGCCCGCAGCCCGCTTCCGCCGAGGTCGACGGCGAGGAGCAGGTCGCTCACCGGGGCGGGAGCACGGCGTCGAGCACCTCCGGATTGGCGCAGCGCAGCGGACGCTCGCCGCGGAGCAGCCGCTCGAGGTCCTCGCGGACCATCGCCGAGTGACGGCGCACCACGTCGTGGGTGGCCCCGCCGATGTGGGGCAGGACGAGGATGCGCTCGTCACCGAGCAGCGGATGCCCCGCGGGGAGCGGCTCGGGGGCGACGACGTCGAGCGCCGCGGCGGCGAGGTGACCCTCGGCGACGAGCCGGACGACCGCGTCCTGGTCGACGACCTGCGCCCGCGCCGTGTTGAGGAGGATCGCTCCACGGGGTAGGGCGCGGAGCCTCTCGGCGTCGAGCAGTCCCACGGTCTGCGGGGTGCGCTCGACGTGGACGCTGAGCACGTCCGAGGTGGCGAGGAGCCCGTCGAGCGAGCGCGGTGTCACCCCGTGCTCCTCGAGCACCGCCGCATCGACGTAGGGATCGTGCGCGGCCACGCGCATCCCGAAGGCCGCGGCGCGCCGGGCGAGCGCCCGCGCGACCGCGCCGAAGCCGAGCAGACCGAGGCGGAGCGACGCGAGCTCCACCCCCCGGAAGCGGATGTAGGGCACGAGCGAGTCGT
>DATKEY010000035.1:0-11618 GCA_035544475.1 Candidatus Dormiibacterota bacterium | reverse complement strand
GCAGCGTCGGCGAGTGGCTGGAGGCGGTGCGCACGGAGCTGCGCCGTGCCGTCGAGGGCGGTGGCGCGGTGGCGGTGAAGACGATCGCCGCATACCGCGCCAGCCTGTGGATCCGCACCCCGGACCGAGCCGACGTCGCCGCGGCGTACGCCGAGTTACGGGAGCTCGCGGAGCGCACCGACATTCGATTGCAGGGCGATGCGCTGTGCCACGCGCTTCTCCTCGACGCCGCCGAGGAGGTCCGCCGGCTGGGGGTGCCGCTGCAGGTGCACTGCGGGCTCGGCGACGCCGACAGCGACCTCTCCGAGGCGAGCCCGCTCGGGCTGCGCCCGCTGCTCGGCGGTGGCAGGTTCTCGGGGCTCCGACTCGTCCTCCTCCACTGCTACCCGTACCACCGCGAGGCCGCGTACCTCTGCGCGCTCCACGCCGACGTGTACATGGACCTGTCGCTCGCGCTCCCGCAGGCGGGGTGCGACGGCGCGCGGGCGATGGGCGAGGCGCTCGGGCTGTGTCCGTGGACGAAGCTGCTCTACGCGACCGACGCGACCGCCCTGCCGGAGGCGTACCTGGTCGCCGCCGTCCGCCACCGTGAGGCCCTCGCGTCGGCTTTCGCAGAGCTCGTCGAAACCGGGGTGCTGGACGAGGGCGAGGCGGGCGAGGCGGGCGTGAGGGTGCTCGCCGGGAACGCCGCGTCGCTGTACGGGCTGGAACAATGGGCCCCTCACTGAGCCAATCACCCGGGAGAGAACGATGCAGGAGAAGATCGTCGGCACGGTGATGCCGGTCCTCGAGCTCACCCTGGACCCGGGCGAGAGCATCTTCGCCGAGTCCGGCGAGCTCTCCTGGATGACCGAGAGCATCGCCATGGCGACCACCACCCAGACCGGCGGTGGCGGCGGCGCGATGGGCGCGCTGAAGCGGATGGCCGGCGGCAGCAGCCTGTTCATGACCGCATACATGGCCCAGAACGCGCCGGGGATGGTCGCCTTCGCGGCCAAGCTGCCGGGCCAGATCTTCCCGATCGACGTCACCGGCCAGCCGGGCGCCGGGTACCGCGCCCACCGCCATGCGTTCGTCGCCGGCACCCACGGCGTGCAGCTCACCCTCGGCTTCCAGCAGCGGCTCGGCGCCGGCGTCTTCGGCGGCGACGGCTTCCGCCTCCAGGCGATCGGCGGCCAGGGGCGCGCCTGGATCGAGCTGAGCGGGGAGATCGTCGTCTACGACCTGGCCCCGGGGCAGACGATGCGCGTCCACCCCGGCCACGTCGGGCTCTTCCAGGAGTCCGTGGGCTTCGGGATCACCACCGTCCCGGGGATCCGCAACAAGCTGTTCGGCGGCGACGGCGTCTTCCTCGCCACCCTCACCGGTCCGGGCCGGGTGTGGCTGCAGTCGCTGCCGATCTCCCGGCTGGCGCACGCGATCTCTGAGTACAGCGTCGTGCAGGGCGCGGAGGCGGGCGCCGCCGGCGGCGTCGCGGCGTCGGTGATGCGGGGCATCTTCAAGGGCTGACCGCGCGATGGGCATCGCCGGCGTGCGCGCGGTGCTGCTCGACCTCGACGGCACCGTGTACGAGGCCGGGCGTCCGGTCGCGGGCGCGGCGGAGGCGGTCGCGTCGCTGCGCGCCCGCTCGATCGCACTGCGGCTCACGAGCAACACCGACTCGGTGACCCCCGCCGAGCTCGTCGCGCGCCTCGCGGCGATGGGCATCGCCGTCGCGGAGGAGGAGGTCCTGACCCCGGTCGTCGTGGCCGCGCGGCTCTTCGACACCACGCCGGGATGCCGCGTGCTCGCGGTCGCATCCGCGTCGGTCCGCGAGCGGCTGCGTCACCACCTCTCCGGCGAGGACGAGGCGCCGACCCACGTGCTCGTCGCCGACCCGTCCTACGGCGCCACCTACGCCGACCTCGACGCGGCGTTCCGGGCGGTGCGCGGCGGCGCGGCGCTGGTGGCGACGCAGGCCGGCCGCCGGTTCCTGCGTGACGACGGCGAGCACCTCGACACCGGCGGCTGGGTGCGGATGCTCGAGTACGCCGCCGAGGTCGAGGCCCGCGTCCTCGGCAAGCCGAACGCCGATTTCGTCGCCGCCGCCCTCGGCACGCTCGGCGTGCACGCGGACGCGGCGATCGTCGTCGGCGACGACGTCGAGTCCGACCTCGGCGCCGCACGCGCGGCCGGTGCCAGGATCGCGCTGGTGCGCACCGGAAAGGGCGGCGGCGACCGTCCGGAGGCGACCGCCGCCGACGCGGTGATCGACAGCGTCGCCGACCTCGCGGCGCTGCTCAGGTGAGCCGCGGGTCGAGCGGTGGGGACGGGGCCGCGTGCGCGGCGAGCCGGTCGAGGAGCCGGGCGGCGCCATCGTCGCGCAGCAGCAGGCCGCGGGTCCGCGGAGTGAGGAACCCGCTGAGCGCGGCGTGGTCGAGCTGCGCGACCAGCCCGCCGTAGAAGTCGAGCACGTCGAGGATCCCGATGGGCTTGCGGTGGAGTCCGAGCTGCGCCCAGGTGGCGATCTCGAGCAGCTCCTCGAGCGTCCCCAGGCCGCCGGGCATCGCGATGAAGGCGTCGGAGAGGTCGAACATCAGCTGCTTGCGCTCGTGCATCGACCCCACCACCCGCAGCTCGGTGAGCCCGGAGTGGGCGACCTCGTGCGACACCAGGTGCTCGGGGATGACGCCCGTCACCGTTCCACCGGCGGCGAGCACGGAGTCGGCGATCACCCCCATGAGCCCGATGCGCCCGCCGCCGTAGACGAGGCTCGCGCCGCGGGCGACGAGCTCCCCACCGAGCTCGGTCGCGGCGCGTGCGTACTCCGGGCGATCACCGGTGTACGAGCCGCAGAAGACACAGACGGCGC
This sequence comes from Candidatus Dormiibacterota bacterium, assembly GCA_035544475.1. Taxonomy (GTDB): domain Bacteria; phylum Chloroflexota; class Dormibacteria; order Aeolococcales; family Aeolococcaceae; genus CF-96. The sequence continues at coordinate 8,767 of DATKEY010000035.1, read as the reverse complement.
GGAGCTGCGACACCTACCGCAGATGCGGGAGCCCGTCGAGCTCGGGGAGGAGCACGACCGACTCCTGCTCGTTCGGATCGGTGCGCGCCACCAGCGCGACGCAGGGCTCGCTGTCGCTCGCGTTGACCGGAAGGTGCGGAGTTCCTGCCGGGATGTACACGAAGTCGCCGGGGTGCTGCTCGAGACGCTCGCGCAGCCCCTCTCCGTACCACACCACCGCGTCGCCGCTGACCAGGTAGATCGCCGACTCGTGGCCCTCGTGCAGGTGCGCACGCGCGCGGCCGCCGGGCGGGATGGTCAGCGCGTGCAGACAGAGCGCGCGCGAGCCGGCACTCTCCGCCGAGACGCCTGCGAAGTACGAGAGTCCCTGCACACCGGTGTACTGGCCACCGCCCGTCACCACGCGGACCGGGTCCACCCGCCTATCTCCAGTTGAAGTGCGCGCCCCGGCGCGCCAGCCTGTCCTGGGTCAGCCACGACGCGTGGGCACAGTACCCGAAACCGTGCCGGGTGCGACACCACGGACACCAGTGCTCGGAGAGTCGTGTCGCCGGTGGCGAAGGGACCGGTGGGGTGGGTGCGTCCTGCCCGAGCTCATCGGATGCCAGGCCGCTCATCTCAAGCCCCCCACAGACCTCTGCCGAGTCTACAGGTGAACGTCCGCCGGCGCCGAATCCTCCGCGGACTCCGCTGGCAGGCCGGCGCCCCGGTCGCTACTCTGCGCGGGTGGACCGCTGCGCGATCTTCGTCGACCTCGGTTACGTCCTGGCCGCCGCCGGCGAGCTCTGCCTCGGCACCAACCTGCGCCCGCAGATGGACTGCGACTACGAGGGGCTGGCCGGGTCGCTCGCCTCCCATCTCACCGGCCACTGCGGCCTGCCGCTGCTCCGCTCCTACTGGTACGACGCCGCCTCCGGCGGCATCCCGACCGAGCACCACCGCCTCCTCGCCGGTCTCGGCAACGTCAAGGTGCGCCTGGGCCGTATGGTGCAGGGCCGCCAGAAGGGCGTCGACTCGCTGATGGTCCGCGACCTCATGACCCTCGCCCAGGCGCGGGGGATGGTGACCGCCTTCCTGGTGACCGGCGACGACGACATCCGCGAGGGGATGACCCAGGCGCAGGACCTCGGGGTCCGCGCGGTGCTCGTCGGCGTCCCCGGCAACAACCAGGCCCACACCCTGATCTGGGAGTCCGACGAGCACCTCGTCCTCCCCCAGGAGTTCTGGAGCCCGCACCTCAGCCGGGTCGCCCCGGTGATGCCCGGCGAGATCGTCGGCGAGGCCTCCTCGACCGAGCAGTTCGCGATGCAGGTCGGGGTCGACTTCGGCGAGGCCTGGCTGTCCCGGGCGACCCCGGAGCAGCTGCGCAGCCTCCATGGCCTGCGCCCCTGGGAGCTCCCCGCGGAGATCGACTCCGAGCTGATCCGCGCCGCGGTGCGCGCGCTCGGCGAGCTCCGCGAGCGCCCCGAGCTGCGGCGCAGCGCCCGGGCGGGCTTCTGGGCGGCGCTCGCCCAGCGCAACGAGCAGGCGGAGCAGGCCGAGGACCCGGCGGCCGCGAAGACCGCCGCGGAGGAGCCCCCGAGCGCCTGAGCTGCGGTCGGGTCAGCCCGGGGGCAGGCCGGGCGGGGCTGCGGGCGGCAGCCCGAGCTCGCCCCGCAGCGCGGCGAGACGGCGTTCCACCCCGCCGGCGATCGCCGCCGAGGTCACCTCGGCCTCGAGGGCGGCGGCGTCGCCGAGGGCGGGACGGCGGCTCATCTCGGCGAGCGCGTCGGCGCGTGCCTGCACCTCGAGCATCCGCTCACGGGCGTGCTCGAGCAGGACGCGCACCGCCGCGTCCTCCGCGGAGAGGCCGGCGAGCGCCTCGGAGGCGCGCAGGCGGAGCCGGTCGGCGGCGTACTGGGCGCCGAGCGCGTCGCGCTGGGTGCGGAGCAGCGCGAGCCGTGACTGGTGGCGCCGCGCGGCGGCGTCGAGGCCGTCGTGGTCGGCGCCGAGCCGCTCCTCCTGCGCGCCCAGGGTCTCCACCTGGCCGTCGATGAGCTCCGCCTGGGTCAGCGCCGCGGCCGCGAGGTCGTCGCGCCCCTCGCGGAGGTGGCGCCGGGCGCTCGCCTCGAGCCGCGGCCGCTCGCGCTCGAGGGCCTGCTGCTGGAGGCGCAGCCGGGTCTGCGCGGTGCGCATCCCGGCCATCGCCTGGCGCAGCGCATCGGCGGTGGCCAGCTCGCGCGAGTAGGCGAGGTCGAGGGCCTCGATCGGGTCGTCCGGGCCCTGCAGCCGCCGGACGCGGGCACGGAGCAGCATCCCGAGCCGCCGGCGCAGTCCCACCTGCTACGGAGTGGCGGCGCCGCCGCGGCGGATCCGCTCCGGCACGGACGGCTCCTCGGGCGTGGCGTCGGCGCGGCCGTTGTGCTCGGCGGTCGGGGCGACGGCGCCCGGGGCGAGGCTGCTGCGGAGCGCCTGGAGGGCGGTGAAGCCCTTGGCGATGCTGCCGAAGACCGCCTCCTGGATCCCGTCGGTGCCGTTGAGCACGACCAGGTTGTCGATGTCGCCGATCGGCTTGGCGGCGGCGGCGACGATGTTCACCGCCTGCTCGGCGAGCTGCTGGGCGATGACCGCCTCCTGGTTGACCGCGAGCGCCTCGGCGCGGGCCTTGATCGCCGCCGCCTCGGCGAGACCGCGGGCCTCGGTCGACTTCGCCTCGGCGAGGCCGCGGGCCTGGGTGGCGTCCGCCTGGGCGGTGCCGATCGCCCGGGTCGATCCGGCCTGGGCGTCGGCCTCGACCCGGATCTTCTCCGCCGACGCCGACGCCTCGATCTTGGTCCGCTCGGCGTTCGCCGCGGCGGCGAGCTGGGTCTCCTTGGCGCCCGCCTCGGCACGGGAGATGCGCGCGTCGCGCTCGGCCTGCGCCAGGGTGCGCTGCTTGTACGCCTCGGCGTCGGCGGGCTTGCGCACCTCGGCCTGGAGCGCCTGCTCGGTCCGCTGGGCCTCGAGCTCGGCGACCTTGGTCTGCTCCTCGACGACCCGCTGGCGGGCGATCTGCTCGGCGAGCGGACCGGCCTGCGCGGCCTCGCGCTGGGCGCGGTCGATCTCCGCCTGGTAGCCGGCCTTCTTGATCTCCGCCTCGCGCCGCGCCGCCGCCTTCAGCGCCTCGGCGGCCTGCTCCTGCTCGGTGGCCTCGCGGTCTGCGGAGGCCTGGGCGATGCGCGCCTCCTTCTGGACCGCCGCGGCGTGAGGCGCCGCCAGGCTCTTGATGTAGCCGGTGGGGTCGTCGATCTCCTTGATCTGGAGGGTGTCGATGACCAGCCCCAGCTTCTGCATCTCCTCGGCGGAGTGCGAGCGGGTGCGCTCGGTGAGCGCCTCGCGGTCGCGGATCATCTGCTCGACGGTGAGCCCGCCGACGATCGAGCGGAGGTGGCCCTCGAAGACGTTCTTGATCTTCTGCTCGACCTCCTCGGGTGCCTTGTCGAGGAAGCGGCGGCCGGCGTTGGAGATGGAGACGAAGTCGTCACCAACCTTGTAGATGACCACCGCCTTGACGATGACCGGGATGCCCTGGGTGGTGACGCAGGTGATATTGAGCTCGGTCTCGTTGGCGTCGAGCGAGAGGGTGCGCACCCGCTGGAATCCGGGGAGCACGAGCACGCCCTTGCCGGTGACGATCTTGAAGCCCATGCTCTCGCCCACGCCCTCGACGGGCTCGTGCTTGAAGCCGGAGATGATCATCGCCTCGTTGGGCTCGGCCACCCGCCACATGGCACGGAAGATGAGGGCGACGACGATGACGAGGGCGATGGCCCCGCCGACGCCGGCACCGGCGCCGATGATCAGGCTGTGCATGTCGACAAACCCCCTCAGCCTAGGCCTGGCTGACGAATACGGTGCGCGGCGGGAAGTGCTCGACGACGACCACCCGGGCCCCCGGGTCGAGGGTCTCCCCCGCCTCTGCCGCATGGGCGAGGAAGGCCTCGGTGCCACCACGGACGGGGACCATCACCTCACCGGTCAGTCCCGGACCGATGCGGCCGGTGACCCGGCCGATCTTGCCGACGACGGTGTGATCGTCGCTGTCGACGACGTGCCCTGCCATGGTTCTCCTCAGGGCGCCGGCGCGCCCGTTCTCACGATATCCGCGGCCGCCGGGCCGTTCCTCTCCACGATGTCGCGAGCCGGTAAAGAAAGCCCGCCGCCCCGGTGCAGCATTCCGCCGGCGCGCAGCCGGGCCGCGTGCTCGGCGGCGACGCCGTCGACGAGGTGGGCGACCAGGGCGTCGGTGCTGAGGGCGGCGCGCACCGACACCGCCTCACGCAACCGGAGCAGCGCCGCGGCGACGGCCTCGACCCGCGCCGCCGCGCGGTCGAGCCTCTCGGGGGCGGCGTCGGCGACGGGCCAGAGCTCACGCAGCTCGGCGTCGAGCCGCCGCGCCAGCCGCAGCGCGTCGCCGAGAAGCCAGCCGGCGTGGAGGTCGTCGTCCGCGGGGACCGCCGCCCGCGCCGCCTGACAGCTGTCGAAGAGCCTCTGCCGCAGCAGTGCCAGCCGGCACTGGCCGGGGGTGGCGGCGCGCTCCGCGTTCAGCGCCAGGGCGGCGCGGGCGAGCGCCGGCCGCCCAGGGAGTGGACGCCGCGCACGCCGGAGGTCGCGGACCAGCATCGCCGCCACCACCGCCGGCGGCGCCGACAGCAGGACCAGCGCCACGAGGACGGCGAGCACCTTGGGCTGCACGGCGAGTCCATGCTACGCGCGGATCACGATCGCCGCGTGTCGGAGCCGGGAAAGGGCCGGGCTGGGGTATAGTCCGTTGCATGACGCAACGCGTGCGGCTGAGGGACGGGAGCGAGGTGGTCATCCGGCCGCTGCTCCCCGCCGACCGCGACGCCTACCTCGACACCGTCCGGAGGGTCGGCGAGGAGTCCCGCCGCCGCCGCTTCCTGGGGCCCAAGCCGTCGCTGAGCGAGGCCGAGATCCGCTACTTCGTCGAGGTCGACCACCACGACCACGAGGCGCTGATCGCCTTCGACGCCCTGACCGGCCGCGGTCTCGGGGTGGCGCGCTTCATCCGCGAGCGGAGGGATCCGTCGTCGGCGGATTCGGCGGTCACCGTGGTCGACGCCGCCCAGGGCCACGGCCTCGGCGGGGTGCTGCTCGCGAGGATCGCCGAGCGCGCTCGCGAGGAGGGCGTCGAGCACCTCCACGCCGACGTCGCCCTGGACAACCGGCCGATGCTGGAGATGCTCCGCCATCGCGGCGCCCGGGCCCGGCCGTGCGACGACTGGCCCGGGGTCCGCTGCTTCGACATCCCGCTGACGGCCTGATCCTCGGCGCCGAGCGCGCGAGGAGCGCACGTTTCCAGCAAAGACTCGTAGAGTCCTTACTCATGACGTACCGGGTCGAGCAGCTGGCGGCCGCGGCGGAGGTCTCGGTCGACACCGTCCGCTACTACCAGGCCCAGCGGCTGCTCCCCCCGCCGGTGCGCCAGGGCCGTCTCGCCCTCTACGGCGAGGAGCACGTCGAGCGCATCCGCGAGGTCCGGGCGCTGCAGCGCAAGGGGCTGACGCTGGTCGCGGTGCGCCGGGTGCTCGAGGGGCGGCTCGGGGCCGCCGACCAGGACCTCGCCGCGGCGGTCGCCGCCGTCCGCGCCGAGGACGAGAGCGAGGAGCTCATCGGGCTCGAGGAGCTCGCGCAGCGCAGCGGCGTCGCCGCCCCGCTCCTCCAGGCGTTCGAGCGCGCCGGGCTGCGGCTCGGCCGCACCGTCGACGGCGTCCACCGCTATGGCAGCTCGGACGTCGAGATGGTCCGGCTCGGGCTCCAGCTGCTCGAGAGCGGCCTGCCCCTCCCCGAGCTCCTCGCCCTCGCCCGCGACCACGACGAGCACGTCCGCGCCGTCGCCGAGCGCGCCGTCGAGCTCTTCGACGAGTACGTCCGCGGCCCCGCGCGAGCCGCGTCCGCGGACGACACCGAGGCGGCGATGCTCCAGGTCACCGCCTTCCGCCGGATCTTCCCGGCGGTGACCCGGCTCGTCGCCCATCACTTCCGCAGCGTCCTCCTCGACGTCGCCGAGGAGCACATCGAGAGGGTCGGCGACCGCGCCGAGGTCGCCGCGACCCGCGCCGAGGCGCGCCGCGGGGTGGAGGCGGCGTGGCCCGCCTGAGCCCGCCGCCCCCCGTCGAGGTCTACCGCGACGCCCGAGAGAACCGGGCGATGTTCGACCGCATCGCCCACCGCTACGACCTCATGAACCGGGTCCTCACCCTCGGCCTCGACGCCGGCTGGCGGCGGCGCGCCGTCGCGGCCCTCGGCCTGGCGCCCGGCTCGCTCGTCGTCGACCTCGGCTGTGGCACCGGGATGCTCTGCAACGATGCGCGGCGCTCCGGGCTCCGCTGCGTCGGGTTCGACGTCGCCGCCGGGATGCTCGCCCACAGCCACACCCCGGCGTCGCTGGTGCGCGCCGACATCCTGCGGCTCCCCCTCGTGGACGGGGCCGCCGACGGTGCCGTCTGCGGCTTCGCGCTGCGCAACGTCGGCGACATCCCTGGGTGCTTCGCGGAGACCGCCCGGGTGGTGCGCCCCGGCGGCCGGATCGGCTTCCTCGAGGTCGCGCAGCCCGAGAGCCCGCTGCTCCGGCGCGGCCATGCCCTCTGGTTCCGGCACGTCGTCCCGGTCGTCGGCGGGCTGCTCTCCGACCGCGACGCCTACCGCTACCTCCCCGCCTCGGCGTCCTGGCTCCCCTCCCCCGCCGAGCTGGTCGCGATGCTCCGCGACGCCGGCTTCACCGCGGTCGAGCGCCGCCCCCTCGGCGGCGGCGGTGCCCAGCTGCTCACCGGGACCCGGGCGGCATGAGGCTCGACCTCATCCCCGCCCCCGCCGACCTGCTCGCCGCCTGGGAGCCCGCCGGCGGCTTCCTCCTCGAGCGCGAGGGGAGCGGCCTCGTCGCCGCCGGCGCCGCCCGGGAGGCGGTCGTCCCCCCCGGGACGGCGCAGGGCGCGATCGCGGCGGAGGCGGCGTCGGACCTGCTCCGCGGCGCCGACGAGGAGGGTGCGGTGGTCGTCGGGGCGCTCGCCTTCGACGGCCGGGTCCCGGCGCGGCTCTGGGTGCCCGAGCGGGTACTCCGGACCACCCCGGCCTCGGGGATGCCCGGCCACCGCCATCCCGGAGACGCCGAGCCGCCCGCGGAGGGCCCGCCGCCCGCCGCCGGGCGCGAGCCGGCCGGCGACGCCGGCAGGGTGGACGCCCGCCCCGATCCGGCACCGGAGGCGTTCGCCGCCGCGGTGGCCGAGGCGGTGGAGCGGATCCGCCGCGGCGAGCTGCGCAAGGTCGTGCTCGCCCGCACCCTGCTGCTCGGTCTCGCCGCCGACGCCGACCCCGCGACCGTGCTCCGCCGCCTCCACCGCCGCGACCCGGGATGCCACACCTACGCGGTGCGCGGCGCCGGCGGCCGGCTCCTCCTCGGCGCCACCCCGGAGACGCTGCTCCGCCGCCGCGGCCGCACCGTGGTCTGCGACCCGATGGCGGGCTCGGCGCCGCGCTCGCCCGACCCCGCCGAGGACCGCGCCGCGGCCCAGCGGCTGCTCGGATCGGCGAAGGACCACCGCGAGCACCGCCTCGTCGTCGAGGCGATGACCGACGCCCTCGCCCCCTTCTGCGACCACCTCGAGGTGGACCCGCGGCCGCGCCTCACCGCGACCGCAACCGTCTGGCACCTCGCGACCTCGATGCGGGGCCGCCTCGTCGAGGGCGCGCCGTCCGCGCTCGGCCTCGCCGCCGCCATCCAGCCGACCCCCGCGGTGTGCGGCACCCCGACCCCCGCGGCGCTCGAGGCGATCCACGAGCTCGAGCCGGTGCCCCGCGGCCTCTACTCCGGCCTGGTCGGCTGGGTCGACGCCGCCGGCGACGGCGAGTGGGTGGTCGCGCTGCGCTGCGCGGAGCTGAGCGGCCGTGAGGCCCGGCTCTACGCGGGGGCGGGGATCGTCGAGGGCTCGGTGCCCGAGCTCGAGGTCGGCGAGACCGAGGCGAAGTTCGGCGCCCTCCTCGCCGCCCTCGGACCCCAGGCCGCTGCCGCGACCAGGGTCGTCTGAGCCCGCAGGCCTCAGCCGGCGGCACCCGCTCCGAGCGCCGCGTCGACCGCCGCCGCGACCTCGGCGTGGTGCTCGACGTTGCGCCGGCGATCGGTGGGTACCTCGACGACCTGGACCCCGCCCTCCGAGCCCGCCGCGGCCACCGCCTCCCCGAGCCCGGCGGGATCGACGAGCCTGCGGTACCCCGCGCCCGCGGCGGCGGCGACCGCGCCGAGGTCGAGGCCGTGCGGGGTGGTGAAGAGCCTCTCCGTCTCCGCCGGCGGCAGGGCGCTCTGACCGAGGAGGTCGAAGATCCCCCCGCCGTCGTTGTTCACCACCACCAGGACGAGGTCGAGGCCGCGACGGGCTCCCCAGAGCAGCGCCCCCGCGTCGTGGAGGAGGGACAGGTCGCCGATCAGCGCGTACACGGAGCGAGCGACCGCGGCGGACCCGAGGGCGGTGGAGACCAGCCCGTCGATGCCGCTCGCGCCCCGGTTGGCGACGACGCGGAGCCCCGCGCGCGGCGCCATGAAGGCGTCGAGGTCGCGGATCGGCATGCTCGACCCGGCGAGGAGCACCGCCCCGTCGGGGAGGGCGGCGGCGAGGTCGCGGGCGGCACGCGGCTCCGACGGCTCGCTCCAGGCGTCGAGGCAGCGGTCGGCGGCGGCGCGGACCGCCGCGTCGGCGCCATACCAGGCACGTGCCCAGGCGGTGCTCCGGGGGGC
>DATKEY010000034.1:0-24276 GCA_035544475.1 Candidatus Dormiibacterota bacterium | reverse complement strand
CGCGACGGCGTCGGCGCGGCGCGGGCGGCACGCGACGGCGCCGCGCTTCCCGACCTCTGGCCGCTGGCGCGCGAGGCGGGCTGGCCGGGGATGCTCGTCGAGGAGAGCCTCGGCGGAGCCGGGCTCTCGCTCTTCGACGCGATGCTCGTCCTCCAGCAGTGCGGGCGCCGGCTCGAGGGAGCCGGTCTCATCGGCCACCTCTGCGCCACCCTGCTGCTCGGGCGCGCGGCCCGACGTGGTGACCCAGCCGCGGCCGCGCACCTGCCCGAGCTCGCCGGCGGAGCGCGGCGGGCGGCCGTCGTCGCCGCCCTTCCCCCGGCGGACGGCGAGGGCTGGACCGTCGACGCTCCCGGCGCCGGCGCGCGGCGGATCGCGGCGCCGCGGACGGACACCGGCGAGGACGGGAGCGCACGTGTCACCGGCGCCGCCGGCTACCAGCCCGACGCGGCCGGCGCGGACCTCCTCGTCGTGGTCGCGGTCGACGAGGGCGGCGCTCCCCGCGCGCTGCTCGTCGCCCCGGACTCCCCCGGCGTCGCCGTCGAGCGCCTGGTGCGCGGCGACGCGTCACGACCGCTCGGCGAGGTGCGGCTCCACACCACCCCCGCCGTGGTTCTCGACGTCGACGGCGACGACCTCGGCGAGGCGTGGTTCGCGGCCCAGGCGCTGCTCGCCGCGGACGCGCTCGGGGTCTGCGAGGCGACCCTGGAGATGGGCGTCGCCTACGCGAAGGAGCGCCATGCCTTCGGGCGGCCGATCGGCAGCTACCAGTCGGTGAAGCACCAGCTCGTCGAGGTGCTGCGCACCACCGAGCGGGCGCGCAACCTCTGCTACTACGCCGGATACGCGGCGGAGCGCGCCCGCGACGAGCTGCCGCTGGCGGCGAGCTGCGCTCGCCTCGCCGCCGAGGACGGCGCCGACCTCGCGACCCGCACCTGCATCGCCGTGCACGGCGGCATCGGCGCCACCTGGGAGCACGCCGCCCCCTACTACTGGCGCCGCGCCCAGCTCTCGCGCCTGCTCCTCGGTGGCGCGTCCGGCGCCGCCGACCGCGTCGCCACCGAGATCATCGCCCGCGCCCGACGCGCCCGGGGATGAGCGCCCCGCGCCGCCCGCCGCTGCGCGGGGACGTCGTCCCGTCCGCGGAGTTCGTGTCACCCCCGACCGTCGCGGCGTGGCTCGGCATCCCGGTGCCCACGCTCTACACGGCGGCGGAGCGCGGCCTGCTCCCCGCCATCCGCGAGGGCACGCGCTGGCGCTTCCACGGCCCGACCGTCCGCGCCTGGATGGAGGCGCCGGCGTCCGCGGACACCCGCCGCCGGCTGCGCGGGGGCGCGGCGGGCTGAGGATGCGCGCGCTCGTGCTCGGCGGGGGTGGGCTGACCGGGATCGCCTGGGAGTGGGGGATGATCGCCGGCCTCGCCGGCGCCGGGGTCGACCTCACCTCCGCCGACCTCGTCGTCGGCACCTCGGCGGGCTCGGTGGTCGGAGCCCAGCTCGCCGCCGGCGTCGACCCCCAGGAGCGGTACACCCGCCAGCTCGGCGCTCCGGACTCGGAGCTCGCGGCGCGGATGGGTCCGGTCACCCTCGCCCGCTGGGGGTGGGCGGTCCTGCGCTCGCGCGACGTGCACCAGGCGGGGCGCAACCTCGGCAGGGTCGCGCTCGGCAGCCGGACGCTCCCCGAGCGCGTCCGCCGCGACGTCATCGCGACGCGTCTGCCGGTGACGACCTGGCCGGACCGGCGGCTGCTGGTCACCGCGGTCGACGCCGGCACCGGAGAACGGGTCGTCTTCGACCGCAACTCCGGGGTCGAGCTCGTCGACGCGGTGGCGTCGAGCTGCGCGGTGCCGGGGGTGTGGCCGCCGGTCACGATCGACGGGCGCCGCTTCATCGACGGCGGCGTCCACTCCCCCGCCAACGCCGACCTCGCTGCGGAGGCCGGCGTGGTCGTGATCCTCGCCCCCATCGTCCGCGGCTTCGGCCCGATCGCCGGCGTCGAGCGGCAGGCGGCGGCGCTGCGCGCCCACGCCCGCGTCGAGGTCGTGCAGCCCGACACGGCGGCGGTGCGGGCGATCGGCCGCAACGTCCTCGATCCCGCCCGCCGCCCGGGTGCGGCCCGCGCCGGCCGTGCGCAGGCGGCGTCGGAGGCCGGCCGCATCCGCGAGGTGTGGTCAGACTGAGAGGTCGAGCGCCAGGTCGAGGTCGCGGATGAGGTCGTCGACGTCCTCGACGCCGACGCTGAGGCGGATCAGGCCGTCGCCGACCCCGACCCGGCGGCGCTCCTCGGGGGCGATGCTCGCATGGGTCATCCGCCCCGGGTGCTCGGCGAGCGACTCGACGGCGCCGAGGGACTCGGCGAGGAGGAAGACGCGCAGCCGGGAGAGCACCGCGAGCGCGCGCTCCTCGGTGTCGACCTCGAAGCTCACCATCCCTCCGCCTCCGCTCATCTGCCGGGTGGCGAGGGCGTGCTGGGGATGGGACGCGAGCCCGGGGTGGTGCACCGCCCGCACCGCCGGATGGGCCTCGAGGAAGCGCGCCACCGCGAGTGCGCTCGCACACTGCTCACGCACCCGCAGCGAGAGGGTCTTCACTCCGCGCAGGAGCAGCCAGCAGTCGAACGGCGACGGCACCGCGCCGACGGCGTTCTGGTGGAAGCGCAGGGAGGCGGCGAGGGCGTCGTCGTCGAGCATCACCGCGCCGCCGACGACGTCGCTGTGTCCGCCCAGGTACTTCGTCGAGCTGTGCACCACGACGTCGGCGCCGAGGGCGATCGGGTTCTGGAGCACCGGGGTGGCGAAGGTGTTGTCGACGACGGTGAGCGCGCCGCGCTCGCGGGCGATCTCGGCGACGGCGCCGATGTCGACGAGGCGGAGCAGCGGGTTGGTCGGCGACTCCAGCCAGACCATCCGGGTCCGCTCCGTCAACGCCGCGCGCAGCGCGTCGGAGTCGCGGAGGTCCACGGAGTCGAAGCGCAGCCCGTAGCGCGAGAGCACCCGCGTGAAGAGACGCGCCGTGCCGCCGTAGACGTCGTCGTTGACGACGACGTGGTCACCGGGTTCGAGCAGCAGCATCACCGTCGTCGTCGCCGCGAGGCCGGAGGCGAAGGTCAGGCAGTGGCGCGCCGACTCCAGCGACGCGAGGCACTCCTCGAGCGCGTTGCGGGTGGGGTTGGCGGAGCGCGAGTACTCGAACCCACGGTGCACGCCGACGGCGCTCTGCCGGAAGGTGGTGGCGAGGTGGATCGGCTGGACGACCGCGCCGGTCGCGGGATCGGGTCCCTGGCCGACGTGAAGGGCGCGGGTGGCGAAGCCCCAGCGGGGATCCGCCTCCCCGTCAGCCACGGGGATGGGCCACGAACTCGAGCAGGTCGGCCCGGGTCACCATGCCGATCGGGGTCTCACCGTCGAGGACGACGATCGCGGTGTCGCCGCGGAGCAGCATCCGGAACGCCTCGTCGATCGGGGTGTCCGCGGCCACGGTCCCGAAGGGCGGGTCCATCGCCGCCGCCACCGGGCGGGCGACGATCGTCGGGTCGCGGTAGATGCGATCCAGCAGGGTGCGCTCCTGGAGGCTGCCGACGAGCGCGGCCCCCTCGACCCCCGCGCCGGCGCGCACCGGCAGCTGGGAGATCGAGTAGCGCTGCATGAGCTCGATGGCGTCGGAGAGCAGGCTCTCGGCGTCGACGGTGATCAGCCCCGGCACCTCGTCGTCGTGGCCGGCGTGGTGGCCGTTCGACGGACCGCGGAGCACCTCGCGCACCCGCGCCGGCGAGATGCGGTCGACGTACCCGTTCTGCACCATCCACTCGTCGTTGAAGAACTTCGACAGGTAGTTGCGGCCGGTGTCCGGGAGGATCACGACGACGACCGCCCCCTCGTCGAGCTCGGCGGCGACGGTGAGGGCGGCGTGGAGGGCGAGCCCCGACGAGCCGCCGACGAGGATGCCCTCCTCGCGGGCGAGCCGCCGCGCGGCGATGAAGGACTGCCGGTCGCTCACCTGGACGATCCGGTCGACCACCGACATGTCCATCGTCGCCGGCATGAAGTCCTCGCCGACGCCCTCGACGACGTAGGGGGCGATCTCGCCGGAGTAGATCGAGCCGACCGGGTCGGCGCCGACGATCTGCACCGCCGGGTTCTGTCCCTTGAGGTGGTGCCCGATCCCCGAGATGGTGCCGCCGGTCCCCATGCCGGCGACGAGGTGGGTGATGCGCCCGCCGGTCTGCTCCCAGATCTCGGGACCGGTCGTGCGCCGGTGGGTCTCGGGGTTCGTCGGGTTCGCGTACTGGTTGGGCTGGAAGGCGCCGGGGATCTCCCGGGTGAGCCGGTCGGCGACCGAGTAGTACGACTGCGGCGACTCCTTCGGGACGTTCGTCGGGCACACGACGACCTCGGAGCCGTAGGCACGGAGGAGGCTGATCTTCTCCTGGCTCATCTTGTCCGGCATCACGAAGACGCCGCGGAAGCCCTTGAGCGCGGCGGCGATGGCGAGGCCGTGACCGGTGTTCCCCGAGGTCGGCTCGATGATCGTCCCGCCGGCCTCGAGCAGACCCCGCCGTTCGGCGTCCTCGATCATCGCCAGGCCGATGCGGTCCTTGATGCTGCCGCCGGGGTTGAGCGACTCGACCTTGGCGAGGACCAGTGGTCGCAGCCCGGTGGCGAGCCGGTGCAACCGGACCAGCGGCGTGTCACCGACCGCATCGAGGATGCTCTCGAGGTACCTCACCGCCGTTCTCCACTGGGAGCCGAATCGGGGTCAGCGTACCGCTCGTCCTCCGCCGTGCGCCCGGGGTCACGCCTCGGTCGACTTGTGTGACGGAATCGGCTGCCTGGGGTGATCGATCCGTTGCCACGACGCGCGTGAGACGATGCCCGCATGGCGCGCACCCGGCATGCGCTCCGGCGGTGGTGGCCGGTGCTCCTCGCCGTCGCCGCCGTCGGCGGCCTCGTCGTCGCCGTGAATCCCGCCGACGTCGCCGGCGCGCTCCGTGGGGTCGACCTCCCGCTGCTCGTCCCCTTCGTCCTCCTCACGGCGCTCACCCTCGCCGTCCAGGGGGTGCGCTGGCACTTTTTGCTCACGTCCGTGGGCGCCCGCATCCCGATGCTCGACAGCGTCCTCGTCAGCGTCGCCGGCCAGGGCATCACCGTGGTTCTCCCGCTCGGCGACCTCACCCGCGCGATCTTCGCCACCGAGGTGGCTCACGTCGAGTTCGCCGACGTGGTGGCGACGGTGACGGTGCAGGAGCTGACCTTCACCCTCTTCCTGCTCCTCTCCGCCGGCCCGGTCGTCGTCGAGCGCCACCAGGCGGCGGGCGCGGAGATCACCGCGCTCGTCGGCGTCGCCGCGATCGCGATCATCCTGCTCGTGCCGGCGGTCTTCCACCAGGTGCATCGCGTCGCCGCCCACACCCCGGTGCTCCGCCGGTACGTCACCCAGATCGACGAGCTCCAGCATGAGACCGTGCGCCTCCTCCACGACCGGCGGAGCATGGCGTGGTCGCTCCTCGACCTGTGCCGGGTCGTCCTCTCGATCACCGCCTTCTGGGTGCTCGTCCGCGCCGTCACCGGCGGCGGCGGGATCGGCTGGGCGTCCGCGGCGTTCGTGCTCGCGATCGCCTACGTCGGCGGCGCCGTCAGCCTCATCCCCGGCGGGGTGGGGGCGAACGAGGCGAGCACGGTGGGGCTGCTCTACGTCGTCGGCGTCCACCCGGCGGCGGCGGCGGCGATCGCCGTCCTCCAGCGGCTGCTCCAGATGGGGACCACGATCGCCTGCGCCCTCACCGCCTACGCCCTGGCCCGGCGCCGCCACCCGGAGCTCAGCTCGATCACCGCGATGCGCCGTCCCGACCCCGGAACGCGGGCCTTGCGCGCCGGATGACCATTCACTATGCTCCTAAGTCCATACGCTATGCGCAACAAGATCGCGGTCATCGCGCTCGGCGGCAACGCCTTCACCCGGGCGGGTCAGGCAGGGACCCACGAGGAGCAGGAGGCCAACGCCCTCGTGATGGCGCGCTCGATCATGTCCCTGCTGCGCGCCGGCTGGGGCGTGGTCGTGGTCCACGGCAACGGCCCCCAGGTCGGGAGCCTCGCCCTCGCCCACGAGGAGAGCGCGGGGGTGGTGCCACCCCAGCCCCTCTTCACCCTCGGAGCCATGACCCAGGGACAGATGGGGAGCCTCATCTCCCTCGCGCTCCGGCGGGTGTCGGGATGGCCGCGGGTGCGCCCCGCGGCGGTCGTCACCCACGTGACCGTCGATCCCGCCGACCCCGCCTTCGCCCATCCCACCAAGCCGATCGGTCCCTTCCTCGGACGCGGTGAGGCCGAGGAGCTCGCCGGCCGCCGGGGCTGGTCGATCGTCGAGGACTCGGGCCGCGGATACCGCCGGGTCGTCCCCTCGCCGGAGCCGATCGACATCCTCGAGGCCGGCGCCATCCTCGCCCTCATCGACGCCGGGTTCGTCGTCGTCGCCGCGGGCGGCGGCGGTGTCGCGGTCGTGAGCGGCCCCGACGGGTACCACGGCGTCGACGCGGTCATCGACAAGGACTACGCGGCCCAGCGGCTCGCGACCTCGCTCGACGCCGAGGCGCTCGTCCTCGTGACCGGCGTCGAGACGGTGATGCTCGACTTCGGCTCTCCGCGCCAGCGCGCCGTCGAGGAGTTGACGCTCGACGAGGCCGAGCGCCACCTCGCCGACGGGCAGTTCCCTCCCGGGAGCATGGGCCCGAAGGTGCGTGCGTCGACCCGGTTCCTCCGCGCCGGCGGACGGGTGGCGGTGATCACCACCCCGGAGCTCGTCTATCCCTCGCTCGAGGGCCGGGCCTCGCTGCTCGAGGGCAGGTCGGGGACGAGCATCCGCGGACACCCTCGGCCCGAGGCCGCGGCCGCCGTCCAGGCGTCCGCGCTCGTGGGTCCGTGAGCTCCGCCGCCTGCGCCCTGCTCCGCGACACCTTCGTCGACTCGGTGCTGCTGATGAGCGCGACCCGCGCGATGGTCGAGGGCGAGGGGGTGGAGTGGGCGTCCGCGGTGATGGCCACCCCGGCGAACGTCAGCGCGCTGATCTCCGAGGGCGTCGCCGAGACCGACCTCGAGGGCGCGTCGGCGAACGACCTCGCGCTCGCGGTCCGCGCCGACTCGGAGGCGGTGGCGAGCGCGGTGCTCGACCGCGGTCGCGACGCCCTCTTCGCCGAGCGCCCGGCGCGGCAGGCGGTGGGCGAGCGCCCGGCGGCGCGCACCGTCGAGGAGGCTGTTGCCGCCATCCCTGGCGCAAACGTCGCGATCGTCTCGGTGACCGGCGAGTACGCGGCACTCGCGGCGCACCACGCGCTCACCGCCGGCCTCCACGTGCTGCTCTTCAGCGACCACGTCACCGTCGAGGAGGAGGTCGAGCTCAAGGACCGGGCGGCCGCCCTCGGCCGGCTCGTGATGGGACCGGGGGCGGGCACCGCCATCCTCGGTGGCACCGGGCTCGGCTTCGCGAACGTCGTCGGCCCGGGGCGGGTCGGGGTGGTCGCCGCCGCAGGCACCGGCGCCCAGGAGGTCTCCTCGCTCCTCGACCGCTGGGGTGCGGGGGTGTCGCAGGTCATCGGCATCGGCGGCCGCGACCTCAGCGCCGCGGTCGGTGGGCGCATGGCGCGGGTCGCCATCGAGGCGCTCGACGCCGACCCGGGGACCGACGCGATCCTCCTCGTCTCCAAGCCCCCCGCCGAGGAGGTCGCCCGCGCGCTCCTCGGGACGCCGCGGAGCAAGCCGCTCATCGCCTCGGTCCTCGGGGTGGCGCCCGACCTCGACGTCGCCGCCGGCGTCCGGCTCACCGGCACCCTCGAACAGAGCGTGATCGGCACCCTCGGGGTGCTCGGCCTGCCGGCTCCCGACCCGGGCGCGGGCCTCGCCGCCCACGTCGAGGCCGCCTGCCGCGGGCTCCCCGCGACGCGCACCGCGGTGCGCGGCCTCTTCTCCGGGGGCACGCTCTGCTACGAGGCCCAGCTCATCCTCGCCCGCCACGTCGGGCGCGTGTACTCGAACGCGCCGGTGGCGAAGGCCGACGCCCTGCCCGCGCCGCCGGGCGCCCACGTCTGCCTCGACCTCGGGGAGGAGGAGTACACCCAGGGGCGTCCCCATCCGATGATCGACCCCGAGGCGCGCCTCGCGCTCCTGCGCGAACAGGGCGCCGACCCGGCGACCGCGGTCGTGCTCCTCGACGTCGTCCTCGGGCACGGCGCGCACGAGGACCCGGCCGGCCTGCTCGCGCCCGCGTGCGCGGAGCTCACCGCCGACCCGGACGGGCCGCGGGTCGTCGCCTACGTGCTCGGCACCCGCGACGACCCCCAGGGGTACGGCCGCCAGCGCGCCACCCTCGAGGAGGCGGGATGCATCGTCACCCCCACCGCCGCCCGCGCCGCTCACGCCGCCGCGGCGATCGCGCTGCGACGGCCGGAGCTGGCCGCGGATCCCGGCTAGAGGCTCGCCGCCCCCAGGCGGGTCAGCATCGACTCACACGACGAGACGTCGACGCCGCCCTTGGGCTCGACCTCCAGGCTCGTCACGACGCCGTCCTCGATGATCGCCGCGTACCGCCTCGAGCGCGTGCCGAGCCCGTACCCGCTCATGTCCCCCTCGAGGCCCATGGCGCGGGTGAAGTCGGCGTTGCCGTCGGCGAGCATGACGATGCCCGCGGCTCCCTGGTCGTCCGACCAGGCCTGCATCACCCACGCATCGTTCACCGCCACGCAGGCGACCGTGTCCACCCCGCTCGCGCGCAGCCGGTCGAGGTTCTGCACGTACCCGGGCAGATGGATGCGCGAGCACCCCGGGGTGAACGCCCCTGGCACCGCGAAGAGCGCGACCCGGCCCCGGCCGAGGATCTCTCCGGTGCGCACGGCCTGCGGCCCGTCCGCACCCATCGTCCGGACCTCGACGTCCGGCACCCGGTCTCCGACCGCGATCGCCATCGGCCTCCTCCTCACCGCCGGTCCACCCGGACGATCCTCGACCGTCCGGCGGACGCCATGGTAGTGACGCATCAGCTGCGGCGGTCGTCTGCAGCCTCGGCGTCGCGGGCGTCGGCGGCGAACGCGAAGAGGTAGCTCACCGAGAGGCCGCCGAGGATCAGAGCTCCGAAGAGCCCGATCGGCAGCCAGGCCTCGATCCCGAGGCCGCCGATGTGGATGGCCCAGGCGAGCATCACGAAGGTGCCGATCGCGGTGACCAGCGGTCCGAGCCAGACCACCCAGCTGCGGCCGGGACGCTCGGCGCCGAGCCGCTCCTCGAGGCCGTGGAGGGGATTCGCCATCATCATGGTGAGAGCATCCCCCGCGCGCGGCGCGCCCAACCAGAGACCTCGGGCGGCATCGATATGGGACCTTGGTCGTAGACGGGTCAGCGGCCCCCGGCTCCCGGCAGCCCCCCGGCCCCGGAGCGCACCGCGACCAGCGCCGCCTGGGTGCGGCTCTGCACCCCGAGCTTCTCGAGCACCCGGGTGACGTGCGCCTTGACCGTCTTCTCGCTGATCCCCATCCGGGCGGCGATCTCCTTGTTCGCCCGGCCCTGGGCGACGTGACCGAGAACCTCCCGCTCCCGTGGGGTCAGCGGCTCGGCGGCCTCCCGCGGACGGATCGCCGACGCCAGCCGGCGCGCCGCCTCCGGCGACAGCTCCACCCTGCCCTCGGCGGCGGCGCGCACCGCCGCGACGAGTGCGTCGCCGTGGGTCTCCTTGACCAGGTAGCCGGTCGCACCGGCGCCGATCGCGGCGACGACCGCCTCGCCGTCGGCGACGGTCGTGAGCGCGACCACCTCGACATCCGGCCAGCGCTCGCGGATCCGCCGGGTCGCGGCGATGCCGTCGAGCCGGGGCATGAGCACGTCCATGAGGACGACGTCCGGGCGGAGCGCCTCGACGACGGTGAGCGCCTCCTCGCCGTCGGCGGCCTCGCCGACGACCTCGATCCCCTCCTGCTGGCCGAGGAACAGGCGGAGCCCCTGGCGCACCACCCAGTGGTCGTCGGCCACCACGACCCGGATCATGTCCGGGGATGATGGCACCCACGCCCGAGGACGACTACCGGCGGCTCACCGCCCTGCTCGCCGACTGCGGCGCCACCCTGGCGCGCGGCGGGGCCACCTCCGAGGTCCTCCATCGCTGCGCCGCGGCGGTCGTCGAGCACCTCGGCGCGGCCTTCGCGCGGATCTGGGTGCTCGAGCCGGACGGCGCCACCCTCCGGCTGCGTGCCAGCGCCGGGCTCTACACCCACCTCGACGGCCCCCACGGCACCGTGCGGGTCGGAGAGCTGAAGATCGGCGGGATCGCCGCCGATCGCCTGGCGGTGATGACGAACGACGTCGAGCACGATCCCCGGGTCGACGACCACGAGTGGGCCCGGGAGACCGGCATCGTCGCGTTCGCCGGTCATCCGCTCGTCGTCGACGGGCGCACCGTCGGGGTGATGGCGCTCTTCTCGCGCACCCCGCTCGGCTCGACCGTCATCGCCCATCTCGGCTCGGTGGCCGACGCCGTCGCCCAGTTCACCGCCCGCGCCAGGGCCGTCGAGGAGGAGCGCGAGCGGCTGGCCCGCGAGCTCCACGACTCCGTGACCCAGGCGATCTACGGCGTCGTCCTCGGCACCCGCTCGACGCTGGAGATGCTGCGCCGCGACCCCGATCCCGGACCGGCCGCACACGCGCTCGAGGAGGTCGCCGCGATGGCGGAGACCGCGCTGAGCGAGATGCGCGAGCTGCTCGTCGAGCTCCATCCCCGCAGCCTCCTCGCCGAGGGCCTCGTCGGCGCGCTCCGCCGGCTCACCGCGGCGGCGGCCTCGCGGTACCGCGGGGTGGCGGTCGACATCACCCTCGGCGACGAGCCGGACCTGCCCGCGGCGACCCGCGAGGCCCTCTACCGCATCGCCCAGGAGGCGCTGCGCAACGCCCTGCGCCACGGCCGTCCACGACGGGTCTCGCTCGGCCTGCGCCCGTCCGGAGGAGGGCTCGTCCTCGAGGTGCGCGACGACGGAGCCGGGTTCGATCCCACCGCCGCGTGCCCGGGCCATCTCGGGCTCCTCTCGATGCGCGAGCGCGCCGCGCGGATCGGTGCCCGCCTCGAGGTGGTGAGCGCACCGGGGCGGGGAGCGACGGTGCGCCTCTCGGTCGCAGGCGGCGGTCAGCCGCCCTCGTAGCCGCGGCCACCGCCGATCAGGCGGAGGAACTCGCCGCGGGTGCGCTCGTCGCGGAGGAAGACGCCGCGCATGCTCGAGGTCACTGTGCGGCTGTTCTGCTTCTGGACCCCCCGCATCATCATGCAGAGGTGGGAGGCCTCGACGACGACGCCCACGCCCTGGGGCTCGAGCTCCTCGTCGAGGGTGTCGGCGATCTCCATCGTCAGGCGCTCCTGCACCTGGAGGCGGCGCGCGAGGATGTCGACGACCCGCGCCAGCTTGCTGAGGCCGACGATGCGGCCGTCGGGCACGTAGGCGACGTGCGCCCTCCCGAAGAAGGGCAGCAGGTGGTGCTCGCAGAGGCTGTACAGCTCGATGTCCCGGACGACCACCATCTCCGAGTACGGCTCCTCGAAGAGCGCGCCCCGCACGACCTCACGGGGATCCTGGGCGGCGCCGCCGGTGAGGAACTCGAGGCTGCGGGCGACCCGCTCGGGGGTTCTCAGCAGCCCCTCGCGGGTGGGATCCTCGCCGAGCCTGCGGAGCACCCGGCCGACGAGATCGGGGAGGTCGTCGTCCTCGGGCTCGGTCCAGGCGGGGCCGGGGACGACCCGGGCGAAGAGCGGCTCGGTCACGAGCCCGTACTATAGATAGTCGCTACTTGCTTTAGCAACCCGGCCCGGGGTGGGGCGTGACCAGCCGCGGAGCGCGACGCAGCAGAGGCCGGGCGCCGGGTCGAGGACGGCGTCGGCGGCCATCCCCCCGTCGAGGGCGCCGACGAGGCCCTGGACGAGGGCGAGGTTCATCCCGCAGACGAGGTCGGGCTCGTCGGCGGCGAGGGCGTCGAAGGGACAGTTGCGCAGCCGCACGTCTCCGCGCCCGTCTCCCCAGGGCTCGAAGCCGCGGTCCGAGAGGACGCCGAGCGCCGCCTCGCGCAGCCGGCGCCGGCTCGGACGCGCGCCGCAGCGGACCCGGGCCTCCTCCCCCATCCCGGCGCCGGCGGCGCGCGCCTCCCGGTCGAGGGTCTCACGGGGCGCGCTGCCGGAGCCGGCGATCGCACGCGCCATCAGCCGGGCGGCGAGCTCGTACTCGCGCGGAGGGAGGCTGATGCTCACCTCCGCACCGGCGCGCGCGTAGAGCTTGCTCGGCCGGCCCGCACCGGGGCCGCTGCGGCCGCCGAGGCGGCGGTAGGTGGCCTCGAGCAGCCCCTCCTGCACCAACCGGTCGAGGTGGAAGGCGGCGAGAGGGCGGCCGATCCCCACCGCCGCCGCCGCCGCGTCGCGGCTGACCGGCTCGGGCTGGGAGACGACGTGCTCGTAGAGCGCCCGCCGTGCCCGCTCGCCGAGGGCGGCGAGGGCGCCGATCTGGCGGTCGCGCTCCTCCCTGGTCATGGGCTCATTCTAAGAGCAGCGGTGGTTGGTGTAAGCGCGTGTGCCGCGACGTGCCGCCACGCCGCGGAGCGCGCGGTGGCGGGAGCGGGGGTCCGCTCTCGAGGGCGGAGAGCAGCGTCGCGAGGAGGTTCGCGAGCCGCTCCTGCTCCTCGGCGGTGAGGGCCGCGAGCAGCCGGCGCTCGTTCTCCATGTGCCGCGGACCCACGGCGTCGACGACGGCCCGCCCCCGGCGGGTGAGCTCCACGAGCAGGCCGCGCCCGTCCCCGGGATCCGCCACCCGGCGGATCAGGCCCGCGCTCTCGAGCCGGGCGAGGCGGTGAGTCATCGCGCCCGAGGTCCGCATCAGCTGGCGGTAGAGCTCGGTGGGCGAGAGCCGGTACGGAGGACCGTGGCGGCGCAGCGCGGCGAGCACGTCCCAGGTGCCCCGGGTGAGGCCGTGGACGGCGAAGACCTCCTCGAGCGCCCGGTCGAGGTACATGTGGGCGCGCCCGATGCGCGCGACGACGGCCATGGGCGCGGTGTCGAGCCCCGGCGCCTCGCGGGCCCACTGCTCGCGCACCCGGGCGACGTGGTCGTCCCCCCTCGCCCGGCGGATGCCTCGACGTTGAGATAATGTCTCTCGACCTTCAGACATCCGGCGAGCGTAGCGCAGGGAGTGAGGAGTGCAGCGGGCCTACGGGTTGAGCATCCCCGAGACGCTCGAGGAGGTGTGCGATCCGGCGCGCATGGCGCTCCTCGTCTATGACATGCAGGTGGGGATCCTCGGCCAGATCCCCGACGCCGCCGCCGTCACCGCGAACGTCGCCCGGGTTCTCGGCGCCGCACGCGACGCCGGTGTGCGCGTGCTCTTCTCCCGCCATCTCTCCCTCCCGCGGGAGCTGATGGGCGTCTTCCAGCTCCGCATGGCGATGGCGTGGCAGCGGGTGCGATCGGTCGAGGACGTCCACCCCTGGTTCCTGCGCGGCACACCCGGGCTGGAGATCCTGCCCGAGGTCGCCCCGCTCGACCGTGAGGGGGTGTTCGACAAGATCACGATGTCCGCGTTCGAGGGCACCTGGCTCGACATCGCGCTGCGCGACTGCGCGATCACCGCCGTGGCCGTGGTCGGGGTGGCGATGGAGGTCGGCATCGAGCCGACCGTCCGCCACGCCGCCGACCTCGGCTACATCCCGGTCGTCGTCGCCGACGCCTGTGGCGCGGGGAACCGTGAGGCGGCGGAGCGCTCGCTCGCCGGACTTCGCTTCACCGGCGACGCGCTCCTCACCGACACCGACACCCTCTGCCGGATGCTCACCGCCCCCGGGCGCTGAACGGCTCGGTGCCGAGCACGAGCTGCACGGCGCCGAACGCCGAGTGCTGGTGCATGTAGTCGAGCTCGCGGGCGAGGTCCCCGACCCCGTTGGTCCCGGTCCGGGGAGCGACCTCGAGGGTGCTGAGGATCCCCAGGGCGCTGCCGTTGGCGTCGAGGAAGCCGCTGCCCGAGTCGCCGGGGACACCCGGCGGGTCGGTGCTGACCACGTGGCTCCAGCCGTTGCCCTCGTCGCCCTGGCTCGTGCCCTGCTTCTGGCTGATGGCGCCGGTGCCGAGGCCGAGCTGCGAGTTGCCGTACGAGTACACCGCCTCACCGGGCTTCGTCCCGGCGGTGTCGAGCCCGGCCGGGCCGCCCCAGATCGGCACCGTCGGGTTGACCGAGCCGACGTCGGCGGGGTCGAGGCGCACGAGGGCGAGGTCGTTGTACTTGCAGGTGTCCGGGTTCTTCTCCTTGAGCTGCTGCATCGTCAGCCAGGAGTTGTAGACCAGGGTGCCCGGGTGCTTCGCACCGGTGACGGTCACCGGCGTGCCGAGCGGCAGCGACGGCGCGAGGCAGCCGTCGGACTCGTTGTTGCCCCCCGTCCCCGAGCAGTGCGCGGCCTGGCCGATGAACACCGTCGCGCCGTCGACGTAGATGAAGTTGGCGGTGCACTGCGCGTCCTTGGTGAAGAGCTGCACCCCCGGATGGATGGTCGCGGACTTCGCCGGCGCCCAGGTCTGGGCCGCCGCGACCGGAGCCGCGCCCCACCCCAGGGCGGTGGCGATCAGGAGGGAGACCAGCAGGACCGGTCGGATCGGGACTCGCATGGCACGTGCACCCCGCCAAACTGATGTGCTCGTACAGGTGGCTGCGGAGCCACTGTACCGCCGCGGACCGGGCGATGCTGTCTACACTTCGCGGAAGCGATGGCGGGAAGCTGCACACACCTCGACCAGATCCTGGACGTCACCCCCTCCAGCACCGGCTGCGAGGACTGCCTGGCGGCGGGCCGGCACGACTGGGTCCACCTGCGGGTCTGCCAGGAGTGCGGGCACGTCGGCTGCTGCGACAACTCGCCCGGGCGGCACGCCACCGGCCATTTCCGTCGGGTCTCGCACCCGATCATCCGCTCCTACGAGCCGGGCGAGGACTGGTACTGGTGCTACGTCGACGACCTCGCCTTCGAGCTCGAGGGCGCGCCGCCGGCGCCCTCCCACCCCTGAGCCGCCGGCCCCGTCCGACGACCCCCCGGAGCTGCTGATGTCCGAGTACGACTACGACCTGCGGCCCATGACGCCGTCGGTCGTCCTGGTGGGGTCACGCTCCTCCGCCGACGGCTACGCGATCCGCGACTTCCTCACCCGCAACCGGATCGTCTACGAGTGGCGGGACCTCGACGCGGGCGAGACCCACGCGGCCTACCGGCCGGGGATGCGGCTGCCGCTCTGCCTCATCCCCGACGGCACCCGGCCCGAGGAGATCGTGGTGCGCGAGGGCGCCACCGTCGAGACGGTCGCCCGCAGCCTGGGGCTGGTCGCCGAGCCGCGGCTCGCGGAGTACGACCTCGCGATCATCGGCGCGGGCCCGGCCGGCCTCGCCGCCGCGGTGTACGCCGCCTCCGAGGGCCTGCGCACCGTCGTCGTCGAGTCCGTCGCCCCCGGCGGCCAGGCGGGGACGACGTCGCTGATCGAGAACTACCTCGGATTCCCGGACGGGGTGAGCGGCAACCAGCTCGCCGCTCGCGCGACCGTCCAGGCGGAGCGCTTCGGCGCCGAGATCCTCCTCGCCCGCCCGGTCGACGACGTCGCACCCGACTCCGGCGGCTACATCTCCCGCCTCAGCGACGGGACGACCATCGCCTCCCGCGCCGTCCTCTACGCCGCCGGGGTGGAGTGGCGCCGGCTCGACGCGCCGGGCGTCGACCGCCTCCTGGGCGCCGGCGTCTACTACGGCGCGGGACCGAGCGAGGCGCTCGGCTGCCGCGGCTGCAGGGTCGTCATCATCGGCGGCGGCAACTCGGCCGGCCAGGCATGCATGCGCTTCTCCCGCTACGCGGCCCACGTCACCCTCCTGGTCCGGGGGGACTCCCTGGCGGCCTCCATGTCCCAGTACCTCATCGACCAGATCGCCGAGCGCGAGAACATCGAGGTCCGGCTGCGCTCGGAGGCCGTGTCCGTCGACGGCGACGACAACCTGCGCACGATCGGGGTCGCCACCCGGGGGAGTGATGCGATCGAGACGCTGCAGGCGAACGCCCTCTTCATCTGCATCGGCGGCATCGCCCGGACCCAGTGCGCCGACCGCGTCGGGCTCATGCTCGACTCGACGCACTATCTCCTCACCGGCATCGACCTCGCCCCCGGCGGGGAGAAGCCGCCGGGCTGGACGCTGACCCGCGCTCCCTTCCCCCTCGAGACGAACCTGCCCGGCTTCTTCGCCGCCGGCGACGTCCGCAGCGGGTCGGTGAAGCGCTGCGCGGCGGCGACGGGCGAGGGCGCGATGTCGGTCGCGCTCGTCCACCGCCGTCTCGCCGAGATCGGAGGGGAGTGAGCGTGGAGACGGTCACCCCGATCACGGAGCTCCCGCCCAACCCGGAGTTCGCCGTCCTCGCCTCGGACGAGCGCATCGACGCGACCGCGGCGGCTCTCCGCTCCCACGGTCTCGAGGCGCTGGTCGTCGGCACCGGGGCGGAGGCGCGCGCCGCGGTCCTCGACCGCCTCCCCGAGGGCGCCGAGGTCTTCAACAACACCTCGATCACCCTGGAGAGCATCGGCATCGCCGGGGACGTCGAGCGCTCCGGCCGCTTCCGGCCTGTCCGCCTGCAGCTCTTCCAGATGGACCGGGAGATGCAGAAGCGGGAGATGCGCCAGATCGCCGCGGCGCCGGACTGGGTGGTCGGCAGCGCCCACGCGGTCACCGAGGACGGATCGGTCCTCCTCGCCTCGGCGAGCGGCAGCCAGCTGGGCCCGATCGCCTCGGGCGCGGGCAGGGTGATCCTCGTCGTCGGCGGGCAGAAGGTCGTCCCCGACCTCGCGTCCGGGTTGCGTCGGCTCTACGAGTACTCCTATCGCCTCGAGGACGCACGGGCGCGGCTGGCGTACGGCGTGCCCAGCGGGGTCAACAACATCCTCGTCGTCAACCGGGTGCTCGCCCCCGGACGGCTCACCGTCGTCCTCGTCCGGCAGGTCCTCGGCTTCTGACACGCGGGAACCGCGAAGGCGGTCCCATCGTCGTGTAGCAGAGAGGCGGGTGCCACGGCCGGAATGATGATCCGCGGGTCCTGCCCGCCGAGGAGGGTGTGCTCCATGTCGCGACGACTGCTCGTCCAGCTCCTGCCGTTCGTGGTCCTGGCAGGCCTGGTCCTCGCCACCCGGCCGGGACCGGGCGGCGCGCCGTCCATCCCTGCGGTCCAGGCGGCGCAGGCCATCCCCTCGACGGATCAGCCGGTCATCTCCGCCCAGGGCACCGGCAGGGTCACCGCCCCACCCGACCTGCTCACCCTCGTCATCGGCGTCGAGACCCGGGCGGCGAGCTCGGACGCAGCGCTCAAGGACAACGCCAACCGGGCCAACGCCCTGATCGACACCCTGAAGCGGCACGGCGTCGCGGCGAAGGACATCGCCACCAGCCAGCTGTCGATCTCGCCGACCTACGACAACAACGGCCAGCACATCACCGGCTACCAGGTCGGCAACATCGTGACCGCGAAGGTCCACGACATCCAGGGGGCGGGGCAGCTCATCGACGCCGCCGCGGGCGCGGCGGGCGACGCGGTCCGCATCCAGCAGATCGCCTTCGGGTTCGACGACGACAGCGCGCTGCTCGCCCAGGCGCGTGCGGACGCGGTGCGCCGCGCCCACGACCAGGCCGACCAGATGGCGAAGGCCGCCGGGGTCAGGCTCGGGAGGGTGCGCTCGATCAGCGAGGGCAGCGAGGTGTCGCCGGGGCCGCGGTACGGCGTCGGCCTGGCCCCGGGCGCCGGCGGCGCCGCCCCGACGCCGATCGAGCCGGGGACACAGGAGCTGACGGTCACGGTCACCGCGGTCTACGACGTCGAGCAGTAGCGGCCGCGTGTCACACCCCCGGAGGACCGCCGCGCGGAGGCGGCGGTCCGGTTGGGGGGTGTGCTCGGGGTCAGCCGGCCTCGGTCAGGTCGTTCGGCGAGGCGGCCATGTCGGTCTTGATGAAGGAGTCGGGCACCGGGTACTGCCCGAGCACGAAGTTGAGGATGGCGACGTGCTGCGCCTCGACCGGCGCGATCGAGAGCGCCACCGCACGGTTCTTCTTGTCGGTCACGAGCGCCGACCCCGCGGTGTAGGTCTCGACCGCGACCGTCTCCAGCGTGAGCGCGAGCTTGGCCGCGTCGACGACCGTCTTCACCGACGGCAGCGCCTGCTGGACGATCTTGTTGTAGTGCGGGTCCGGGGCGGTCTGCGCCTGCATCCCCGCGCCGACGAGCGCGCTGTTCCAGGCGTTCATGTGGTCGGAGTGCTGCATCTTCGCGGTGGTCACGAAGGTCGCGATCGCGGGGGGCACGGTGCCGAGCGCGCCCTTGCCCGCGGCGTCGAGCACCGTCTGGTAGGTGTTCACGGCGAGCACCTCGAGGCTCGCCGCGAGCCGGGCGACGGTGAGGTCCGGGCTGCCTCCCGAGGTCGACGAGGACGACGACGTCCCGTTCACCGCGCTGGCCGCGTCGGGGCTGCTCCCACAGGCGGCGAGTGCCGCACCACCGCCGACGACCCCGGCGGTGACGAGGCCGCCGCGCAGGAAGGTGCGCCGGCCGGCGCGCAGCCGCGCGAGGGAGCGCTCCCCCTCGACCCCGTCGCGCCAGGCCGCGGTCATCTCCGCGAGCGCGATTCGGAAGCGCGGGAAGAGGTCGCCGTGCATCTCGTCGAGATCGCCGGTCATCGCGCGAAGCTCGCGCTCGGACACGTCCATGTGATCGACCCTGCGTGCGCGGCTCACTGCACCGCCCCCTCGGCCGCGGGCCGCGCCGCCGCCGTCGGATAGAAGCTCTTCGGGAAGCCGACCGAGCCCGCGGCGGAGGGCAGCTTGGTGGCGTCGACCGGAGGCGAGATCGTGATCAGCTGGGGTGCGCCGCCGGCGATGAGCGCGGCGACGGCGAGCAGCACCGCGCTGTGCTGCGCCTCGACCGGAGCGATGGTCGCGAAGGCGTTGAGCGCGCCCTTGTCGTCGACGTCGCCACCGAACTTCACGTAGGTCTGGGCCGCGGCGTCCTCGAGCGACTGGGCGAGCGCGACCACGTCGGCCGGACCCTTGACCTTCGCGAGCGCCGGCGTGACGACCGCGTCGTAGACGGTCTGGTCCTTGTTGGTCTGCGCCTTCCCGCCGAGCTGCATCGCCGCCGCGTTGAAGGCACTGGCGTGGTCGGTGTGCTGCTTGATCGTCATGGTGACGAACGCCTTCACCGTCGGGATCGCGGCGCCGCTCACCGTCGGCGGGAGGGTGGTGGCCGTGGTGTACACCGCCACCGCGAGGTTCTCGATCGCCGCCGCGGTCTGCAGCATCGACACGTCCGCGGAGCCCGCCGCCGCCACGGAGATCCGCGAGAACATCGAGGCGCCGAGCGCGCCGCCGCCGACGACGCCCGCGGCGAGCAGCGAGCGCCGCAGGAAGGTGCGGCGATCGGGATCCAGCATCTCCGCGTCGCGTCGCGCGCGGCGCTCGCGACCGATCTCGACGACGCGGCCGGTCGCCTCCCGCGTGAGTCGCATGGCGGTGCTGTGGAGGTCCTGGGACTCCTCCATCAGGCCCGTCATGGTGGATTCGTCAAATATCACGTCATGCGCCTCCCCGGTTGAGTGTTCTGCAGAGGCGTACGGGTCCTGCGTTCCACCGGATCACCGGCCCGCCCGACGCCACGGAGGCGGGCCGCCGGGGTGCATGATGTCCGCATGGACGCCGCGCAGCGGTCCCCGTCTCCGGGCGCCCCGGACGACGCCTCGGCGGTACGCGCCGCCGGCCTCCGGTGGACGCCCCAGCGCCAGCTCATCCTCCAGACGCTCCGTGAGGCGGGCGGCCGCCACATGACCGCCGAGGAGGTGTGGCGGGCGGTGAGCGAGCAGTATGCGACCCTCAACCGCTCCACCGTCTACCGGGTGCTCGAGACCCTGACCGGGATCGGGCTGGTCCGGCAGACCCGGCTGGGCGGAGACACCGCCCAGTTCGAGCTCGAGGGCAGCGATCCCCACCACCACCTCGTCTGCGTCCGCTGCCGCAGGGTGGTCGAGATCTCCGCCGAGGACGTCGCCCCGCTCGCCGAGCGCGTGCGTGAGCGTCACGGGTATCACGTCGGCGACAGCGTCCTCACCGTGGAGGGCGTCTGCGCCGACTGCTGGACGGCCCCACCCACCCCCGACTAAACTCGTCGCTTAGATTGGACTAAGTCGACGTTTAGGGGGTCGCGATGCGGGCCGGACGGCCCTTCCCGCGGGGTGTGCTCCTGCTCGCCGGCGCCGTCGCGCTCGTCGCCGCATGTGGGGGTGACGGGGCCGGCCACGCCGGCGCCGATCCGGCCGGCCGGGTCCGGGTCCACTACATCGCCGCCGACGAGGTGGCCTGGGACTACGCCCCCTCCGGTCGCAACCTCGTCACCGGCAGGCCCTTCGGGGACGCCGAGAACACCTACGTCGCCCGCGGCCCCGACCGCATCGGCCGCGTCTACCGCAAGTCGCTCTTCCGGGAGTACACCGACGGGACCTTCACCTCGCCGCTGCGCCGGCCGGCCGTGTGGGAGCACCTCGGACTGCTCGGGCCGGTCATCCACGCCGAGGTCGGCGACACGATCCGGGTCGTCTTCATGAACCACACCACCCTCCCCGCGAGCATGCATCCGCACGGCGTCCTCTACGACAAGGCCTCGGAGGGAGCGCCCTACGACGACGGCACCTCCGGCGCCGACAAGGCGGACGACTCGGTGCCGCCCGGCGGCACCCACACCTACGTCTGGAAGGTCCCCGAGCGCGCCGGCCCGGGACCGATGGACCCGAGCTCGGTGATGTGGATGTATCACTCCCACGTCGACGAGGTCGCCGACACCTACGCCGGGCTCATGGGCGCGATCGTCGTGACCCGGCGGGGGATGGCGCGCCCGGACGGCAGCCCGCGCGACGTCGACCGCGAGCTCGTGACGATGTTCATGGTCTCCGACGAGAACCGGAGCCCGTGGCTCGACGACAACATCCATACGTACGCGACCGCCCCGGCGACGGTGCGCAGGGACGACCCGGACTTCATGGAGAGCAACCGGAAGCACGCGATCAACGGCTACGTCTTCGGCAACCTCCCCGGCCTCGACGTCCACCGCGGCGAGAGGGTTCGCTGGTACGTGATGGGGATGGGGACGGAGGTCGACCTCCACACCCCGCACTGGCACGGCAACACCGTGCTCACGGCGGGGATGCGCACCGACGTGCTCTCCCTGCTCCCCGCCACCATGGCCGTCGCCGACATGACACCCGACGATCCGGGGACCTGGCTCTACCACTGCCACGTCGCCGACCACATCTCCGCCGGGATGCTCGCCCGCTACACGGTCCGCTGAGGGATCGGCGGCCCCCCCTGTCGATCCGGGCGATTCCCGATCGTCGAGGTAGCATGAGGCCCGGGAGGCCGGGTCCACACGGGAGAGACCACGCCATGGCGCAGTACCTGGTCCTGATCTACGAGGACGAGGCGTCCTATGCCAACGCCGACGCCGCCGTGTACGAGCAGGTGATGAAGGCGCACAACGACTTCGGCGCGGCGAACGGCGCCTCCCTGCGGGGCGGCAACGCACTCCAGCCGACGAGCACCGCGACCTCCATCCGCCGTGACGCCTCCGGGAACGTCGCGGTCACCGACGGTCCGTTCGCCGAGACCAAGGAGGCGCTCGGCGGCTACTACATGATCGAGGCGCCCGACCTCGACGCGGCGATCGCGGTGGCGAAGCAGGTCCCGGCGCGCTTCGGCGGCGTCGAGGTCCGCCCCGTGATGGTCTTCGACTGAGGGCCACGGGTCTGGCTGCGGCGGCCGCCTCCGCGGTGGCGGCGGCGGTCGCCGAGGCGCACCGTCGCGAGTGGGCGTTCGTGCTCGCCGCGACGGTGCGCGCCACCCGCGACCTCGACCTCGCCGAGGAGTGCGTCCAGGACGCCTACGCGCAGGCGCTGAGCACCTGGGGTCCGCGCGGCGTTCCGGCCAACCCCGGCGCCTGGCTGACCACCGTCGCGCGGCGGCGAGCGGTCGACCTCCTGCGCCGCGAGGAGCGGCTGCGCCGGACCCTTCCGCTTCTCCTCGACGACCGGGTCGTGCCCGGTCCCGGCGACGTCGAGGACGAGGACGTCCCCGACGACCGCCTGCGGCTGATCTTCACCTGCTGCCACACCGCGATCGCCCTCGAGTCGCAGGTGGCGCTCACCCTGCGGCTCCTCTGCGGGCTGACGACCGCCGAGGTCGCCCGCGCCTTCCTGGTGACCGAGCCGACGATGGCGGCGAGGATCACCCGGGCGAAGAAGAAGATCGCCGCCGCCCGCATCCCCTACCGGGTGCCGCCCGCCGACGAGCTCCCCGCCCGCATCGAGGCGGTGCTCACCGTCGTGCACCTGCTCTTCACGACCGGGCACACCGCTCCGGCGGGCGAGGACCTCGTCCGCCGCGACCTGGTGGAGCGCTCGCTCGACCTCGCCCGGATGCTCCGGGGACTGCTCCCCGACGACGCCGACGTCGCCGGTCTGCTCGCGCTCATCCTCCTCACCGACGCGCGCCGTGCGACCCGGGTCGCCGAGAACGGCCGCCTGCTCCTCCTCGAGGACCAGGACCGCAGCCGCTGGGACCGGCAGGCGATCTCCGAGGGGGTCGCCCTCGTTCGCGAGGCGCTCAAGCGCCGCCCGCCCGGGCGCTACGCGCTGATGGCGGCGATCGCCGCCGTCCACGCCGAGGCGCCGAGCTGGAACGAGACCGACTGGGCCGAGGTGGTCGCACTCTACGACCTGCTCGTCGACATCTGGCCGTCGCCGGTCGTCGCCCTCAACCGCGCCGTCGCCGTCGGCCTCGCCGAGGGACCCGCGGCGGGGCTGCGCGCCGTCGACGCCCTCGCCGGCGAGCCGCAGCTCGCCGGCTACGCCTACCTTGCGGCAGCCCGGGCCGACTTCCTCCGCCGGCTCGGCCGGATCGAGGAGGCGCGCGCCGCCTACCGCGAGGCGCTCGAGCTCACCGAGAACGGGACCGAGCGCGACTTCCTCGCCTCCCGGCTGCGCCAGCTCGGCCCGTAGCATCCCCATCAGGTCGCGTATCCCACGGCGAAGCCGTCATCGGGGGTGACCGCGCCGGGTGCGGCGCTGCCACCATTGGTGTCGTGCAGGAGCAGCGGCGATGAGCATCCCCAACGTCTTCGCGATGGTGCTCGCCGGCGGCGAGGGGAAGCGGCTGGCGCCGCTGACCAACGACCGCGCCAAGCCGGCGGTCCCCTTCGGCGGCGTCTACCGGCTGGTGGACTTCGCGCTCTCCAACCTCGTCAACGGCGGCCACCTGCGGATCGCGGTGCTCACCCAGTACAAGAGCCACAGCCTCGACCGCCACATCACCACGACCTGGCGGCTCTCGCCTCTGCTCGGCAACTACGTCGCGCCGGTGCCGGCCCAGATGCGGCGGGGGCGGCACTGGTTCGCGGGATCGGCGGACGCGATCTATCAGAACTTCAACCTGCTCCAGGACGAGAACCCCACCCACCTGATCGTCGTCGGAGCCGATCACATCTACCGCATGGACCCGCGGCAGATGGTCGAGCAGCACATCGAGTCCGGCGCGGAGGCGACGGTCGCCGCGATCCGCGTGCCCCTCGAGCAGGCGTCGCAGTTCGGCGTCATCGAGGCCGACGGCGACCGCATCCGCGCCTTCCGCGAGAAGCCGGCCGACGCGGTGGGCCTGCCCGACGCTCCCGACCAGGTGTTCGCGTCGATGGGGAACTACGTCTTCAGCGTCGAGCCGCTGATGGAGGTGCTCGCTCAGGACGCGCGCACCGGGACCAGCCGTCACGACATCGGCGCCGACATCATCCCTCGCTTCGTCGGGCGCCGGCAGGCGGCGGTGTACGACTTCACCGCCAACCGCGTCCCCGGCGAGACCGAGCGCGACCGCGGCTACTGGCGCGACGTCGGGACCCTCGACGCCTACTTCGACGCCCACATGGACCTGGTCTCGGTCCATCCCATCTTCAACCTCTACAACAGCGCCTGGCCGATCTATTCGTCGTACGTGCCGCTGCCGCCCGCGAAGTTCGTCTTCGACTACGAGGACCGGCGCGGGCAGGCGGTCGACAGCATGGTCGGCCCCGGGGTGATCGTCTCCGGAGGGACGGTGCGCCGCTCGGTCCTCGGGCCGGAGGTGTACGTCCACTCGCACGCGGTCGTGGAGGAGTGCGTCCTGCTCGACGGCGTCGAGGTCGGCAACGACGCG
>DATKEY010000033.1:0-5717 GCA_035544475.1 Candidatus Dormiibacterota bacterium | reverse complement strand
CCACCTTAGTATCATCAGCATCAGCGGAGGCTTCGGCGGACATGACGCAGACGGCCCCCGATCGGACCCACCCGGTGCTGACCCCCTCGTCGGTCGCCTGGCAGCGGAGCAGCGACGCCCGCGGCCTGCTCCTCGCCGGGCGTGCGCTCCTCCTCCAGGTCGCCCATCCGACCGTCGCCGCCGGGGTGCGGGAGCACTCGACGTACCGCGCCGACCCCTGGACCCGGCTGGAGCGCACCCTCGACAGCCTGTACACGTACCTCTACTCGCCCGACGCCGAGGCGGAGGCCGCGCGACTCCGCGCCCTCCATCGCGGCATCCGCGGGGTGGCGCCCGGGGGGCGCCGCTACAGCGCCCTCGAGCCGGAGGCGTACGCGTGGGTGCACGCGACGATCGTCGAGACCGTCGCCGTCGCCCAGGCGTGGTGCGCGCGCCCGCTGCGCGGCGACGAGCTCGACCGGTACTACGCGGAGATGCTCAGCGTGGGCCGCCTCCTCGGCGTCCGCGACGGCGACCTCCCCGCGGACTGGAGCGGCTTTCTCGAGTGGTACGACGGAATGGTCCGTACCCGCCTCGAGGACAGCGACGTGGTGCGTGAGGTGCTCGACACCCTCTGCCATCCCGCCGCCCCGCCGGTGCCGCATCTTCCCGGCGTGGCGTGGTCGGTGGCGCGCAGGCCGGTCGGCCACCTCTTCCGGATCGGCACCGTGGGCCTGCTCCCGGCGCCGCTGCGCGAGCGCTGGCGGCTTCCCTGGAGCCGCGGCGACGAGCTCGAGCTGCGCAGCCTCGGGGCGGCGCTGCGGGTCACGCATCCGCTCGTCCCCGGGCGGCTGCGCGTGCTCGGGCCCGCATACCTGCGGCTCCAGCAGCGGCGGGGCCGGATCCCGCCGCCGGCCGCCGCGTGACCGATACCCTCGGCGACCTCCTCGCCCGGGTCATCAGCGCGCCCGCGGACGAGGACGTCGACGACTCCGTCGCCGAGCGCATCCTCGACGCCGCCCTCGTCCAGGTCGCGGCGGTGGGGCTGCGCCGCACCACCGTCGACGACGTCGCCCGCCGCGCCGGGGTGGGACGGATCACGGTGTTCCGCCGCTTCGGCAGCAAGGACCGGCTCTTCGAGGTGCTCGCCGTGCGCGAGGCCCGCCGCTTCTTCGCCGCCATCGAGGCGGCGACCGGCGCGCTCGACGACCCCGTCGAGCGGATGGTCGCCTCCTTCGTCGCCGGGCTTCGCCTCGCCCGCGGACACCCGCTCCTCGACCGCCTCGCCCGGATCGAGCCGGAGACGGTGCTCGTGGCGCTCGCCCACGATCGGCCTCCGGTCATGAGCCTCGCGCGCGAGCTCGTCGCCCGGCCGCTGCGCGAGGCGCACCGCCGCGGTGAGCTGCAGCTCGAGGACGCGGACGCGGTCGCCGAGACGCTGCTCCGGCTCGCGGTCTCGTTCCTGCTCCTACCGCACAGCGTCGTCGACCTCGACGACGAGGCGATGACGCGCGCATTCGCCCACCGCGTCATCGCACCGATCCTGCGGATGAACTGTCGCTGAACTCGGGCGTGGCTTAATCGTTTCACAACCTGAGGCTCTCTGGGCGCCAACTCAGCGCTGTCGTGCCACTGCTACGATCCCAGGCGCCGGAGTGAGAGGGATTGTGGGGTGGGCATGGATTCCAAGTACGTGATCCTCGTCGTCCTCATCATGTTCGCGTTGACGTTCGACTTCACGAACGGCTTCCACGACACCGCGAACGCGATGGCGACGTCCATCGCCACCGGGGCGCTGAAACCGCGGGTCGCCGTGGCGCTCTCGGGTGTCCTGAACTTCCTCGGCGCCTTCCTCGGTCTCTCGGTGGCGGCGACGATCGCGACCGGGATCGTCGACGCCAAGGTGGTGACCACGACGACGGTGTTCGCGGGACTGATTGGAGCCATCACATGGAATCTGCTCACCTGGCTCCTCGGTCTGCCCTCCAGCTCGTCCCATGCGATCGTCGGCGGCACGGTCGGCGCGACCCTGGTGCAGGCCGGATCGAGCGCGGTGAACGGCACCGGCATCCTCTCGAAGGTGCTGATCCCGGCGGTCGCCTCGCCGATCATCGCCGCCACCGGGGCCACGGTCGCGATCTGGCTGTCGCTCAAGATCACCCGTAGGAACACCGACGACTTCGTGAAGCACGGCTACCGGATCGGCCAGATCGTCTCCGCGTCGATGGTGTCGCTCGCCCACGGCACCAACGACGCGCAGAAGACGATGGGCATCATCACCCTCGCGCTGATCACCACCGGCACCGTCTCCGCGAAGGCGGGCACGCCACTCTGGGTGGTCGCGGTCTGCGCGGGCGCGATCGCGCTGGGGACGTACACCGGGGGCTGGCGGGTGATCCGCACCCTCGGCAAGGGGATCACCGAGATCACCCCGCAGCAGGGATTCGCCGCCGAGAGCATCTCGTCGTCGGTCATCCTCGGCGCCTCGCACCTGGGATTCGCGGTGTCGACGACCCAGGTGACGTCGGGGAGCGTGCTCGGCACCGGGATCGGCAAGGGCGCCGAGGTGCGCTGGGGCGTCGCCGGTCAGATGGTGGTGGCGTGGCTCGTCACCCTGCCCGTCGCCGCTGCCTTCGGCGGCGCCGCGAACGCGATCGCCCGCACCGTCGGCGGCGTCCCCGGGGTGCTCGTCACCTCGGTCGTCGCGGTCGGGCTCTTCGGCTACATCTACACGCTGTCGCGACGGCAGCCGATCCACGCGGACAACGTCAACGCCCCGATCCCCAGGGGCGCCCGCTCCGCGCTCGCCATCGACCGCGAGGGCGAGTTCGTACCGGTGCCGGCATGAACGCGCTGGTGACGGCCACCACCCTCGCCAAGGCGGCGGCGCCGATCGTCAACTGGGGAGGGCTCCTCAAGGTCCTCGCCCTCGCGATCGGCACCGGAGTGATCATCGTCGGCGGCTTCTCCCTCGGCATCGCCGCGCTCGACGTCTACGCGTGGAGCCTCCGGCAGCAGAACCCCGAGCTCGAGGTGTTCCCGGGTCAGGGCGGCGAGGTGACGCTCGAGCGGCCGTCGGTGCGCTACGCGTCGCTCGCGCTCGCGATCTTCTTCTTCGCCGTGTGCGTCGCAGGCGTCGTCGTGGGCCTCGTGGAGATGCTGTCGAAGTAGTGCGTGTGCACTGATGAACTCTCGCTGACGCAAGTTCGTCGACGACGGCGCTGTTCGATGTGGCATGGAAGGGAACGATTCGCGCCGTTCTCGGCGCGCGACCTGTCTGCTGCTGGGGCCGCTCGGCCTCGTCCTCGGGTGCGGCCTCCTGCTGGCGCAGCCACGCCCCGCACACGCCGCCGGTGACGTCGGTCTCAGCCCGAGCGTTCTCCGCTTCGGCAGCCAGGAGGAGGGCACGACGAGCTCGACGAAGGAGGTGCGCGTCAGCAACAACGACGTCGTGCCCCTCCTCTTCAATGGAATCTTCATCAGCAACGGCGACAACGCGGACTTCGTGATCAGGAAGGACGGCTGTGGCCAGCAGCTCGCGCCCGGCGACAACTGCGGCATCGACGTCGCCTTCCGCCCGGCGTCCGGAACCTTCGGCCCGCGCTCCTCGACGCTCGAGATCCACGACAACTCGGCGTCCGGGGACGTGCAGGCGATCACCCTCGTCGGCCAGGTCGCCTCGCCCGACGTCGACGTCGAGCCCTCGGACATCAGCTTCGGCCCGCAGCCGTCGGGCACCGTGAGTGCGCCACGCAGCGTGACCCTCACCAACCACGGCAACGGCGAGCTGAACGTCACCGACCTCAAGCTGGATCCCACCGACGACTTCGACGTGGTGAGCGGCGACTGCTTCCGGAGCATCGAGCCGGGAGCCGGCTGCAGCATCGACGTCCGGTTCAGCCCGAAGACCGCGTCGGGCGACGTCAAGGCGATCCGCACGACGATCCTCACCATCACCGACAACGACCCCAGCACCCCCAACCAGCTGGTCTCGATCGACGGCTCGGTGCCGACCCCGGTCGCCGAGCTGTCCACCTCGAGCCTCGACTTCGGCTCGCAGGCGGCGGGCACCACCAGCGCGGCTCAGTCGGTGACCGTGCGCAACACCGGAACCGGGCCGCTGACGCTCGGCGCCATCCAGGTCGCGGGGCTCGACCCCAACGACTTCGCAGTCAGCCACGACGCCTGCCCGGGGACCCTGAACCCCGGCCAGTCGTGCCAGATCGCGATGGTCTTCGCACCCGAGAAGGCTGACGGCCACCTCAGCGCGCTCCTCACCCTCACCGACGACTCCCCGAACGTCACCCAGACCGTCGCCCTCCACGGCCTCGCCACGGCGGCACCCGGGTCTGCGACCCCGCCGGCGCCGAGGCCCGCCGCGTCGGAGCCCGCGGCGGGCCCGGCCGCCGTGGTCGCCACGCCGGACGCCACCGCGAGCCCCACCCCCGACCCGACCGCCGCGGCGACCCCCGATGCGGTGAGCTCCGACGGTGTCGACCCGGCGAGCGTCGTCGAGCGCCCCGCGGTCACCGGGGGCGCGGCGCCCCACCCCGCCGCCCGGCAGGACGGCCACGGCCTGCTCGCCGGTGCGCTCCTCAGCGCCGTCTCCAACGACGGCGCGGTGCTCCACGCGGTTCTCACCGCGGCGCTCATGGCGCTGCCCCTCGCGGTGCTCGCCGGGCTGGTCCGGCTCGGATGGATGCTCCGGCGGCGGCGCCGGGCCGCCTAACGAGGACCCTCGGGCACCGTTCCCGGCTCGGGCATGAGCGCCTTCACCTCGCCGCGGAGCCGGCGCAGGTGGCGCGGCTCGGCCTGGGCCTCCGCCTCGGCGCGGGTGCCGAGCAGGTCGAGCGCGATCTCCGCGACCGGGGCGACCTCGGCGTGCCCGCTGCCGGCGGCCTGCCGGTAGGCGTCGGTGGCCGCGGCGAGGCTCCCCTCGCCCTCGAGCATCGCCGCGAGGTTGAACATCGCCTTGGGCCCCTGATCGGGATGGCCGGAGGCGATCGCCTGCCGGAAGGCCGCGGCCGCCTCGTCGGGGAGGCCCATCTCGCCGAGCAGGATGCCGAGGTTGGTGGCGGCGATCGGCGCCTGCTCGGGATGCCCGGTGGCGATCGCTGCGCGGTACTGGTCGACCGCGTCGTGCCGCCAGCCGACCCGCGTCAGCAGCGCGGCGCGGTTCACCATCGCCATCGGCGCCCACTCGCGGTGTCCGCTCGCGATCGCCGCCTCGTACGCGGACGACATCGCCCGCCAGTCGGGAGTGGTGGTGTGAAGCCGCTCGAGCAGCACGCCGAGGTTGAACGCCGCTCTCGGCGCCGCCTCGGGATGGCCGGTCTCCATCGCCCGGCGGTAGGCGGCGATCGCCTCGTCGTCGCGCCTCAGCTCCTCGAGGACGTTGCCGAGGCAGCCCTCCGCCAGCGGCGCCGCATCGGCGTCCCCGGAGGAGGCGGCGGCGCCGAGCGGGCCCAGCGCATCGGCGAACCGGCCCGCCTCGCACAGGTCGAGCCCCTCGTCGAGCAGGGTCATCGGGGCGGTCACGGCGCCCACGGTAGACCAACGGGAGGCCCGGTGAGGCGGTCACACCGGGCCTCCTGGCCTGGCTGCGCGTCAGTGGCCGGCGTAGTACTCGTCGGAGCCGAGCAGCGCGCCGATGACGAACTCGTCGGAGACGCCGCCGAGCAGCCGCTGCGTCCAGTACGCGAGGCCGGCGCTGTCGGGTGCCCGGTCGAGGATCATCC
>DATKEY010000032.1:0-13897 GCA_035544475.1 Candidatus Dormiibacterota bacterium | reverse complement strand
GACCACGACCCCTTCACCGTGCTCCTCCTCGGGTCGGACGACGACGCCAAGTTCGTGCCCGGGCACCTCCTGACCCAGTCGATGATCCTGATCCGGGTCGAGCCGGCCACCGGTCACGTGACCATGCTCTCGATCCCGCGCGACCTCTACGTCCCGATCTCCTCCGGGGGGACGGCGAAGATCGACACCGCCTACGCGAACGGCGGCGCCGCCACCGCGATCGACACCGTCGAGAAGGACTTCCACGTCCAGATCGACCACTACGTGTGGATCGGGCTGCGCGGCCTCGTCAACCTCATCGACCGCCTCGGCGGCGTCGACGTGGTGACCACCAACCCGGTGCTCGACGACTTCTATCCGGCCGACCTCGCCGGCGGAGACCCATACGGCTACGAGCGGGTGGCGGTGATGCCCGGCGCCCAGCACATGAGCGGCCTGGTCGCGATGGAGTACGTGCGCTCGCGCCACGACGACCTCCGCGAGGACTTCGGCCGCTCGGAGCGGCAGCAGCAGGTGCTGCTCGCCCTGCGGACGAAGGCCCACACCGTCGGCGTCACCGACCTCCCCGACATCGCCTCGGCGCTCAAGGGGGAGATCCTCACCGACATGAGCCTGCGCGAGGTCGCCGACCTGATGCCGATCGCCGCGGCTCTGCAGCTCGACAAGGTCGAGCGCGTCCTGCTCCTCCCGCCGTACACGAGCGACGCGACGATCGACGGCCAGTCGGTGCTCGAGCCCGACTGGGACCGGATCCGCGCCCGCGTCGCCC
Source organism: Candidatus Dormiibacterota bacterium (assembly GCA_035544475.1). GTDB lineage: Bacteria > Chloroflexota > Dormibacteria > Aeolococcales > Aeolococcaceae > CF-96. The sequence continues at coordinate 13,128 of DATKEY010000032.1, read as the reverse complement.
AGAGCTTCCCGTGACCCGCAGGGGGATGGGCCTCACCACCGTCCTCGTCGCCCTGATGGCGGGGTTCGGCCTCGCGGTGTACTCCGGCCTCGGGGTGATCCGCCACTTCCACGACCGCAGCACCGCGGCGGTGGGGGGCGCCGCCGAGGCGGCCGACCTCCATCCGCTGATCTCACTCCCCGGCAGCCTGTTCGTCGCCGCCGGCGGCGACCTGCTGCGGATCAGGGGAGACGGCGTGACCGCGGTGCTCACCCACGACGCCGAGCGGCGCTGGATGCAGCCGGCGGTCACCGCGGACGGCTCGCTCGTCGTCGTCGCTCGCAGCGCGGAGAGCTCCGACCTCTACCGCAGCGCCGCCGACGGGAGCGGCCTGCAGCGGCTGACCGACGACGCCGCGGCCCCGCTGCGCGACGGCTCGCTGGAGCGCAACCACTGGGTGTTCCACCCCCGGGCGGGCGCCGACGGCCGGCTCTGGTACAGCTACGACGCCCCCAAGGACGGCTTCCGCGTCGACCTCGCGGTCTGGAGCCGGCAGACAGCGGGAGCGGTGGCGACCCGGTGGTCGTCCCCGGTCGGCTACACCGGCGGCGACGTCGAGCCGGTGCCGGTGCCGTCCGGAGGGGTGATCTACGCCCGCTACGTGATCGGCGCGGGCTCGGAGATCCGCTCCCAGCTCTGGCTCCAGTCGGGTCCTCGCGACCCCGGGCACGCGCTGACCGCGGCCGACGACGACTGCAGCCAGCCGGACCTCGCGCCCGGCGGCCGGATCCTCGCCATGGTCTGCACCCAGGGCGGCCAGGGGGCGCGGATCGAGGTGGCGAGCTTCGACGGGCGCACTCTCGGCACCCCCCGGGTGCTGGCGGCCGGCTCGCTCAGCGCCTTCCCGACCTGGGCGCCCGACGGCGGCGGTCTCGCCTACCTCGCCCCCGCCGCGACCGGCGGCGACTTCACCCTGTGGTGGCTCGCGGGAGCGGGCGGCGCCACCCCGTCGGCGGCGCGCCAGGTCCTCGAGGGGGTCGCCCTCGACGCCACCTCCCGACCCGCCTGGGGGTCCTGACACCGAACGAGAGTTCCCCACAGGCTGTGGACAACCTGTGGACGAGGGTGTGGAGGGTCAGGACGGGGCGGCCGCCTCCTCGGCTGTCGCGGCGAGGCGGGCGCGGAGCACGTTCTTCTGGACCTTGCCCGAGGGCGTGGTCGGGAACGTGTCGCAGAAGATCCAGCGCTTCGGCGTCTTGTAGGGGGCGAGGTGGGCGCGGACGAAGGCGAAGAGCTCCTCCGAGGTCGGTGCGGCCCCTGCGGCGGGGCGGACGAAGGCGGCGACCTCCTCTCCCCACCTCGGGTCGGGCGCCCCGACGACGGCGACGTCGGCGACCGCCGGATGGGTGTAGAGGAGCTCCTCGATCTCGCGCGGATAGATGTTCTCCCCGCCGCGGATGATCATGTCCTTCAGCCTGCCCTCGATCCGGCAGTAGCCGCGCTCGTCCATCGAGGCGAGGTCGCCGGTGTGGAGCCATCCCTCGGCATCGATCGCCTCGGCGGTCGCCTCGGGCATGTTGTGGTAGCCGGTCATCACCAGGTAGCCGCGGGCGCAGAGCTCGCCGACGGCGCCGGTCGGGAGGGTCTCCCCGGTGGCGGGGTCGATGATCTTCACCTCGGTCTGGGGCAGCGGCTGGCCCAGGGTCTCGGCCTTGTCCTCGGGGGAGTCGTCGAGGTGGGTGCCGGTGATGCCGGGCGACGCCTCGGTCTGCCCGAAGATGATGCTGAAGCGCACCCCCAGGCCGGCCTCGACATTGCGGACGAGCTCGACCGGAACGGTGGCGCCGCCGGAGGTGACGACACGCAGCGCCGAGAGGTCGCGGCGCGGCCGGTCGGGGTGCTCCATGGCCGAGATGAGCATCGTCGGCGCGCCGAGGGTGACCGTGGCGCGATGGGTCTCGAGGAGCTCGAGGTACAACCCCGGGTCGAAGGCCACCACCGGGACGAGGGTCGCCCGGCTCTGGGCCGCGCCGAGAACCCCGAGGACGCAGCCGGCGGTGTGGAACAGCGGGAAGGGGTTGACGGCCACGTCGCCCGGCTCCCAGCCCATGCGCCGGGTCAGCAGCAGGGCGTTGTTGGTGATCCCCCGGTGGTGGAGCAGCGCCGCCTTGGGGAAGCCGGTCGTCCCCGAGGTGTACTGGATCTGGGCGGCGTCGTCGGGGGTCACCTCGGGCAGGCGCTCGGTCGGCGAGCCCGACGCGCAGAAGCCGTCCCAGTCGGTGAAGAGGATCGACTCACGCAGCTCGGGCAGCTCCGAGCGCACCCCGGCGAGCGACTCCGCCATGAGGTTGCCGCGGAACTCGGGGACGAGGAAGATCCCCGCCGCGCCCGACTGCCCGAGGACGTAGCGCAGCTCGGAGGGACGGTACGCGGGGTTCACGGTGACGAGGACGAGCCCGGCGAGCGCCGCCCCGTACTCGAGCCGCACCCACTCGGTGGTGTTCGGCCCCCAGACCGCGACCCGCTCGCCGGGCGAGAACCGGGCGAGCAGGGCACGGGCCACGCGCTCGGAGTCCTCGAGCAGCCGCTCGTAGGTCCAGCGCCGCCGGGTGGCGGGGTCGGGGGTGCCGTCGATGAGCGCGTCCTGCCCGGGGCGCTCCGCCGTGACCGTGCGCAGCACGTCGCCGACCGTGGTCTCGAGGACGGGAATCCCTGTATCCGCCGGCCAGTACGACGTCGTCAGCGACACGGTCGACCCTCCAACTGCAGCGCGCGCCGAGGATACACCCGGGCCCGCGTCCCCCCTTCCTCGATTTCCCTCTCCCCAAATCCGCCGGAACGCCGTACCATCCGATCCGCGTGGTAAGGAAGGGGATATCTGGTGGCGGAGGACGTTCGGGTGGCTCCTCGTCCCTGGGGTGTCGGCGTGCGCCGGTGCACATCCGGCGGCGTTAGGCGGGTGCTCGTCGCGCTCATCGCCGTCTCCGCGGTGGTCGTCGGCGCGTCTCCGGCGCCGGGCGGCGTCGTCCGGGAGGCGCCGGCGGCGAGCGCGTCCATGCGTTCGCCGAACTGGGCCGGCTACGCGGTGCACCGCACCGGGGTCCAGTTCACCGATGTCCGCGGCTCCTGGGTCCAGCCCGCGGTCAGCTGCCCGTCGGGCGGCAGCTACTCGAGCTTCTGGATCGGGATCGACGGCTACCTCAACAACTTCGTCGAGCAGGTCGGCTCGGGCGCCGACTGCTCGGCCCCGAACACGCCCTCGTACTACGCGTGGTACGAGCTCTACCCGGCCGCGCGGGTGCGCATCGCCATGGTCATCCATCCCGGCGACCAGCTCGAGGCGGAGGTGGGCTCCGCCCCGGGCGGCATGGAGCTGAACCTCCGCGACGTCACCAGCGGACGCACCTTCTCGACGATGCGCCGCGGCAGCGTGGGACCGCTGAGCTCGGCGGAGTGGGTCGCCGAGGCGCCCTCGGCATGCAGCGGCACCAGCTGCAACGTGCTCCCGCTCGCGAACTTCGGCACCGTCGACTTCACTCTGTGCAGCGCCGTGGGCAACGGCGCGTCGGGGACGATCAACTTCTCGGGATGGACGGCGGACGTCATCACCATGGTCCGCTCCAACGGCACCGTGCTCGCCCAGCCGTCCGATGTGACGGTCGACGGCGCCTCCTTCAACGTCACCGTCCACTGACCGAACGCGTCCCCGTTCGGCAAAGTTGACGCAAGCGGCGAGCCCATGCAATCCTCCCGCAACGACCCGAATACGGGGAAGGGAGGACTTGGGGGGTGATCCGAGTCCGGCGTTACTCACCTCTTCTTCTGCTCGCCATCGCTCAGCTCGTGCTGGCCATCGCGTTCCCGTCGCGCGCGCCAGCGACCCAGTCGGCGCCGCCGCCGCTGGCGATCGCGGCGCCGCAGACCGGCGACACCGGCACCGACGGCACGGCGGCGGGCGGCGACGAGGCGAGCGGCCCCGCGACGGGCGGTCCGAGGACGGAGACGGTCGGTGGGGGCGCCGCCACGGGGGTGTCGGCGGCGCTCCCCGGGACCGTGAACCGGGGCGGTGACACGAAGCACTGCGTCGACGGCAGGCAGTTCGGCGGTGGGTTCCTCATCGTCCCGCCCTGCGCCCCCACCTGGGGGGACCGCGACAACGGCGGCGCCACCTCCCAGGGGGTGACGCGGAACTCCATCGAGGTCGTCCTCTACCGGCCCAAGCACAACGCCGCGGTCGACGCCATCATCCAGTCGCAGGGGATCAGCAGCAGCCCGCAGCAGGAGCAGGACTTCCGCGACCGCGCGACCCAGTTCATCAACGGCCACTACGAGCTCTACGGGCGGAAGATCCACTTCGACGTCTTCCAGGGCCAGTGCGAGTACGCTCCGCCGGACATCCCGTGTATGCGCAACGAGGTCGACACCGCGGTGGCGCAGTACCACCCGTTCATGGCCTCGTGGTTCAGCGACTCCGGCGAGATCTACGACGAGCTGAGCCGCAAGGGGGTGATCAGCTTCGGCGGGCTGAGCAACAGCCAGGACCTCGCCCACCGTCCCTACCTCTACAGCCTGCTGATGGGACAGGACGAGCAGGCGGTGCTCGCCACCGAGTACTGGTGCAAGAAGCTCGCCAACCAGCCGGCGCGCTTCGCGGGCGACCCGATCCTGCAGCGGCTGCAGCGAAAGGTGGCGATCGTCTCCGACGACCTCGACATCCTCCGTCCCGCCCTCGACCAGCTCCAGGCCGGGATCCAGCGCTGCGACCACAACGGCGCCCAGATGGCGCTGTACTCGGTCGACACCAGCACCGCGGTCGCGCAGTCGACGACGCTGATGGCCAAGCTGAAGAGCGCCAACGTCACCACCATCCTCTGGGCGGGCGACCCGATCTTCCCGGTCTTCGGCACCCACGCCGCCACCTCGCAGGCGTACTTCCCCGAGAACGTCATGGAGGGCGGCGGGCTGATGGACATCGACATCCTCGCCCGCGCCTACGACCCGCAGCAGTGGCAGCACGCCTTCGGCATCAGCGACCTCCCCGCCTTCCAGTCGGTCGAGCACGGCGACGGCGCGAAGGTCTACCGCGCGACCGGCGGCACCGGCGCCATCCCGCTCGCCGCGTTCGCGTGGACGGGATACGCGGTGATGGCCAACTCGCTGCAGCTGGCGGGACCGAACCTCACGCCGTTGACGTTCGAGCGCGCGACCCTCACCAGCCCCTCGTACGGCGGCTGGCACACGTACCACGACCCCCACCTCCCGTACCTCCACTTCGCGCCCGGGAAGTACACCTGGATCAGCGACGCCCGTGAGGTCTACTGGAGCGCCTCGGCGACCTCGGAGTTCGACGGCAAGCCCGGCGCCTACATCGGGCTCAACGGAGGGCAGCGCTACCAGCAGGGCGAGTGGACGCAGGGAGAGCCGAACCTGCCACCGGGGGTGTGAGCGTGTCGTGGCGCCCGGGCGCGCCCGCCGCCCTGCGCGCACCGCTGCGCGCCGTCGCCGGCGCGGCGGCCCTGCTCGCCGCCGACGAGCTCATCTTCGGTCGGGGCCGCATCACGCACCTCGGCGTCCTGCCCGTGCCGACCGGAATCCCGCTCGGGATCGTCGCCAACGGCATGGTGATCGGCACCCTGTATGCGCTCGTGGCGCTGGGGCTGATCCTCGTCTACCGTGCCGACCGGCTGATCAGCTTCGCCCAGGTCGGCCTGGGGGCGGTGCCGGCGGTGCTCGCGCTGCTGCTCGTCACCGACCGCCACGTCGACTACTGGATCGCGTCGGTGGTGATGCTCGCCGGCGCCGCGCTCAACGGGGCCTTCGTCGAGGTCGTGGTCATGCGGCGCTTCCGGAGATCGCCGCGGCTGGTGGCGACGGTCGCGACCATCGGCCTCGCCCAGGTGCTCGCGGTGATCGAGATCGCGATGCCGGTGCTCGTCTCGGGACGGACGCTCGCACCGCCCGAGTTCCCGACCCCGTTCCGGCACCTGCGCTTCGAGCTCGGCGGGGTGATCTTCGACGGCAACTACATCGCCATCCTCGTCGTCGCCGTCGTCATGGTGACGGGCCTCGCCGGCTTCCTGCGGCTCAGCCGCTACGGCATCGCGGTGCGCGCCGCCGCCGAGAACAGCGACCGCGCCGCGCTGCTCGGAATCCCGGTGCGCCGGCTCTCGACGCTGGTGTGGATGGTCGCCGCGGTCTGCTCGGCGATCGCGGTGTTCATGCGCGCGCCGGTGACCGGGCTCTCCCCGGGGGCGAGCGTGAGCCCGGTCGTCCTCCTCTACGGTCTCGCGGCGGCGGTCGTGGCGGGGATGGAGAGCATGCCGGTCGCGCTCCTCGCGGGCATGGGCATCGGGGTCATCGACCAGAGCGCGTTCTTCGGGACCTCGCGGCCCGATCTCAGCGCCGCGCTCATGCTCCCGATCATCCTCGGTGCGCTGCTGCTCCGTCGTGGCACGGTGAGCCGCGGAGTCGAGAGCGGCGTCGCCGCGGTGCGCAGCCTGCGCGAGTTCCGCCCCATCCCCCTCGAGCTGCGGACGCTCCCCGAGGTGCGCTGGGGGCGGATCGGCGTCCGCCTCGTGGTCGCCGGGCTCCTGCTCGCGCTGCCGCTCGTCGTCGGCGGCACCCGGGCGAACTTCGCCTCGCTGGTGGTGATCTTCGCCATCGTCGGCGTCTCGGTGGTGATCCTCAGCGGCTGGGCCGGCCAGGTGTCGCTCGGCCAGTTCGCCTTCTGCGGCATCGGAGCCGCGGTCGCCGGCGGCCTCGCCGTCAACCACCACCAGGACTTCTTCGTCACCCTGCTCGCCGCGGGGCTCGCCGGCGCCGTCGCCGCTCTGCTCATCGGCCTGCCCGCGCTCCGCGTCCAGGGGCTCTTCCTCGCGGTCGTGACCCTCGCCTTCGCGGTGACGGTGCAGGACCTCGTGCTCGACAGGCAGTACACCTCGTGGCTGCTGCCCGGGCTCGACGTCACCGTCGGACGCCCGATCCTCTACGGCGCGATCGACGTCCGCGGCGACACCGCCTTCTACTACGTCTGCCTCGGCGGCCTCGCGCTCGCCTGGCTCTGCGCGCGCTCGCTGCGCGCCAGCCACTCCGGGCGCAGCTTCATCGCCGTCCGCGACAACCTCCCCGCCGCCCAGGCGGTGGGGACGAGCGCCACCCGTGCCCGGCTGGCCGCCTTCGCGATCAGCGGCTTCATCGCCGCGGTGGCGGGGGCGTTGCTCGCCTACCAGCAGCAGGCGGTCGACCGGCCGACGTTCGGGGTTCTCACCAGCCTCGAGGTGTTCGTCTTCGTCGTCGTCGGCGGGCTCACCTCCCTGCCCGGCGCGCTCCTCGGCGCCGTGTACTACGAGGGGCTGCGCTACGTCGGCCCGGCGATCGGTCTCGGCGACCTCCAGGTCCTCGCCAGCGGCGTCGGCGTGCTCGTGCTCCTCCTCGTCGCCCCCGGCGGCCTGGCGTCGCTGCTCTACGGGCTGCGCGACCGGATCCTCCGCGCCGTCGCCCGGCGGCGCGGGCTGACGGTCCCGAGCCTCGTCGCCGACGGCGGCGACGGGCACGGAGTCCGCGCCCACCGCCATCGCCGCCACCGGCGGTCGCACCGCGCCGCCGCGACGGGCGACGGCCCGGCGCCGCTGCTCCTCTGCGAGGGGCTCGATGTCGCCTACGACTCGGTGCAGGTGCTCTTCGGCGTCTCCGCCGAGGTGCGCGAGGGTGAGGTCGTGGCGCTGCTCGGCACCAACGGCGCCGGCAAGTCGACGCTGCTCCGCGCCGTGTGCGGGCTGATGGATCCGATCGCGGGGCGGATCGTCGTCGACGGCCGGGAGATCACCGGCGACGGCGCCGCGGTCGCGGCGCGGATGGGGATCGCGATGGTCCCCGGTGGGAAGGGGATCTTCCCGACCCTGAGCGTCGCCGACCACCTCCGGCTCGCCGCCTGGTCGATCGACGACCGCGCCCGCGCGGACGCGGCCCGGTCGCGTGTGCTCGACGACTTTCCGCGGCTGCGCGAGCGCATCGGGCAGCGCGCCGGCGACCTCAGCGGCGGCGAGCAGCAGATGCTCGCGCTGGCCATGGCCTTCATGGCCGAGCCCCGGCTCCTCATCGTCGACGAGCTCTCGCTCGGCCTCGCCCCGGTCGTCGTCTCCCAGCTCCTCGAGCACGTGCGCGAGTTCCACCGGCGGGGGACGACGGTGATCCTCGTCGAGCAGTCGCTCGACGTGGCGATGGAGCTCGCCTCGCGGACGTACTTCATGGAGAAGGGGGAGGTCCGCTTCGAGGGCACCCCCGACTCGCTGAGCCACCGCGACGACCTGGTGCGCTCGGTCTTCCTCTCCCGCGGCCGGGGCGTCACCGCGCCCGCCGCGGCGGTGGCGACCGCGGACGCGGAGGAGCGCGCGACCGTGCTCCGGGTGCGCGCGCTCCGGCGTGCTTTCGGCGGCATCCACGCGGTCGACGGAGTCGACCTGCAACTGGGCGCCGGCGAGATCCTCGGCCTCATCGGCCCGAACGGCTCGGGCAAGACCACGCTCTGCGACCTCGTCTCGGGGTTCCTCGAGCCCGACGAGGGCGCCATCGAGCTCGGCGGCGTCGAGGTCGGCCGCTGGTCGCCCGAGCGGCGGGCGCGCTCCGGTCTCGGGCGCTCCTTCCAGGACGCACGCATCTTCCCCTCGCTCACCGTCGCCGAGAACCTGGCCCAGGGGCTCGAGCGCCACCTCCCGGTGCGCGACCACCTCAGCTCGGCGCTCGGGCTGCCCGCGGTCTGGGAGCAGGAGGAGGAGGTGGGCTGGACGGTCGCCGACCTCGTCGAGATCATGGGGCTCGGCGCGTTCCGGGACAAGTTCGTCCGCGAGCTCTCGACCGGGACGCGGCGGGTCGTCGACCTCGCGATGATCCTCGCCCACGACCCGTCCGTCCTCCTCCTCGACGAGCCCTCGTCGGGGATCGCCCAGCGCGAGACCGAGGAGCTCGCGCCCCTGCTCCGTCGGGTCCGCACCGAGACCGGCTGCGCGATGCTCGTCATCGCCCACGACATGCCGCTGATCACCGCGATCTGCGACCGGCTGATGGCGCTCGACCTCGGCAGGGTGATCGCCGGCGGCACCCCCGACGCGGTGCTCGGCGACCCGAAGGTCGTCGCCGCCTATCTCGGCGGCGCACCCACCGGCGGAAACGGAACCGGCAACGGTCACCGCGCCCCGGAGGCGGCACGGCCATGAGGGGGCTGCGCACCGCGCTCTGCGCCGGCGCGGCCGCCGTCTGCGTCGCGCTCTGCGGGAGCGGCGTGCACCACGCCGCGGCGGAGGCGCCGGCCTCGACGGCCTGGTGGTCGGCGACCGGCGCCGCCGGCGGCGGGTTGCCCGCGCCGCCCGACGTCCACACCGGCGACCTGCTCGTCGAGGGCGTGGGCGGGCCGGCGTCGCCGCCGGCGCCCCCGCAGCCGCCGGCGCCACTGCCGGCGCCCGTCCCCGCGCCTCCCGCCCCCCCCGCTCCCCCGGCGCCGCCGGCCCCACCCCCGCCACCGGCGCCGCTCCCCGCCCCGCCCGTCTCCGCCGGCGGCGCACCGCCGGGTGCGCTCGCCGTCGCCGCCCTCAGCTTCCCGGTCGCCGACGGCGCGCAGGTGGGAGCTCTCACGCTGGGGATCGGCGGGCTCAAGCCGCCCGCCGTCGGGATCATCGCCTGCCCGATCACCGGCGGCTTCCGGCCGGTGGAGAACGGGCCGCTCACCGACGTGCCGCCGTTCGACTGCTCGACCCACGACACCGCCGTCCTCGCCTCCGACGGCGCGAGCATCGGCTTCTCCCACCTCGGGCCGATGGTCCGCGCCGGGAGCCTCGGCATCGTCCTCCTCCCCGGCGCGGCGGACCGGGTCGTCCTCACCAGACCCGGGCCCGCGGTCCTCGCGGTGATCCCCGCCCCGCCGGCGCCGCCCGCCGAGCTCGCGCCGCTGCCGGCGCCGCCCGCCGCGGCAGCCCCGGCGCCACCGCCCGAGACGGCCCCGGTGGGTGCGCCGGTGACCGCCGCACCCCCGGCGGCGCCGCGCCGCCACCACCGCGCCGTCCCGCAGGCGACCGCCGTTCCGGCCCCGGTGGCGCCGCTCCACACCGCTCCGCGGGTCATCCTCGTCGCCACCCTCGCGGCGATCGCCGCCGCCGCGCTGCTGCTCGGGCGCCCCGCGACCGCCGTCGGAAGCCGCGGCTTCCACCGATTCGCGCGCGAGCGCACCGGACCGGCACCGCGAGTCTAGGAGCGAGCCCTACGGGAGACCGTCGTGGGGCGCGCGCCGATCCGCGGTTGCGCCGTCGGCGCCAGGGCATATATAACAGTGACCCAGGCGGGCGGTGCGCATGTGTCGAAAGTCGTGCGCCACGGCGTCGCCACAGAGGCGGGATCGGCGACCGACATGCAGCTTCAGCATCGACGCTCAACGCGCCGGCACGCACTGCCGGCCACGCTCACCCTCCTCGCCGGCGCGTGCCTCGTGGTGGCGACCGCACGTCCCGGCGCCGCATCGGCGGCCGGGCCGCTCCCGGCGCCCCAGGGCGCACCGGCCGCCGGGGCGGCCGCGCACCTCACCGCTCTCCCCCTCGACCCGCTGGTGCGCGACCTCGTCTCCCCTCCCCCGCTGACCCCGAGCGCGCCGCCCGCGGACGTCCACCGCGCCCTCGCCGAGGCGGTCCGCGGCTTCTCCGCCGACCTCGGCGTCGTCCGCGACCCCACCGCCGAGCTCTCCGCGGCCCACCTCTCCGACCGGATGGCGGGGCTGCTCTGGGAGGCGGTCGACGCCCTCCACACCTGCGACCGGCTCACCCACCGGCTGCTCGCCGATCAGCCCTTCCTCCACGGCGTCGCCGCCGAGACTGCGCTCCCGGCGGACTCGGTGCGGCAGATCCGCGGCTGCGCCCTGCACACCGAGCAGGTCGGCCTCCATCTCGAGTCCGTCCTCCCCCGGGCGGTCGCCGCGGACAGCCCCGGCGACGTCGACGTCTGGCCGGTGCTCCGCCTCTCCCCGGCCGGCGAGGGCCACGTCTACGTCCACGACTACGCGCTGCTCGTCGACATGGCGGGCCGGGCACGCTTCCTCAACAACGGCGGCGCCAACCTCATGGACCTCAAGCGCGGTCCCGCGCCCTGGGCGCTGCGTCACGAGCCGGCGCGGGGGTGCATGGAGCCGTATCCCGACAGCACGAGCGGCCGCGTCGTCCGCGGCCCCGACGGCCGCCGGCAGATGGCGAAGGACGGCCCCGAGTGCGTCATCACCGCGGCGATGCTCATCGCCATGGGCGGCAACGACACCTACGGCGCGCTGCTGCCCCCGACCTTCCCCGACGACCAGTGCACCGCCGACCCTCTCGACCCGCGGATGGCGACCGCCGGGTCCGGCACCGGGGGCGTCGGCATCCTCATCGAGCACGGCGGCGGCAACACCTTCTACGGGCGCGCGCAGTCCGAGGGCGCCGGACACCTCGGCGGGGTCGGCCTGCTCCTCGACCACGGCCCCGGCAACAACGTCTACCTCGCCGCGGCGACGTCGCAGGGGATGGGCCTGCTCGGCGGGACCGGCATCCTGGTCGACACCGGCAGGAACAACCGCTTCGACTACTACAGCCCGCGCCCGCTGAATCCCCGCGCCCAGAACCACCAGGACGGCGCCGGCGGCTTCACCAACGACCTCGGCGTCACCAGCGAGACCGGCACCGGTCAGCACATGAGCGGTCCGGAGCACCCCGACGGCCAGCCCGGGGGCGTCTGCGACAACGTCGAGCGCTCGCTCCAGGGCGTCGGGCTCATCGACGGGGTCGGGATCCTGCTCGCGACCGCGGGGAACACCACCTACCGCGCCCTCGAGCATCCCGGCGACACCGACTTCCTGCACCGCGGCAGCTCTCCCGCCGGCGCCGCCGAGATCATCCTGTCCCACTGCAACCAGGGCTGCGGGCTGATGGGCGGAAGCGGCGTCCTCGTCGACGTGCACGCCGACGGCCGCGACACCTACCTCAACGAGGTGGGCCGTCCGTGGGCGACCCATCACGACGGGACTGTCGCCGGGCCACAGGTGAGCACCCAGCCCGGCCCCGAGGGCGCGAGCGACCTCGGCCAGGTGAACTGCTCCTACTTCGCCGACATCCCCCTCGGGACCACGTCCTCCTCCAGAGTCGCGTCGATCCGGAGTGGGTAGGATTTCGCGATTGTGTCACCGCAGGCACGGAGGGGCTGGAGATGGGCGATGCGCGCGCGGTCGTCGAGGAGAAGGTGCGGCTGAGGAATGCCGATGATCGGGAGGGCTCGGCAGCCCTCTTCGACGAGCGATGCGAGCTGGAGGGTCCGGGCGGACTGAAGTTCACGGGGCCTGACGGCTGGCGCGAGATGTTCGACCTGTGGCGCGCGGCCTTCCCGGACAACGCTCTTCGCGATGTCGTCATCCGCGGTGCAGGCGATCTGTGCGTCGAGGAGGCCCGCTTCGTCGCAACGCATACCGGGACGCTGCACACCCCGACCCGAGACATCCCACCGACGGGCAGCGAGGTCGACCTCCGCTACAGCATCGTTCACACCGTCGAGAACGGGCGCATCACGTCCTTCCACCTCTACTTCGACCAGGCGGAGATGCTCATGCAGCTCGGCCTCATGCCGCTGCCGGCGGCAGCCGGCTGAGGCACGCCTACCACGTCACCGGCAGAAGGGCGGGGCGCGAGAAGAGCATCTCCTCCTCCCAGGGGACGTCGTCGGCGCGCACCGCGAGCGTCAGACCCTGGAGGCGGGTGAAGAGCGCCTCGAACGCGATGGCGAGGTACACCCGGGCGAGCGACGACCCGAGGCAGTGGTGGGGGCCGTGGCCGAAGCCGGCGGTGGCGTCGCCGGAGCGGCGCACCCGGAAGCGGTGCGGGTCGCGGACGTGCTCGGGATCCCAGAGCGCGGCGAGGAAGGGGGTGACCACCGCCTCGCCCGCGCGCACGGTGATCCCACGGATCTCGACGTCCTCGAGGGCGACGCGCGGATTGGAGAGGAAGCCGTTGTGGTGGTACCGCAGGACCTCCTCGACCGCCGCGGGCCACAGCCCGGGATCGGCGAGCACCTCGGCGAGCTGGTCGGGATGGCGGAGCAGGGTGAGGGTGCCGGTGGCGAGCGGGCCGATCACCGGGTCGGCTCCGGTGA
>DATKEY010000031.1:0-12704 GCA_035544475.1 Candidatus Dormiibacterota bacterium | reverse complement strand
ACCGGCACGGACCACCACAGCCCGTGCGGCCGTCACGGCCCGAGTTGCCCTCCCCAGACGTCCCACTCATGGCAGACACCACGCGCCGGCGACGGCGCTCGAGCTATGACCTCACACCCGCCTGGCTCACGCGAGGCCGGGTCGTGCTCGCGTGTGTCGTCCTCGTCGTCGGCCTGGTCGGCGGCTACAGCGCGCGGCTGGTGTTCTCCCTCGCCCATCTCTTCGGGGAAAGCCCGATCTCGGTGCTCACCGACATCATCCACCGTGGCGGGGGCGGCGCCGGCAGCATCTCGAACAAGTTCGCCAACGGTCAGCGGGTGAACATCGCCCTCTACGGATACGGCGGCGACGGCCACGACGGCGCCTACCTCTCCGACTCGATCATGGTCGTCTCCATCCAGCCGCGAGGGGACGGGAACCCGCCGCAGATCGCGGAGATCAGCATCCCCCGCGACTGGTTCGTCCCGATCCCGATCGGCGGCAACCAGAAGACGTACTACGCGCGCGTCAACGAGGCGTACTCGATCGGCCAGTCGGGGCTCCCCGTCTCGAGCGCCGTGTACAGCGGTGACCACGGTGGCGGCAACCTCGGCGATGCCACTCTCGCGAACATGTTCGGCGTCCACATCGACCACTTCATCGGGCTGGACTTCACTGCCTTCAAGTCGGCGGTCGACTCGGTCGGTGGGATCGACATCACCGTGCAGCACACCTTCACCGACAACAACTATCCCCGCGGTGAGTGCGACCCCGCCGCCAAGGTCGTCGACTGCTCGGTCGAGACGGTCCACTTCAACGCGGGGCCGCAGCACATGGACGGCGCCACCGCGCTCATCTTCGCCCGCTCCCGCGAGTCCTCCGACCCGCAGGAGGGCACGAACTTCGCGCGCAACAAGCGCCAGCAGCTCGTTCTCACCGCGATCAAGCAGAAGGTGCTGAGCGTCGGCGGGCTGCGCAACCTCCCCGACCTGCTCAACAGCCTCGGCGACCACGTCAAGACCGATCTCCCGCTCGGTGACGCGCTCTCCCTCTACGACCTCGTGAAGAACGTCGACACCGCCGGCATCGAGCACGTGAGCATCGACGACAGCAACTTCGTCTTCGACTGCGGGCCGCCCTACGGGACGGCGAGCTGTCCCGCGGCCTACGAGTACCCGTACGACCGCAGCTTCTCCACCATCCAGCACTTCATCCAGGACCTCTTCGTCCCGCCGGGCACCCTCTCCCAGAAGGCGCCGATCTCGGTGCAGGACGGCAGCGGCCGCAACCAGGGCGCGTCGAAGCGGTGGGCGTCGCTGCTCGCCGACACCGGCCTGCTCGCCACCGACGGGGGAACGGCCCGGCTGAGCCCCACCACCCAGGTCGTCGACGCCAGCGGTGGGAAGTACTCCGCGACCGCCTCCTGGCTGGCCCAGTTCTACGGGGTCCAGGTGACGACGGTCGCCCCGCCCAGCCCGTCCGTCCCACCCTCTCCGAAGGCCTCGACCGCCCCGGTGGGCGGGATCACCCTCGTGCTCGGTCAGGACGAGGAGCGCTCGTTCTACGGCACCTCGGGGAGCGCCTACGCGGGCGAGTACGCCGGCTCCGGCGGCTCCACCGGAGCCTACGTGGGCGGGGGAGGAGGCACCGCCGTCGCGCCCCACCGCACCGCCTCGCCGGCGACGCCGCGTCCGGCCCCGCCCCCCGCCGCGACCGCCTCGACGACGCCGTCGACGACCCCGGGCACCATCCTCAACCCGCCGCCCCTCGGCACCACCACCTCGGCCCCCTCGCCGTCGCCGACCGCCGCCGGCTCGCCGGGCCCGAGCGCGACGCCGAAGCCGAGGGCGAAGCCGACCGCGAAGCCGACCCCCAGACCGACGTCCTCCCCCTGACGCGGAGGGAGGTCCCCTCAGCCCGCGGAGAGCGAGGCCAGGCCGGCCGTCGCCGCGCCGCCGTCCATCGCGCGTCCCAGGCCGAACATCACCCGGTCGGCGAGGCGCGCCGGCGCGAAGAACGCCGGCTCGCTGAGCGGCCACACGCCGCAGCGCGGCTCCGCCGATCCGCAGGCGTCGAGGATGCCGTTCACCGCCCGCCGTGCCGCCTCGTTCGCCGCCTCCATGGTGGCGAGGTCGGTGTGGGTGCGCACGTAGTCGGAGGCGAGGAACAGGTTGCCGACCGCGGTGACGGCGCGCGGCCGGTGCTGCCACGATCCGCTCGTGTTGACGAGCAGCGGCTCGGCGTTGACCCCGGCGTGGCGCGGGTTGGGGAACGTGATGTCGGTGTCGACGAAGGTGGTGACGAGGTTGGAGTCGTCGAGCCCCTCGACGCCGCGCACCCGCAGCTGATGGCGGACCTCGGCGACGAACTCGTCGCGGCTGCAGTCCTTCGCGTGCTTGCGCACCAGCTCACCGGGCGCCTCCCACTCGGAGACGTCGACGGAGAGGATGCCCGAGACCGAGCCGTCGCCCATGGTGCGGCAGTCGTAGTCGGGCCAGAACTGCTGCTGGGAGATCGACGTCAGCGCCCACGGTGAGTCGATGTAGATGCAGTGGCCGCGCACCGTCGACGCGTCCTCGCGCATGTAGAACATGATCCCGTTCATCCAGCGGGTCTCGAGCTGTGACAGCCCGGCGAGGAGCGGCTCCTCGCGGCGCAGCGCCGGGGTCACCAGCCGCTGCATCACCTCCTTGGGGACCGCGGCGACGTAGAGGTCGGCGGTGCGGGTGGTGGCGCTGCCGCCCTCGAGGACGCGGACGCCGGTCACCCGTCCGTTCCGGCTGGCGATGGCGCGCACCTCCGCGCCCATCCGGTAGTCGACGCCGAGACTGCGGAGGTGGCGCAGCCAGGGCGCGATCCAGACGTCGTTGGTGGGGCCGCAGAGGAGGCGGTCGGTCCGCCCCCCGGGACGCATCAGGTCGAGGAGGAGCTGCACGAGGATGTAGCCGCCGGCGCGCGCGCTGAGCCGGCGTGCCTGCGCCGCGACGAGGGTGCGGCTGAGCCCGTCGGCGAGGTACAGCTGGTACTTCGCGGAGCGCCGGTCGGCGCCCGAGAAGGTCCACCAGTCGAGGTTCTCGTACTCGACGTAGCGGCGCGCCTCGCAGCTGCGGAGCATGGTGATCAGCCGCTCGACGAAGTGGGCGACGTCGAGCGGCGGGATCCCGGGGTCGCCGGTGAAGTTGGCGATCACCGCCCCGAGCCCCATTCGCAGCTCCTCGACGGAGGTGGGGAAGCGGGCGGGGATGGTGACGTTGCGCAGCCCGTTCTGGCACATCTCCAGGCGCGTCGCCGGGACCAGGTTGTCGAAGACGCTGCGGCCGTGTTCCGGCACCGGGATCCGCTTCATCGTGTCGGGGAGGTGGCGGTAGAAGCCGGGGAAGAAGCGGAAGCCGTGCTCGGCCGGGAGGTCGCGGCGGCCGCCGGTGCCGGTGTTCGGGACGGGCATGCTCCGGGCCTTGCCGCCCGGGATCGTCCGCCGCTCGAGCACCGTCACCGCGAAGCCGCGCTCGGCGAGCTCGTGGGCGGCGCTCATTCCCGCGACCCCGCCCCCGAGCACCAGGACGCTCCGCCGCTCCATCCCAGTCCCTCCGGGTCCGTCTCTGTCAGGCCCCTCCCTCGACGGTGAAGAGCTCCGCCGAGGCCAGCGTCGACAGCCGGTCGCCCCACCGGGTCAGTCCGCCGGCGAGCAGGATGCCGCCGGCGGCCAGGCGGGTCGCGGTGTGCGCCGCCCGGACGGCGGTGCTCCCCGCGGGGGTCCAGGTGCCCCGGCAGGGATCGTAGAGCTCGGCGGCGCCGAGCGCGCGCCCGGCGGCGTTCCAGCCCCCGGCGACGAGCACCCGGCCGTCGGCGCAGAGCGTGCCGGTGTGAGCGCGGCGGCGCGAGGGCATCGGCTCCTCGGCGACGAAGGTCCGCCGTGCCGGCCAGTAGCGGCGCACCGCCGAGACCGCGCCGCTCGAGCCCCCGCCGGTGATGAGCACGCTGCCGTCGTTCAGCCGGGTCGCGCTGTGCCGGCCGGGCGCGGTGTTCGGCCCCAGGGTTCGGGTCCAGCCGTCCCTCGACGGCGCGTACACCTCCGCCGCCGCGAGCGAGTCGTCCTCCCCGCGCCCCCCGGCGACGAGGACGGCGTCGCCGTCGAGGACGGTCGCCGAGTGGAGGTGGCGGCCGGCGAGCATGCTCGCGGCGCGGCTCCACGTGTCGAGGACGGGGTCGTAGATCTCCACCGAGGCGAGCCGGGCGACCGGGCCGTGGAGGGAGGCGCCGCCCGTGCAGAGCACGGCGCCGCCGGCGATCCGGACGGTGGCGTGGTGCGCCCGCGGGGTGCTCATCGGGGAGCGCTCGCTCCACCTGTCGGCGGCCGGGTCGTAGACCTCGACGCCGGCGACGCCGCCCCCGTCCGCCGCGCCCCCGGTGACGAGCACCGCGCCGTCCTCGAGCACGGTCGCGGTGTGGCCGGTGCGACCGTGGCTCAGCGCCGCGGCGGGCTCCCAGCCGCCGGACGCGGGGTCGTAGATCTCGACCGACGCGAGGAAGCCGGCGCTGTCGTCGAACCCGCCGGCGACGAGCACCCTGCCGTCGTCGAGCAGGGTCGCGGTGTGCCCGACGCGGGCCTGGTGCATGAGATCGGCGGCCTGCCAGCTTCCGCCGCCGCCGCGCCACCCCGCCTCGGTGCCGTCGTGCATCGGCAGGGGTCGCGCCGCCATCACCCGTTCTCCTCGCGTCCGCCTCCCCGGTGGCGGCGGCTGTCCTCGAGGGTAGGGGCCGGCCGGCCGGGGAGCGTCACGGAGAACCGTGATCTTTTGCGGGGGGGTCTACGACCCCCCGCTCCCCCCCCGTGCGGGGTCGGTCACCGGCCTGCCGACGAGCTCGAGGCGCGAGCGCACCCCGAGCTTGGCGAAGACGTGCTTGAGATGGGTCTCGACGGTGTTCACCGACACCGAGAGCTGCTGGGCGATCTGCTGGTTGGAGCGGCCGGAGGCGACCAGCTCGGCGACCCGGCGCTCCTGGGCGGTGAGGCGCTCCGGCTCGGCGAGGCTGCGGTGCCGGCGTCCGCCCGCGACCACGAGCTCGGCGCGGGCCTGCTCGGCGAGCCAGGCGGCGCCCGCCCGCTCGGCGATGTGGAGGGCCTCGGCGAGCGGTGCCCGGGCGGCCGCGGGCCGGCCCGCCCGGCGGAGCAGGGAGCCGTGCTCGACGAGGGTCTGGACCCGCTCGAGCGGCAGGTCGACCTCGGCGTGGAGGGCGAGCGCGGCCTCGAGCTCGCGCTCGGCGGCGGCGACGTCTCCGGCGGCCTCGGCGAGGTGGGCCCGGCCGCAGTGGGCGGCGATCCGCGGCCAGCGGCAGGGAAGCCGGGTGGCGTGGGCGTCGAGCCAGGCGACGACCCGGCTGCCGTCGTCCAGCCGTCCGGCGGCGACGTGGGCGGCGACGGCGTGACGCGCCCAGGGGACGACGCAGGGCTCGCCGATCCCGGCGCCGAGGGTGAGCTCCTCGGCGCGGCGGAAGCGGTCGCTGGCCTCGGCCGCGCGGCCCGCGGCGAGCAGCCCCCGGCCGCGGACGTGGTGGATCCAGAGCCGGGCGATCGCCGGGGGGGCGGGAAGGGCCTCGACGAGGTCGCACCAGCCGTCGCTCTCCTCGAGGCGTCCCATGAGCTGGGCGAGGATGGCGCTTCCGGCCGCGCCGAAGGGCGCCATGAAGGGCACGAGCTCGCCGATCGCGGTCCCGCGCCCGGCGAGGGCGAGGGCCTCGTCGAGCCGGCCCGCCCGGATGAGGGTGTCGCCGAGGCTCAGGGCCACGGCGGCGATCGCCTCGACCGCCCCCAGTCGCTCGGCGGCGCCGAGGGCCACCCCGAGGACCCGCCGGGCCTCGTCGAGGCGCTCGGTGTACTTGCCGGCGTGCCCGTGGGTCATGAGCGCGCCCCAGCTCGAGGTGAGCTCGGTGCGGTGGGCGCCGAGGTCGCGCTCGACCTCGGCCGCGGCCGCGGCGGTCTCCTCGAGCCCGACCGGCTCACCGCAGAGCAGGCTGATGAAGGCCCAGGCCGCCCCGACCCGTACCCGCAGCGGCTCGTCGACGTCGACGGCGAGCTCGCGTGCCCGGGCGACGGCGCGCAGCGAGTGCCCGGGGCCGGTGGTGAGCCACGACGTCTGCGCCTGGTCGAGGAGCACCTCGACGGCGGCGGGAACGAGCCCGTCGCGCTCGGCGAGCGCGGCGGACTCGCCGAGGTGGCGGTCGGCGCGGTCGGTGGCACCCGCCGCCCAGTGGGCGTGGCCGAGGAGGCGGAGGGTCGCGGCGCGCTCGGCGGGGGGGAGCCCCGCCCCGGCGAGCAGCCGCTCGGCGACGTCGATCGCCTCGGCGGGGCGGCCGCCGGCGAGGAGGGCCTCGGCGAGCACGCCGAGCAGCGCCGGGCTCGGCCGGTCGCCGGAGAAGTCGAGAGCCGCCCTCAGGTGGTGCACGGCGGTCTGGAGGGCGCCGGTGCGCAGCGCCGCCCGGCCGGCGCTCTCGAGCACCGCGATCGCCGCCGGGTCACCGAGGAGGTCGGCGCGGATCGCGTGCTCCGCAGCCTCGGCCTCCATGCCCTGGGCGGCGAGCACCGAGACGGCGCGGGCGTGGAGGCGGGCGCGCACCGGCGCCGCGGTGTCCTCGTACAGGGCCTGGCAGAAGAGCGGATGGACGAACTCGAGGGCGCCGCCACTGTTCGACGTGCGCACCAGCCCGCTGCGCGAGAGCGCCTCCAGAGCGGAGTCGAGGTCGGCCTCGTCCATCCGCGCCACCTCGGCGACGGGGCGTGTGTGGAAGCGGACGCCGAAGGCGCTGGCGGCCCGGGCGAGGCGCACCGCCGGCTCGGGGAGGACCGCGAAGCGGGAGAGGAGGAGCTCGTCGGAGATCCAGGGACGTGACGTGTCGGACGGCTCCGGCAGCTCCTCGCCGCGGCGGAGGCTGCCCGCGACCTGCTCGAGGAGCAGGCAGTTGCCGTTGCAGAGGGTCAGCGCCTGGGCGAGCACCGCCTCCCGCTGCGGCGGGCCTCCCTGGGCGGCGAGGAGCTCGAGGGCGGCGCCGTCGCTGAGCGGGCGCAGCCGCTGCAGCTCCGCGTACCCCCCGCCGACGAGCGCCGAGGCGACCTCGCGGGCGCGTGGCGGCCAGGGGCGGAGCGTGCCGATCACCGCCACCGCGCGGTCGCCGATGCGGCGGCAGAGGAAGGAGAGAAGGGCGAGGGAGTCCTCGTCGGCCCAGTGGAGGTCGTCGAGGGCGAGGAGGATCGGCGCCGGTCCCTGCTCCTCGATCCAGCGGAGCACCTGGTAGAAGGTCGCGCCGGGGCCCGCCGCCGTGGTGTCGCCGCCGCTCCGGAGGTCGGGGCCGCCGACGGCCTCGAGCGCCTGGCTGAAGAGGCCGAAGGGCAGCGCCGACTCCATCGGGTCGCCGCGCCCGCCCCCGAACCGCATGCGCCCGTTCGCGCGGCGGCGCGCATGGTCGAGGACAGAGGTCTTCCCGAGGCCGGCCTCGCCCACCACCAGCAGGGTGCCCCCGCGCCCCTCCCTGGCGGAGTCGAGGAGCCTCCCCGTCGCCTCGAGGACGGCCTCCCTTTCCCACATTCCTCCGGCAGCCTAGCGAAAAGTGGGGAAAGGGCGTCAGCTGCATCCGGTGTTCGAGCCGGGCCTCCGTCGCCTGGCGCGGTTGCGCGCCTACACTCGCCCGGATATGGATCTGGCGGACCGGCTGCTCGAGGGGGACGTCCGCGCCCTCGCCCGCGCCATCAGCATGGTCGAGGACCGCGCCGAGGCGCTCCCCGAGCTCCTCAGCGCCGTGCGCGGACGCGCGGGCCGGGCCCACGTCGTCGGGCTCACCGGCCCGCCGGGCAGCGGCAAGAGCACCCTCGGCGACGGGATCGTCGAGCGCTGGCGGGCGCTCGACCGCGCCGTGGGGGTGCTCGCCGTCGACCCGAGCAGCCCCTTCAGCGGGGGTGCGATCCTCGGCGACCGGGTCCGGATGCAGCGTCACGCCCTCGACCGCGGCGTCTACATCCGCAGCATGGCGGCGCGCGGCCACCTCGGCGGCCTGGCGAGCGCCGCTCGAGAGGCGATCCGGCTCATCGACGCGAGCGGACGGCACCACTGTCTGCTCGAGACCGTCGGGGTCGGCCAGTCGGAGCTCGAGGTGATGCTCACCGCCGACACCGTCGTGGTCGTGACGACCCCCGCGGCCGGCGACGGGGTGCAGCTGATCAAGGCGGGGATCATGGAGATCGCCGACATCTTCGTGGTCAACAAGGCGGACCTCCCCGGCGCCGACCGGGTGGTGCGCGAGCTCCGCCGTCTCGTCCACGAGAGCAACCGGAGGAGCGACTGGGAGGCGCCGGTGCTCACCACCATCGCCTCGAGCGGTGAGGGCGTCGTCGAGCTCGTGGGTGCGATCGACCGCCACCTCGCCTGGGCGGAGAAGGACGGTGAGCTGCAGCGGCGCCGCAGCCGGCGGCTCGTCGCCGAGGTCGAGTCGATCGTCGCCGAGCGCGCCGTCGACCGCGCCCGCGACGCGCTGCGCGAGTGCATCGACACCGAGGACCTCGGCGATCTCGCCAGGGTCGACCCCTACGCGCTCGCCGACCGCATCCTCAACGGCCGCGGCGCGGGCTGAGCGCCGCGGGTCCGGGCGGCGAGCTCATCGAGGAGCGCGGCGACGAGCGGGACGAACTCGAGCAGGTTGTAGAGGAAGTGCAGGTACGGCCGCTGCAGCGGGCCGCCGATCAGGCCCCCGGTGGCGAGGATGCCGTTGACCCCGCCGTGGAGCGCCACCGCCGGGTCGAGCGACACGGTGTAGAGGTAGATGTGCTCGACGTCGTGGATGCCGGCGATCGCGAACGCCACCCACAACCAGCGGTTGTGGCGGAAGCGGAGCAGCAGCGCGGCGCATCCGATCCACACCGCCGAGGTCCAGATCAGGTGGACGAGCTCCTGGTTGAGCCGGGTGAGCACCCCCTGGGAGAGGTCGGCGTTGCCGCCGGTCACGAGCAGCTGGATCACCTGGACGAGGTGCTCGGTCTGGTGCAGCCCCTGCAGGACCACCAGCGCCGCCAGGCCGACGAGCGATGCCCGGGCGGAGAGCGCGAGGCGGCGGCCCCGGCCGGTGGCGATCAGCACCACGAATCCGGCGTCGACGGCGACCACGAGCGCGAGCGCGGCGACGGCGACCTCCGGGCGGCGCAGGCCCGCGGACCAGAGCCCGCGCAGCGCCGCGAGGTGGGCCGCCAGCGGCGAGCCGGGATGGGGCGCACGGTGGGCGGCCATCCAGAGCGTCCCGGCGGAGGCCACGAGAACGACCCCGGCGACCCACGCCACCCGTCGCAGGTGCAGACGTCCGGTCACCGTCCCATCCACGGCGTCATTGTAGGGAGCGGGGACTCGGCGATCCCGCCACACGCTTCAGAGATGCGCTGTTGATGGAGTACACCGACTACTACGCCGTCCTCGGTGTCCCGAAGACCGCCGACCAGGCGGCGATCAAGGCGGCATACCGGGCGCTCGCGCGCAAGCTCCACCCCGACGTCAACAAGGACCCCGCCGCGGGCGAGCGCTTCAAGAAGGTGAACGAGGCCAACGCGGTCCTCGGCGATCCCGAGAAGCGGGCCAAGTACGACCGGCTCGGCGCCGACTGGGAGCGGCTCGAGCAGCAGCCGGGCTTCACCCCGCAACGGCCGGCCGGGCGGCGCGGCGGCCGCACCCAGGCCCACAGCGACTTCTTCGAGACCTTCTTCGGTGACGGCGGGCTCGACCTCGACGAACTGCTCCGCGGCGGCGGGCGGGGCGGCGCGTTCCGCCCCCGCGGTCCGCGACGCGGAGCGGACATCGAGGAGACGGTCGACATCGACCTCGAGGAGGCGATGAGCGGGGGGAGGCGGCTGCTCACCCTCGGCGAGCGCCAGGTCGAGGTGCGGATCCCCGCCGGGGTCGCCGAGGGCTCCCGGGTGCGCGTCGCCGGCGAGGGCCGGCCCGGGGTCGAGGGCGGGGCCCCCGGCGACATCTACCTCAAGGTCCACCTCCGGCGCCACCCGCGCTTCGCGGTGCGCGGTCGCGCCGTCTCCGCCGACGTCGACGTCCGCGACCACCAGGCGGTGCTCGGCGCGGCGGTGCGTGTCGCCGGCCCCGCGGGGCCGCTGACGGTCACCGTCCCGGCGGCCAGCCAGGCGGGACGCACGCTCCGGCTGCGCGGCAAGGGGATCCCCGGGCTCGGGGACGCCGCTCCCGGCGACCTGCTGCTCACCGTGCGCATCACCGTGCCGCCCGCGCCGGCGGCCGCCGAGCGCGAGCTCTACGAGCGGCTGCGAGAGCTGCGCGAGGGCGGGTCAGCCGCTGTGGATCCCTCCGGGGCGTAGCCGGTCGATCCACGGTGTGGCGAGCGCGGCGGGTGCGGCCGCGGGCGGCCGCGAGCCGTCGGCGTCCACGAAGAACGAGCAGCTGACCTGGCTCAGGTCGCCGTACCCGCCGGGATCGGGGCCGCTGTGGATCTCGGGCCCCGCGGTGCCGCCGTCCTTGTGGGTCTTCCAGGGTCGGTGGTCGGCGTCGAGGTAGCTGTCGTTCCCGTGGTTGTGGACGTCGATCAGCGCGCCGGCGGCGCCCATCAGGCCGCAGCCCTGGTTGCAGTGCGAGAGCACGACGCTGGTGACGTCGAAGAGGTTGAAGTCGTGCATGAAGGTCGTGTCCGGCGGCGCCTCGACCGCGCGGAATGTGTTGTCGCCACCTGCGGCCAGAACCATGCCGACGCTGCCGCCGAGCAGGCCCACGCCCTGGAGCGAGCGGGGCACGTTGTTGCAGACGCCGCCGGGCTGCCGGTCGGGCACCCCCTTGCGGCTCTGGTGCTGGCCCCTGCCCTCCTCGCTGAGGAGGCCGGCGTCGTTGATGATCCCGCCGGCGCCGTCCTCCTCGTCCTTGGCGAGCGGGTTGAGGGGGCGGGGGACGTAGTAGTCCCAGGTGCTGTGGTGGCCGAGGTCGAGGATCAGCCCGGCGCCGCCGAGCAGGCCCATCCCCTCCGAGGTCGCGACCGCGAGGTAGCGGTTGTCGCCCGAGCCCTGGTCGAGGAGCAGGCCGACGCCGCCGAGGTGTCCGGCGCCGATCGCCTGGGCGCGGCCGATGTAGGTGTTGTGGCTGCCGCGTTCGATGAGCATCCCGACGCCGGCGGTGCCCGAGCCCGCGGTGGCGATGCGCGACTCCTCGACGTCGGCGGTGCAGGTGTCGTCGGGGTACTGCGGCGGGGTCAGGGCGCCGAACTGGTCGTCACCGCCGGTGGCGAGCACGAGCGCCGCCGTGATGAAGCACTCCGGTCCGTCGTTCGACAGATGGCGCTGGCCGTCCTGGCCCTTGACCACCCGGCCGTTGGTGAGGTCGGGATACGGCTCCTGGCAGCCGCGCGCGGGACCCGGGTCGCGCGCGAAGGGCTGAGGGCCGCGCTTGAGGTCGATGAGGTTGCCGCCGGCGTTGTTGAGGAACTTCGCGTGGCCTCCGGTGTCGACGATGAGCGCGTAGTCCTCGGTGTACGCGGTTCCGGGGGTCGTCGACATCCGCACCACCGGCCAGATGTCGAGCGGCTGGGGATCGGCCGCCGGGAGCCGCGCCTCGAGCTGGAGCGCGCGCTGCTCGACCGTCACGGCGCAGGAGCGGATCGCGCGGATCCCCGCCGGCGGGAGCGCGACCTCGGCGTCGACGCCGTGGCGGAACGGCTCGCCGGCGGTGAGCGCGGCGCTCAGCCGGTGGCAGGTGTCGAGCGCCTCGACCGTCCCGGCGAGCAGGCCGGCGAGGGCGTCGGAGAGGTGCGCGGCGGCGAGCTCGGGCCCCGGGTCGCGGGGGATGCCGAGGTCGCGCGAGAAGCGCGCGATCGCCGCCGCCAGGTCGCGCTGGGGGAACGCCCGGAGCGCCGGGGAGGGGAGGGCCGGCGGCGACACGAGGTCACGGACGAGCGGATCGATCGGGAGCCCCGCGAGCGTCGTGGGGTCGACACCGGGCAGGGTGGTGGACGGCGGCGGCACACCGGGTGCGGACCCCTGGACGGGGACCGTCGTGGACAGGGCCAGACCGGCCGCTGCGGACAGCACGAGGACGGCGCCCAGCAGCCTCCGGTGATGACGGGTGCGCACATTCATCGAGTGGTGTCTCGCTTCCTCGCCCAACGGGATCGACCTCCCCGTCACCCCTATACCGTGAGACTCGCGCCAGGGTAAACCGTCGTTTGCATGGGTCGTGCCCGTCGCGTGACCTTCGATGCGGACGGCGACCCCCCTCCCGGACACCCGTTCGTCCCTGTAGACTGCTCGGCTGATCGATCCACTTCAAGCTGGTCCGGAGAGGTCGGCAAGGGGATCGTGGCGCCTCGTCGCGCCGCGTGCCTCGACGCCGACCGAACCGCCGGTCGAGGAGGCGACGGTGATGGTGACGACGGCGCAGCCCCGGCTCCTCGACCATGTCGTGAGCGCCCACCAGTTCGACCGCGATCTGCTCGAGCAGGTGGTCGCCAGGGCGACCGCCCTCGACGGGGTGCGCGACCGCCGGCTCGACGGCCGGATCATGGCGACGCTCTTCTACGAGCCGAGCACCCGCACCCGGCTCTCCTTCGAATCGGCGATGGTCCGCCTCGGCGGCTCGGTGATCGGCACCGAGGCGGCACGCGAGTTCTCCAGCGCGATCAAGGGCGAGACCCTCGAGGACACGATCCGGATGGTCGAGGCGTACGCCGACGTCATCGTCCTCCGCCAC
>DATKEY010000030.1:0-7229 GCA_035544475.1 Candidatus Dormiibacterota bacterium | reverse complement strand
CGGCCGATCATCTCGTCGAAGCGGCGGAAGCCGAGCCGCGCCATGTGCCGGCGCACGTCCTCGGCGAGGAAGGTCATGAAGTTCACCACGTACTCGGCCTTTCCGTTGAACTTCTTCCGCAGCCGCTCGTCCTGGGTGGCGATCCCGACCGGGCAGGTGTTGAGGTGGCAGACGCGCATCATGATGCAGCCGCTGGCGATGAGCGCCGAGGTCGCGAAGCCGAACTCCTCGGCGCCGAGAAGGGCCCCGACGACGACGTCGCGCCCGGTCTTCATCTGGCCGTCGGCCTGGAGGGTGACCCGGCTGCGGAGGTCGTTGAGCACCATCACCTGCTGGGTCTCGGCGAGGCCGATCTCCCAGGGGATGCCGGCGTGCTTGATCGAGGAGAGCGGCGAGGCGCCGGTGCCCCCCTCGTAGCCGGCGATGACGATGTGGTCGGCGTGCGCCTTGCTCACCCCGGCGGCGACCGTCCCGACCCCGACCTCGGAGACGAGCTTCACGCTCACCCGCGCCTGGGGGTTGGCGTTCTTGAGGTCGTGGATGAGCTGAGCGAGGTCCTCGATCGAGTAGATGTCGTGGTGTGGGGGAGGGGAGATGAGGCCGACGCCCGGGGTCGAGTACCGCAGTTTCGCGATGTACTCGTCGACCTTGTGGCCGGGCAGCTGGCCGCCCTCGCCGGGCTTCGCGCCCTGGGCGATCTTGATCTGCAGCTCGGCGGCGTTGACGAGGTAGTTCGCGTTCACCCCGAAGCGCGCCGAGGCGACCTGCTTGATCGCGCTCCGGCGCCAGTCGCCGTTGGCGTCGCGCAGGTAGCGGCGCGGATCCTCGCCGCCCTCGCCGGTGTTCGACTTGCCGCCGAGGCGGTTCATCGCGATCGCGAGGGTCTCGTGCGCCTCGGTGCTGATCGACCCCAGCGACATCGCACCGGTGGCGAAGCGCCTGACGATCTCGCTCGCCGGCTCGACCTCGTCGATCGGGACCGGCTCGCGGTCGGTGCGGAAACCGAAGAGCCCGCGCAGCGTCTTCAGCTGCCTGCTCTGGTCGTCGACCATCGCCGCGTACTCGCGGTACCAGGACTCGTCGTTGGTCTTGACCGCGTGCTGGAGCTTGGCGATCGTCTCGGGGTTCCACTGGTGGAACTCCCCGTTGCGCCGCCACTGGTACTGGCCGCCCTCCTGGAGGACGGGCGCGCCGACGCGCACCTCGGGGAAGGCGTCGGAGTGGCGGGCGAGCGCCTCCTCGGCGATGACCTCGAGGCCGATGCCGCCGATCCGCGAGGCGGTGCCGGTGAAGTGGCGGTCGATCACCTCGCGACCGACGCCGATCGCCTCGAAGATCTGGGCGCCGCAGTACGACTGGACCGTCGAGATGCCCATCTTCGAGATCGTCTTCAGCAGTCCCTTGCCGACCGCCTTGACGAAGGTCGCCTCCGCCTTGTGGGCGTCCATCCCCGGCGGCAGCATGCCGCGGCGGGCGAGGTCGTGGAGGGTCTCGAAGGCGAGGTAGGGGTTGACCGCCTCGGCGCCGTAGCCGATGAGGAGGGCGAAGTGCTGGATCTCCCGGGCCTCGCCGGTCTCGATGACCAGGCCGACGCTGGTGCGGGTCTGCTCGCGGATGAGGTGGTGGTGGACGGCCCCGGTGGCGAGCAGGCTCGGGATCGGCGCATGCGCGGCGTCGATGTTGCGGTCGCTGAGGACCAGAACGGTGTAGCCCTCGGCGATGCGCTGCGAGGCGATCCGGCAGATGCGGCGCAGCCCGCGCTCGAGCCCCCGCTCCTCGTTGAGGTGGAAGACCGCCGAGATCGTCGCCGCGGGGAAGTCGCGCTGGGTGACGTGGCGGATCTTGCCGAGGTCGGCGTTGGTGAGGATCGGGTGCGGGATCTCCAGCCGGCACGCCTGGCTCGGCGCCTGCTCGAGGAGGTTCCCCCCGGCGCCGAGGCTGGTCACCAGCGACATCACCATCTGCTCGCGGATGGGGTCGATCGGCGGGTTGGTGACCTGGGCGAAGAGCTGCTTGAAGTAGTTGAAGAGCGGCTGTGGCCGGTCGGAGAGCACCGCCGGCGGGGTGTCGTTGCCCATCGACCCGATCGGCTCCTCGCCGGTGACCATCATCGGCGCCAGCAGGATCTTGATGTCCTCCTGGGTGTATCCGAAGGCCTGCTGGCGGATGAGCAGAGTGCCGGAGTCGGGCTCGGAGGGATGCTCGGTGTCCTCGAGCTCGTGGAGGTAGACCGTCCCCCGCCGGATCCAGTCTCGGTAGGGGTGGGCCTGCGCGAGCTCGACCTTGGCGGCGTCGTCGTCGACGATGCGCCGCGCCTCGGTGTCGACGAGCAGCAGCTTGCCGGGCTCGAGCCGCCACTTGCGGATGATCCGCTCCTCGGGGAGGTCGAGCACCCCGGTCTCGGAGGCCATCACCACCAGGCCGTCGTCGGTGACGACGTAGCGGGCGGGGCGCAGCCCGTTGCGGTCGAGGGTGGCGCCGATCACCCGCCCGTCGGTGAAGGCGATCGCGGCCGGACCGTCCCAGGGCTCGAGCAGCCCGGAGTGGAACTCGTAGAAGGCGCGGCGCTCCTCGTCCATCTCGTGGTTCTGGTGCCACGCCTCGGGGATCATCATCATGATCGCGTGCTGCGGCGTCCGCCCGGTGAGCGACAGCATCTCGAGGGCGTTGTCGAACTGGGCGGAGTCCGAGCCGGTCTCGTCGATCACCGGCCGCAGCTTCTCGATGTCGGCGCCGTACAGCGCGCTCTTGAACTTCGACTGCCGCGCGCGCATCCAGTTGACGTTGCCGCGCAGGGTGTTGATCTCGCCGTTGTGGGCGCTGTAGCGGAACGGCTGGGCGATGTCCCACCGCGGGAGCACGTTGGTGGAGAAGCGGGAGTGCACCAGCGCGAGCGCCGAGACCACGCTGTGGTCGACGAGGTCGGGGAAGAACGGCGCGATCTGCCGCGCCATCAGCATCCCCTTGTAGACCACCGTGCGGCAGCTCAGGCTGCAGATGTAGAAGAGCTGGTCGCCGGGGGGCGCGGCCTCGTCACGCTTCCGCTCGATCACCCGGCGGAGCACGTAGAGGCGCCGCTCGAGGACGTCGCCGTGGACGCCGACGGCGGCGACGAAGAACTGCCGGATCGACGGCATCCCCGCGCGGGACACGTGGCCGATCGCCGACGGGTCGTGGGGGACGTCGCGCCAGCCGAGCAGCCGCAGCCCCTCGTCCTCGCAGCAGCGCTCGACGATCGTCTCGCAGCGCCGCCGCTCCTCGGGATCGGTGGGGAGGAAGACCATGCCGACCCCGTAGGCGTCGGGGGCGGGGAGGTCGACGTCCGCCTCGCGGCGGAGGAAGGCGTCGGGGATCTGGATGAGGATGCCGGCGCCGTCGCCGGTCTCCGGGTCGCAGCCGCAGGCGCCGCGGTGGCCGAGGTTGACGAGCGCCTCGAGCCCCCGTCCGACGATCGCGTTCGATCGCTCGCCGGCGATGCTGGCCACGAAGGCCACGCCGCACGCGTCGTGCTCGTGGGCGGGGTCGTACAGGCCCTGGGGGATCAGTCTCGACATGGGGCTGGTCCTGTGGGTATGCGGTGGTACGGCGGGATGAGATGAGCGCGACGCGCGCCGGCCGAGCCGGGGATGGTGGCTCCAGGGACGCCGTTGTAGCTGGCCGGGGATATGGGTGGTCGCCGTGCCTTCGCTGAACTCTAGACGATACAGCAGTCGTCCCCGCCGCGCCACGGCGGTCGAGGCTCCCGGGAGCGCCGAACCCGCGGATCAGCCCGTGAAGAGCTCGGCCACCGCGAGGGTCCCGCTCGCCGCGCTCCGGCCCCCGGCGACGAGTACGCGGCCGTCGAGGAGCAGGGTGGCGGTGTGGAGCGCCCGGGCCCAGCCCATGCTCCCGGCGGCGGTCCAGGCGCCGGCACCGGGCCGGTAGCGCTCGGCGGAGCTGCTGGTGCCGTAGCCGTCGAGGTCGCCTCCCCCGGTCACCAGGACGCTCCCGTCTCCCAGCAGGGTGGCGGTGTGCACGGCGTGGGCCGAGCCCATCTCCGGGCCACCCTCCCAGAGATCGGTGAGCGGGTCGTAGATCTCCGTGGTGGCGAGCGGCCGGCCGGTGTCGATGTCATAGCCGCCGGTGACGAGCACCCGCCCGTCGCGGAGGAGGGTGGCGGCGTGGACCACCCGGTCCGCCGTCGTCGTACCGGTCGCCAGCCAGCTGCCCGGCATCGGGCTGTAGACCTCCGCCGACGGGCCCCTCGTGTAGACGCCGACGACCGGCAGCTTGGGCGTGATCGGCAGAGGGACGTTGCGTTCGGCGATTCCGCCGACGACGAGGACTCGGCCGTCGGCGAGCCGGGTGGCGGTGTGCCCGATCCGCGGCGTTGTCATCGGCACCCCCGGCCGCCACCGACCGACGGCGGGGTCGAAGAGCTCGGTCGAGGCCAGCTCCTGGTGGCCGTCGAACCCTCCGGCGACGAGGACGAGGCCGTCGCCGAG
This sequence comes from Candidatus Dormiibacterota bacterium, assembly GCA_035544475.1. GTDB lineage: Bacteria > Chloroflexota > Dormibacteria > Aeolococcales > Aeolococcaceae > CF-96. The sequence goes on along the minus strand of DATKEY010000030.1, from coordinate 2,745 downwards.
GAGGGTCGCGGTGTGGAGCGCCCGCACCGACATCATGCTCCCGGTCGCCGCCCAGGACCCGGTCGCCGGGTCGTAGAGCTCGGCGGTGGCGAGGTGGGTCCCGTAGCGGATCCCGCCGGCGACGAGCACCCGGCCGTCACGGAGCCGGGTCGCGGTCGCCGCGTAGCGGGCGGTGGACATCACTCCTGCCGCCCGCCAGCGGCCGGTCGCCGGGTCGTAGGTCTCGGCGGTCGCGAGCACGGTCCCGTTGCTCACCCCGCCGGCGACGAGCACCCGTCCGTCCTCGAGGAGGGTCGCGGTGGCGTGATCGCGGCCGCTCGCCATGCTCTGGGTCGAGGTCCAGGGCTGCGGCGCCGCGGCGCGGACCGGCGGCGGGGCCGCATGGGCCACCGTCGCCGAGGTGGACGCCAGCAGCAGGCCGGCGAGGAGCAGGCCGGCGAGCGGGTGCGAGCGGACGGCCCCCGGCCGCGCCACCAACGGGGCGGAGGTCACGGCCTCCGATCGTCGCATCGCGTTCCCCCAGCGTCAACGGGAGGCCGACCCGGCGACCTGAATCGGTAGCATGACGGCGATCTCGGCGGAGCCCCGGTGAGCGGGTGACGGTGTGGAGGACAAGAGCGGATGACGGTCAGCTCGGAGGTCGCCGGCTCGGTCAAGGGGGCCGGAGGCGGCGAGGCCGGCGCCCACGTCGGGGTCCTCGCCCGGTTGCGTCGGGACGCCCCGTGGTGGGCCCTGCCGCTCACCGTGACGGTGGTCCTCGGCGGCTTCATCGTCTACTCGATCTGGGCCTCGACCGCCGGCAACGGCGAGGCGCACAACGCCCCCTACCTCTCGCCGCTGTACTCCCCCGGCTGGCTCGCCAACCACATCCCGGGGTTCCCCGGACTGCTCTGCATCCTCGTCCCGATCGCGTTCCGGGGCACCTGCTACTACTACCGCAAGGCGTACCACCGCTCCTTCTTCTGGGACCCGCCCGCGTGCGCGGTCAGCGAGCTGCGCCATGGCACCTACCGCGGTGAGACCGCCTTCCCCTTCATCCTCAACAACCTCCACCGCTTCGCCCTCTACGGCGCGATCATCTACATGCCGATCCTCGGCTTCGACGCGGTGAACGCCTTCAGCCTCGGCGGTCACCTCTACCTCGGCCTGGGGACGGCGGTCATGGTGGTGAACGTGCTGCTGCTCGCCGGCTACACCTTCTCCTGCCACTCCTTCCGCCACCTGATCGGCGGCAACATCGACTGCTACTCCTGCGTGCGCTTCGGCCGCCAGCGGCACAGCGCCTGGAAGGCGGTCACCCGGATCAACGTGATCCATCCCACCTGGGCGTGGGTCAGCCTCTTCAGCGTCTGGGCCGTCGACGGCTACATCCGGATGCTCAACGCGGGCTGGTTCACCGACCCCCACATCCTCGTCCGATGACCCCCGAGAGCTACGACACCATCGACTGCGACGTCCTCGTCGTCGGCGCCGGCGGAGCCGGGTTGCGTGCCGCGGTCGCCGCCGGGGAGGCGGGCTGCAGCACCGCGGTGGTCACCAAGTCGCTCCTCGGCAAGGCCCACACCGTGATGGCCGAGGGCGGACTGGCCGCCGCGCTCGGCAACACCGACCCGCGCGACAACTGGGGCGTCCACTTCGCCGACACCATGCTCGGCGGGCAGCTGATCAACGACTGGCGGATGGTCGAGATCTACACCCAGGAGGTCATCGACCGCTGCTACGAGCTCGAGCGCTGGGGCGGGCTCTTCGACCGCACCCCCGACGGCCGGATCAACCAGCGCTCCTTCGGGGCGCACACCTTCTGGCGTCTCGCCCACGTCGGCGACCGCACCGGGCTGGAGCTGATCCGCACCTGCCAGGACCGCGCGGTGCACACGCCCAACGTGACCGTGCACATGGAGTACACGCTCACCTCCCTCCTCAGGGACGGCGAGCGGGTGGTCGGCGCCATCGGCTACCGGCGCAACGACGGCGGCTTCGTCGTCTTCCGCGCCAAGGCGACGGTGCTCGGCAGCGGCGGCTGGGGGCGGATGTACAAGCACACCAGCAACTCCTGGGAGGGCACGGGCGACGGCGCCGCCCTCGCCTACCGCGCCGGCGCCGAGCTGCTCGACATGGAGTTCGTGCAGTTCCATCCCACCGGGATGATCTGGCCGCCGGGGGCGCGCGGCATCCTCGTCACCGAGGCGGTCCGCGGCGAGGGTGGCCGGCTCTACAACTCGCTCGGCGAGCGCTTCATGGAGAAGTACGACCCCAAGAAGATGGAGCTCTCCTCGCGTGACGTCGTCGCCCGCTCCATCTACAAGGAGGCCCAGGCGGGACGGGGGTCACCCCACGGCGGCGCCTTCCTCGACGTCCGCCATCGCGGCGCCGAGTACATCAAGAAGCGGCTGCCCTCGATGTACGAGCAGTTCCACGCGCTGGCCTCGGTGGACATCACCACGGAGCCGATGGAGGTCGGGCCCACCATCCACTACACCATGGGCGGGGTGCGGGTCGCGCCCGAGACCGGCGCGACCACGGTGCCCGGCCTGTACGCCGCGGGCGAGGCCGCGGGCGGGCTGCACGGCGCCAACCGTCTCGGCGGCAATTCACTCGGCGACATCCTCGTCTTCGGGCGGCGCGCCGGGGATGCTGCCGCGGCCTACGCGAAGGCCGACGGAGCATCCCGTGCCGTCGACGACGCGCAGATTGCCGCCGAGCAGGCGGACCTGCTTCAGCCACTCGACGGCGATGGCAACGGCT
>DATKEY010000029.1:0-2226 GCA_035544475.1 Candidatus Dormiibacterota bacterium | reverse complement strand
CCCGCAGCCGGAGAGGATCATCGCGTCGTCGAGCAGGGTGATCCGCTGGATCCCGCGCAGCCCGAGACGGGGCATCCAGAGGTAGCGGCGCAGCCGCCAGCTCGTCGCCGGCAGGTCGGCGGGCCCGTAGCGCCGCCCCGCCTCGAGGACGCCGACCCGGTACCCCTTCTCACTCAGGCGCAGCGCGCTGACGCTGCCGCCGAAGCCGCTGCCGACCACGAGGACGTCGTAGTCGAACGTCACCGCGCCAGCTCCTGGACTCCCATCGTCTGTCAGTGTAGGGACGCGCTGCTCGGGGCGGCTCCCTCCTCCAGTCGCGCCTCGAACGTTGCGCTATCCGCAGCAGGAGCTTCCGCCGGGTGACGCCGGGACGTAGACGCGCCTCTGCGGAACGGCCGGCGACGACCGGAGCGCCGCCTCGGGACGTGGCGACGGGTCGCCGTGGTGGCCGGTGGCGATCCGGTAGAGGCGGTCGCCGACCTCGCACTCGAGCTCGATGCTCCCGGGATCGACCACCCGCCAGGCGGGGAAGTCGCTGCCGTCGCACTGCACCGCGACCGACGCCGCGTCCGGCAGGCCGGTCACCCGCCAGGCGGTGCGCTCGCCGCGCGCCGCGGTGGTGGCGGCCACGGTCTCGACCCAGAGCGCCCCGGCGTCGAGGTCGTTCCACGCCTGGGCGATCCCGAGCCGTGGGTAGTCGACGCCCTCGACCGTCGGCTGGTCGAACTTCGCGAGGTTGGGGTGCGTGAACACCCGGGCCCACGACCCCGGTTCGCCGATCTCGCTGAGCATCATCAGGCTGGCGAGCTGGCCGCGCGGGTACTCCTCGCCGAGGTTGAACCACCAGCCGAAGCGGTCGCCGTCGGGGCCGAAGGCGCGCGGTTCGAAGCTCCGCTCGGCGACGGCGCGCAGCCGCTCCTCGGTGCCGCGGTCGCCGATCTCGCGCGCCACCACCAGGGCGATCACCAGCCAGCGCGGGTCGGGGTGCAGCTGCAGCAGGGGTGCGCGCGGGTCGTCCCAGCCGAGACCGCGGATCGAGGACTCGTAGAGCAGCGTTGCGAACTCGCGGTTCTGAGGGAGGACGTAGGGGATGATGCAGAGCGCTGCGTACGCCGACAGGGAGTCGCGCAGCACCAGCGACGTCCGCTCGAGCGGGTCGTGGTAGAAGGCGAACCAGTCGACTCCGCCACGGCGGTCGAGGCCCATGTAGTGGGTGCGCGCGTACTCCACCCAGCGGTCGAACACGCCGTGGGTCGAGGCTGTGAAGAGCCCGTCGTAGAGCTGCAGCCCGAGCCCTGCGCCGCTCAAACAGAACGGCCAGATCTTGGTGTTCTCACAGTGCACTCCCGCCGGCCGCTCCTTCCACTGCTCGTGCATGAAGTCGACGAGACGGTGGTGGTCCCACTCGAAGCAGCGATCCTGGTAGCCGGTGACGGCGAAGGGCCGCAGCCAGCGGTCGTCGCCGGCGACGTAGCGGTAGAAGCAGAGGAGCAGGTTGAGGAATCCACGGAAGAAGAGGTTCCCGTCGGAGCCGATGGGATCGGGCTGCAGCCCCCACGGCTCGATGCCGTTGGCGGTCCAGCCCGGCGAGTCGTAGCGGCCGCGCAGGTGCTCGGGGATGTACGCCAGCCACTCCGGCGGGTGGCGGTCGGCATCGGGGTCGTGACCGATCATCGTCACCCAGTCGATCACCGACCAGAAGGTCGTGTACCGCCCGAGCAGCTCGTCGGCGATGCGCGTGTACACCTCGCGCCAGGCGGGTGTGACGTCGCACATCACCGGGAGCACGTAGCCGGTCTCGTGGAGGTCGAATCGGGCCAGGCTGCAGAGCGGCGGAGTGCTGTAGCGGTCCCACCAGGGGTGTGGCTCGCCGGCGATGCTCCAGTCGTCGGGGGTGGTCGCCTTCTCCCAGATGTAGCGCAGCCAGCCCCGAGCTCGGTCATCGAGCCGGTGACGCGGGTCCTCGATCATCGGTCTGTCCTCACCACATCGGGATGCGTTCGCCCCGGGCGCCGCGGGCGATCGCCATCGTGTCGCGCCGCTCCACGGCCCCCGTCCAGGCGGGGTCGACCTCCGCCACGGCCGGCTCACGGACCGTCCGGCCGGCGACCCGTCTCGACGGATCGGGGGCGGCGATCACGCCGGGGAGGGGACTGCGCAGCGGCCGCCGGCGCGCGTAGGGGATGACCAGGCGGGTCAGCGGGTAGAACCAGAGCAGGAGCACGG
>DATKEY010000028.1:0-3628 GCA_035544475.1 Candidatus Dormiibacterota bacterium | reverse complement strand
GCGCTCCGTCCGGAATACCGCGGCGACGAGGCGAGCGGGCGGGGGTTCGGCCCCGAGGTCCCGGTGTCGGCGGATGCGCCCGCCTACGACCGTCTCGCCGGCTGGCTGGGGCGCGACCCCTCCTAACTCGCGGCGCGCGTGCCCGCGCGGGTGACGCGCTCGAGGAAGCTGCGCATCGTCACCAGGGTCTGCGGGTCCTGCCAGGCGGCGACGACCCGGGCGTTGTCGACGTCCCGGTTCTCGGTGATCCGCCTGCGGGTGTCGCGGTGGAGCTGCTGCTTGGTCGCGGCGTAGACGCTGGCGGGCACACGGGAGAGGTCGCGAGCGCGGCGCACCGCGGTGCCGAGGAGCGCATCGGGGGCGACGACCTCGTGGACCAGCCCACAGCGCTGGGCAGCGTCGGCATCGAGCAGCCGCCCGCTGAGGACGAGCTCGTCCGCCGCCGCGCCGCAGGCGTGGCGCACCACCTCGAGGGGTGCGGTGGGGAAGAGGACGCCGACGCGCACCTCGGTGACCCCGATGCTCCCGCCGGACATCAGCCGCACGTCGCAGGCGGCGGCGAGGACGCAGCCGCCGGCGATCGCGTGCCCGTTGATCGCGGCGACCGTCGGGCGCGGATGGTCGAAGAGGGCGAGCGCGGCGTCGCTGATCGCGTCGACGAGCTCGGCCGCGTACACGGGCCCCCCGTCGAGGACGCGGCGCAGGTCGACCCCCGCGGAGAAGGCGCTGTCGCGACCGGTGATCACGATCGCGTCCGCGGAGGAGAGGTCGCGGACCGTCGCCGCCGCGGTGCGGAGCAGCTCGACGTCGAGCGCGTTGACCTTGCCGTGCTCGAGGCGGACGACGGCGACGCCGTCCTCATGGTCGACCCGGATCATGGCGCCCTCCTCAGACCGCGCGACGGGTGGTGGCGCCCCGCGACGCCACGGCGGCCGCGAGCAGAGGCACCACCTCCTCCCATGATGCCGTGATGCCGATGTCGGCCGCCTCGAAGATGAGGGCCTGGGGGTTGGAGTTGACCGCGAGCACGGTCCCCGCCCCGCGGGTGCCGACGGCGTGGTTGAACTTGCCCGCGATCCCCAGGGCGACGTAGAGCCTCGGCGAGACGCTGTGACCGGTGATCCCGACCTGGCGGGAGCGTGGGAGCCACCCCTGGTCGGTGACCCGGCGGGTGGCGGCCATCTCGGCGCCGAGGGCCTCGAGCAGAGGCCGGAGCCGCGGGTATGCCTCGGGCGGGACGCCGCCCCCGACCGCGACCACCGCCTCGGCCCGGGCGAGGGCGTCGGGGTCGTCGTCGCGGTGGCGGGCGGTGATGATCGCGCGGCCCCGCGGCGTCACGATCAGCCCCGGCTCGGTGCGCACCCGGACCCGGCGGCGGGGCACCAGGAGCGGCAGGCTTCCGGGCCGCACCGTCGCGAGCTGGGTGGGGGAGTCCGCGGTGATCGCCGCGACCAGGCTGCCGCCGAACGCGGGCTTCCATCCAACGAGGCGGCCGTTCTCGACGTCGAGGTCGACGGCGTCGCCGACGAGCCCGGCGCCGACGCGGGCGGCGATCCGCGAGCCCACCTCGCGCCCCCACATCGTCGCCGGGAGGAGCAGTGCCCATGGCCGTCGCTCCGCGCACCACCCGGCGACGGCGGCGGCGACGTCCTCCTCGACCTCGGCGCCGGAGATCAGCGCCACCGCGTCGGCGCCCCAGGCGGCGGCCTCGTCGGGCACGGACCCGACGCCGAGGGCGATCACCTCGCCCCCCTGCTCGGCCGCGAGCCGGGCGGCGGTCCCCAGGAGCTCGCGGGTCGTCCGGGGCCGCGCGGGGTCGGCGAGGACGGCGACGCACGGCGAGGCGGCGCTGCGAAGAGGCGCGAGGACGCTGCCGGTGTCCCCCCAGCCGGTGCCGGCGTCGAACGCCCGGCGCTCCTCGAGGAGGGAGACGGCGCGATGCACCTGCTCGTGGACGGGGCCGTCGAGGCGGAGGCGCTGCCGGTCGGCGGCGAGGTGCCGCACCCGGCCCACGCGGGTCGGGCTGCCCTGCTGCCCCCACGGACCATCGCCGAGCGCCGTGGTCTCGAGGCGCCGGATCCGATCCGCGGCCACCTCCGCGCGCCCCTCCGGGGCCACCTTGCAGGGCTCGCAGAGCCGCTCCGCGCAGGAGACGACCGCGGGGAGGTCGACCTCGCGGTCGGCGGTCCCGTCGTCGGTCTCGCAGCGCACCCGCAGCCGGCGTTCCTCGAGGCCCAGCTCGCGCACGGCGGCGAGCAGAGGGAGGTCGAGCAGCTCGGCGAGCTCGGCGGGCACCTGGGCGGTGTCGGCGTCGACCGAGTTGCGCCCGCAGACGACGACGTCGACGTCGCCGAGCAGGCGCACCGCGGCGGCGAGGGCACGGGCGGTCGCCAGGGTGTCGCTGCCCGCGAGCGCCGGGTCGGTGACGAGGACCCCGTCGTCCGCGCCCCAGGCGATCGCCTCACGGAGGCAGTCCTCGGCCGGCGGCGGCCCGAGGGTGAGGACGGTGCAGCGTCCGCCACCCGCGGCGAGGGCGACGCCGGCGGTCACCGCGCGCCGGCAGTAGGGGTTCATCTCCAGCTCGATGCCGTCGCGGACCAGCCGGCCGTCGGGGCCGAGCTCCATCGCCTCGAAGCGGGGCACCTGCTTGACCAGCACGACCACCCGCAGTCCTGCGGAGGGGATGGCACTCGCGTCGGGGCCCACGACCCCACGATACCGGGCGTGGATCAGGCGGCGCGGCGCAGTCGCAGGATCGCCATCGCCCCGAGAAGCGGTGCGACGGCGGCCAGGAGGCCGAGGCCCCAGAGCAGCCCTGCGCTGTGCCCGCCGGCGACCGCCGCGGCGGTCAGGGTGAAGTCCGTCGCGAAGGGGTTGCTGGTGTGGTGGGTCTGGAGCAGGAGGTTGTTCACCTCCTGGTACGCCGTGTAGACGGTGTCCGGGCTCGGGGCGCTGACGAGGATGCGGTCGACGGTGCGGCCGCCGGCGGTGCCGGTGATCCCCTGGGCCGAGGTGATCGGCACGAGGGCGACGGGGCCGGGGTCGACGGGGCTCGCGGCGAGCACCCCGATGACGCTGAACGTCCGCCCGGCGATGGTGACGCTCGCGCCGGTCGCCGTGGAGCCGGGGAAGAGACGCTGGGCGAGCGAGCTGCCGAGCACGACGACGTGGGCGCCGGCGCTCACCTCGGTGGGGGTGAAGATCCGCCCGGTTGCGACGCGGTGGGCCGTCGCCGCCGGCCACCCGCCGGTCGAGCCGGTCATCGTCGCGGTGGTGTGCCGGCCGCCGCCGGCCATGGTCTCCGAACGCTCGACGATGGGGGCGACGGCGCTCGCATCGGGCACCACCGAGGGGTCGGCGAGGGCGCCCGCGTCGGCCATGGTGAGCGTGCTCACGGACCCGCGGGGCAGCACGGTGATGCGGGTGGCGGCGCTCGGGTCGGCGGGAGCGGACGCGGGCCACACATCCGCGAGGAGGAGCCCGAGCGCGGCGACGCCGGCGGCGATGCCGGCCACTCCGAGGGCGCGCTGGAGCTTCGCGGGCAGCGCGATCCGTGGGACCGAGACGCGCCGCCGGGCCGGACGCGGCCGCGCCGTCGGCGGCGAGGCGGCGGGCTCGGGCTCGCCGG
>DATKEY010000027.1:0-12924 GCA_035544475.1 Candidatus Dormiibacterota bacterium | reverse complement strand
CGACGATGACGCACACCCTCGCCCCGAGCGCGTCCGCGGCACTCAGCTTGCGCCCGATCTTGCGGTCGCTCGCGTCCAGAACCGTGCGCACCCCCGCGGCGCGCAGCACCCGGGCGAGCTCCGCCGCCGCCGGCACCTGGGCGGAGTCGATCGAGCAGACGACGACGTCGCACGCCGGCTCCGGCGACGGGGCGGTCCCCTGCTCGCCGGCGATGAGGAGCAGACGCTCGACGCCGAAGGCGTAGCCGATCCCCGGAGTGGCGGGGAAGCCGAGAGCGGCGGCGAGGCCGTCGTAGCGACCGCCGCCGCCGAGCGAGTTCTGCGCGCCCTGCAGCGAGCTGTGCCAGTACTCGAAGGCGGTGTGGGCGTAGTAGTCGAGGCCGCGCACCAGCCGGGGGTTGAGGGTGAAGGGCACCCCCGCCGCCGCGAGCCCCTCCTGGACGGAGGCGAAGTAGGCGGTGCTCGCCTCGCTGAGCGAGTCCGTGATCAGTGGCGCGTCGACGCTCAGCCCCTGGTCGCGCTTGCAGTCGAGGACGCGCAGGGGGTTGATCTCGAGCCGGCGCCGGCAGTCGTCGCAGAGCCGGTCGACGAGCGGGCGGTAGTAGCCGAGGAGGGCCTCGCGATAGCGCACCCGGTCGTCGAGATCCCCGAGGGTGTTGAGCTGGAGGTCGACCCCGGTGATCCCCAGCCCGTCGAGGAATCGCCGGCCCATCTCGACGACCTCGACGTCGAGCCCCGGGAGTCGCTCGCCGATCGCCTCCACCCCGACCTGGTGGAACTGCCGGTACCTGCCCTTCTGGGGCCGATCGGCCCGGAACATCGGCCCGGCGTAGTGGGCCCGCACCGGGCGCACCTCGTCGGTGAGCCGGTGCTCCAGGACCGCCCGCAGCACTCCCACCGTGCCCTCGGGGCGCAGCGTCAGCGACCGTCCGCCGCGGTCGGTGAAGGTGTACATCTCCTTGTCGACCACATCGGTCCCGGCGCCCACGCCGCGTTCGAAGAGCTCGGTGTGCTCGAACATCGGGGTGTCGACGAGCCGGTAGCCGTGGAGCTCGGTGACCTCGGCATGGACCCGGTGCAGCCACCGCCACGCCGTCGAGGCGTCCGGGAGCAGGTCGTGAGTGCCCTTGGGGGCGCTGGGCGGCGGCACAGCGGCCGAGTCTAGCTGGCCTCCCGCGCCACCGTATGGACGTCCCGGATCGCCTCGAGGCGCTCCAGGAGGCGGCTGAGCTGGGTGAGGCTCTGGATCTCGACGATCGTCGAGATCACCGCGGTGCGGTCGTCGAAGACCTGCACGTCGGCGCCGCTGAGGTTGATCTTCGACTCGGCGATCACCGCGGCGATGTCGCGGAGCAGGCCGGTGCGATCCCAGGCCTCGATCTTGATCCCGACCGGGTAGAGCTGGCGGGAGCCGCGCTCCCAGTCCACCTCGACGATGCGCTCGGGGTCGGCGGCGTTGACGATGTTCGCGCAGCCGGTGCGGTGCACCGACACCCCCTTGCCGCGGGTGACATAGCCCTTGATCGGCTCGCCGGCGACCGGCTTGCAGCACTGCGACAGCGAGGTGAGCACGTCGGCGACGCCACGGACCCTCACCTCGCCGGTGGGCCGCGGGGTGCTGGTGAGCGGGATGGTGAGGATGCGGTCGTCGCGCTGCTCGCTGGGCGCCCCCTCCTCCATCGCGGTGAAGCGCAGCACCGCGGAGCGCGCGCTGATGTCGCCGTACCCGACGGCGGCGATGAAGTCGTCGATCGTCTGGAACTTGAACTCGTGCGCGAGCTCGAGCAGGCGGTCGTCCTTGATCGAGCCGAACGCGAGCTGGCGCATCCGCCGGAACTCCTTGTCGAGGTGCTCGCGGCCCTTCTGGACGTTCTCCTCGCGACGCTCCTTCTTGAACCAGCCGCGGATCTTCTCGCGGGCAGAGCTCGTCTTGACGAAGGTCAGCCAGTCACGCGACGGCCCGTGCGGACCCTTGGTGGTGAGCACCTCGACGATGTCGCCGTTCTCCAGGACATGGTCGAGCGGCACCATCCGCCCGTTGACCTTGGAGCCGATGCAGCGGTGGCCGACCTCGGTGTGCACCCGGTACGCGAAGTCCACCGGGGTGCTGCCCGCGGGGAGCGAGCGCACGTCACCCTTGGGGGTGAAGACGAAGACCTCGTCCTGGAAGATGTCGACCTTGACGGTGTCGACGAAGGTCTCGGCGTCGAGGACCTCCTTCTGCCAGTCCATGAGCAGGCGCAGCCAGGTGAAGCGCTCGTCGAAGCGGTCCTCGTGGAGCCCGCCCTCCTTGTAGCGCCAGTGCGCCGCGACGCCGTACTCGGCCGTCTGGTGCATCTCGTGGGTGCGGATCTGCACCTCCATCGCCTCGCCGGTGTGGGAGACCACGGTGGTGTGCAGGGACTGGTAGCCGTTGCCCTTGGGCATGGCGATGTAGTCCTTGAACCGCCCCGGGATCGGCTTCCACAGCGAGTGCACGACGCCGAGCACCCCGTAGCAGTCCTTCACCGAGTCGACGAGGACGCGGATGGCGATGATGTCGAAGATCTCGTCGAAGCCCTTCCCCGTCTTCTTCATCTTCTCGAAGATGCTGTAGACGTGCTTGGGCCGGCCGGAGATCTCCGCGCTGACACCGATGTCCTCGATCTCGCGCTCGAGGATCTCGGCGACGTTGCCCACGAAGGTCTCGCGTTCTCGCCGCTGACGGGCGAGCTTCTGGTCGATGGCGTGGAAGTTCTCGGGGTCGACCTGGGCGAAGCCGAGGTCCTCGAGCTCCCACTTCATCTGCCAGATCCCGAGCCGGTGCGCGAGCGGGGCGTAGATGTCGAGGGTCTCGCGGGCGATCCGCTGCCGCCTCTCGAGCGGGAGCACGTCGACGGTGCGCATGTTGTGGAGGCGGTCGCCGAGCTTGATGAGGACGACCCGGATGTCCTCGGCCATGGCGACGAGCATCTTGCGGATGTTCTCCGCCTGCACCTCCTCGCGGGAGCGCATGTGGATCTTGCCGAGCTTGGTCACCCCGTTCACCAGCCGGGCGACGTGCTCTCCGAACTCGGCCCTGACCCGGTCGAGGGTCACCTCGGTGTCCTCGACGGTGTCGTGGAGGAGCGCGGCGGCGAGGGTGTCGGCGTCGAGCCGCAGGTCGGCGAGGATGCCGGCCACCGACAACGGGTGCTCGATGTACGGCTCGCCGCTCAGCCGGAACTGGCCCTTGTGGGCGAGCTCGGCCACTCCATGGGCGCGAACGAGCAGCTCACGGTCCGCCTCCGAGAGGTAGGAGGTCTTGGGCAGGAGTTCGGCGATCGGCATTGCCCGGTTCAGTGTACCCTCCCCCACGCGGAGGCCCACTTCGAGCGCGGCCTGACCTGCCAAACGTCCACCTCCCGAGGCCGATCCTGCCCGCCCCACCGTGGGCAGGTACAACGGGACGGCAGGGCCGCCGGTTTCGCCGGCGGGACGGGCTCAGTACGCCCGGGCGATGACCGCGATGTGCTCCGCCGGGGTCCCGCAGGCCAGGCAGGGACGCCCCTCCCCGGAGCGATCGGTCCGCAGACAGCGCACCGTGACCGCGTGGACGGCGGCCTTGACCTCCACCTCGCACTCGGGGCGGTTGCAGAAGGGGGCGTTGGCGAAGACCGGGCCGTCCGCGAAGGCCTCGCGGAGCTCGTCGAGGCCGGCCACCTCCCGGCTGTGGTCCTCGAGCAGCCTCAGCGCCCGCTCCCGGAGGAGATCGTGGGCCTCGTCCAGGAGCCCGGGCAGCCTCTCCCCCACCTCGGCCAGGGGCAGTCGCATCTCGGCACCGTCCACCCGGCGGACGAGGCTCACCGCGCCCTCGGCGAGGTCGCGGCTGCCGGCCACGATCCGCAGCGGTACCCCTCGCAGCTCCCAGTGGGCGTACTTCTCGCCGGGGCGGTGGCCCTCGCGGCGGTCGACCCGCAGCCGGACGCGGCCCGCCGTCTCCGCCTCGAGCCGGGCGCACGCCGCGCGCACCGCCTCGGTCCCCTCGGGGTCGTTGCTCCGCTCGATGGGCACGACGACCGCCTGCACCGGTGCCACCCGCGGGGGCAGCACGAGGCCGCGGTCGTCGCCGTGGGACATGATCACCCCGCCGATGATCCGCGTCGACAGCCCCCAGGACGTCTGGAAGGGGTGCTGCACGGTGTTGTCGCGGCCGGTGTAGGTGATGTTGTAGGCGCGGGTGAAGTTCTGGCCGAGATGGTGCGACGTCCCCGACTGCAGAGCCAGGCCGTCGGACATGATCGCCTCGATCGACATCGTGTAGTCGGCGCCGGCGAACTTCTCGGACTCGGTCTTGCGCCCGGGGATCACCGCCATCGCGAGCCACTCCTCGGCGAGCTCGCGGTAGCACCCGAGCATCGTCTCGACCTCCTCCGCGGCCTCATCCGTGGTCTCGTGGAACGTGTGCCCCTCCTGCCAGAAGAACTCGGTCGTGCGCAGGAAGAGACGGGTCCGCTTCTCCCAGCGGACGACGTTCGCCCACTGGTTGATGAGCACGGGGAGATCACGCCAGGAGTGGATCCAGTCCGCGTACAGCGTGCAGATGATCGTCTCGCTCGTGGGTCGCACCGCGAGGCGCTCCTCGAGCTTCTTCTGCCCGCCGTGGGTGACCCACGCGACCTCCGGAGCGAAGCCCTCGACGTGCTCCGCCTCCTTGGTGAGCAGCGACTCCGGGATGAACAGCGGGAACTGCATGTTCTCGTGCCCGGTGCGCTTGATCATCGCGTCGAGGGCGTCGCGGACGTTCTCCCACAGTCCCCACCCGTACGGCCGCACCACCATGCACCCGCCGACGGGTGTGTAATCCGCCAGCTCGGCGCGGCGGACGACGTCCACGTACCAGCGGTCGAAGTCCTCGGACTTGGGGGTGATCGCCTTGGGGTCGCGGGGAGGTGCGGACATCGGGCGGGAGTATAGGGAGGGGGGAGCGGGCCACGGCGCCACCCCTCCCTATTTCACGACCACAGTTGCGGTCATGTACTGGTGGATGTTGCACCGGTACATGAAGGTCCCGGCCGTGCCGAAGGTATGGCTGAAGCTCTGATTCTGGGCCAGGTTCCCGGAGTCGAAGGACCCGTCCACCGCGGTGACCGTGTGGACCGTGCTGTCGTCCTGGGTCCAGGTCACCCTGGTCCCCGGGCTCACGGTGATCGTGGCCGGCGCGACCGCGAAGTTCTTGATCGCGACGGCCACCGTCGCCGGGCCGCTCGGCGCCGAGCTCCCGCCGCACCCGGCGGACAGTCCGGCGACGGCGGCGCCGAGGATGATCGCAGCTCGAACGTGCATGTCCGAACTACGTGCCAGGGCTCGATCCTGGATCAGTCGCCGCGGATCACGGAGAGCGGCTGCAGCGGCGCTTCCCCAAGGCCGACGGGCAGTGGCTTCCCCTCCGCCAGCAGCCGCGCATCCTCCTCGGCGATCGCCTCGAGCCGCTCCACCAACGCCTCGATGAGCTCGGCCTCGGGGAGGGTCGCGACGACCCGCCCGGACATGAAGAGCGCGCCCTTCTGCCGGCCGCCGGCGATGCCGATGTCGGCATGCATGCCCTCGCCGGGGCCGTTGACCACGCAGCCCATGACCGAGACGGTCAGGGGCCGGCGGACCCGGCGCAGGGCCTCGTCGACGCGGGCGACCATCGGGTTCATGTCGATCTCGAGCCGTCCACACGTCGGGCAGGCGACGAGGTTCGGCCCGCTCGGTGTCTCCTCGAGGTTGGCGAGGATCCACTTGGCGACCCGCACCTCCTCCTCCGGCTCGCCGACCAGCGACACCCGGATCGTGTCGCCGATGCCCTCGGCGAGCAGGATGCCGATCCCCATCGCCGACTTCACGCTTCCCGACTGGACCGGCCCCGCCTCGGTGAGGCCGAGGTGCAGCGGATAGCCGTTGCCGAGCGCCGCGAAACGGCGGTTGGCGGCGATGTTGGTCGGGACGTCGCTCGCCTTCAGCGACACCTTGACCATCCCCGGGCCGACGCCGTGCTCCTCGAGGATGCGGATGTGGTGGAGGGCGGCGTCGACCATCCGCTCCGCGGTCTCCTCGATGCTCGCGCCACGGCCGCGCTCGAGCTCCTTGCGCTGGGGGATGCTCCCGGAGTTGACGCCGATCCGGATGGGGACCCCCCGCGCCTTCGCCTCGCCGGCGATGTCGCGGATCTTGGTCGGGTCCGAGATGTTCCCCGGGTTGAGGCGCAGGCACTGCACCCCGGCCTCGAGGGCGAGGAGCGCGAGCGGCGCGTCGTAGTGGATGTCGGCGACGATCGGCACCGGCGAGGCGGCGACGATCTCGCGCAGCGCGGTGGCCGCATCGCGGGTGTCGCAGGTGACCCGCACGATGTCGGCGCCGGCGGCGGCGGCGCGCTCGATCTGCCCGAGGGTGCCGCGCACGTCCTCGGTCTGGGTCTTGGTCATCGTCTGCACCGAGACGGGTGCAGCCCCTCCGATGACGACGGGGCCGACCCTGACGGGGACGGTGCGGCGTCGGTTCTGGGGCGTCACTGGTTCCCCTGGATGTCGTGGATGGTCACGAGGATGACGAAGGTGAGCAGGACCATCAGGCCCGCATAGTGGACGGCCATCTCCAGCTGGGGGCGGACGCGCCGCCGGCGGAGCGCCTCGAGGACGATGAAGACGAAGCGGCCACCGTCGAGGAAGGGGATCGGCAGAAGGTTGAAGACGCCGAGGGCGACGCTCAGGGTGCCCATCCAGGTGATGAGGTTGAGCCACCCGCTCTTGGCGACGACGTTGGTGATGCGGACGATGCCGACCGGGCCGCTCACGCCGTTGGGACCGAGGACACCACCGGTGTTCGGGTTGGTGATCAGCGAGTAGACGCCGGTGAAGGTGCCGGAGATCTGGGTCGGCACCTCACGGAAGCCGGCGGCGAGCGCCGCGGGGAGCGACCGCGCCTGCTCGCCCGGGCCCACGCCCAGCTTCCAGGACGCCGCGACCGCGCCGGGTCCCGCCTGCGCGCCGTCCACGACGCCGGCGAGCGTGGCGTCGGTGAAGCGCTGGTCCGGGGCGCCGAGGATGTGACCGCCGACCCGCACCGGACGGCCCGATCCGAGCAGCTGCGCGGGGTCGCCGGTGAGCAGCGGCGTGTCACCCTGCCGCTGCGGCCGTCCCTCGACGGTGTCCACCACGAGGAGGCCCTGGGGGGGAGCCGCCTTTCTGGCCGCATCGTTCGAGGGGACGCGCTCGTTGTCGAGCACCAGCAGCGGCGCGACCCGCACGGTGCGCTCCCGGCCGCCGTGGTCGCGATAGACGACCGGGATCACCCCACCCCTGCTCGCCGCGGTGGCCCGGTGAACGGCGTCCGAGGCCTTGTCGCGGTCGTGGGGGTCGATGGGGATCCCGCCGGCCTTCAACAGCGGCTCGTCGGCGGTCACCCCGGCGAGCGCCAGTGGACTGTCGACCCCGATCGAGGCTGGGATCG
Organism: Candidatus Dormiibacterota bacterium; assembly: GCA_035544475.1. Taxonomy (GTDB): domain Bacteria; phylum Chloroflexota; class Dormibacteria; order Aeolococcales; family Aeolococcaceae; genus CF-96. The sequence continues at coordinate 5,472 of DATKEY010000027.1, read as the reverse complement.
CGGGGACGGCGGCGACGGCGAACAGGACGCCGGCGAGGAAGAGATTGAAGATGCCGCCGGCCAGGATGGTCGCCGACTTCCGCGGGATGGTCGCGCGGTAGAAGTTGCGCTCACCGGCGTCGGCCTCGCCCTCGATCCCCATCATCCCCGCCATCCGTACGTAGCCGCCCGCCGGGACGAGCCGGATCGAGTACAGCGTCTCGCCGATCTGGCGGCCGTAGACCTTCGGCCCGAACCCGACCGCGAACTCGTCGACGCGAATGCCCGACCACTTGGCGAGGAGGAAGTGGCCGAGCTCGTGGAAGCTGATGACCACGAAGAGGACGAGGAGGATCGCGGGGATCGTCTGCCAGCCGAAGCTCACTGCCGGCCTCCGGTCGGAGTGGCGCAGGCGCGGCGCACCTCGTCGCGGGCCCAGCCGTCGAGGGCGACGAGGTCGTCGAGCGACGGAGAGGCCGGGCGCGGCGCGGCCTCGACGGCGCGCTCCACGAGGGGGACGATCTCGTCGAAGCGGCACGCGCCGGCGAGGAAGGCCGCGACCGCCGCCTCGTTCGCGGCGTTGAGCACGCAGGGGACCCCGCCCCCCGCCTCCCCGGCGCGGCGAGCGAGCCCCACCGCCGGGAAGCGCCGCGGATCGACCTCCTCGAACTCCAGGGGTGACGCCGCGGCGAGGTCGACCGGCGCGCACACGCCCTCGAGCCGCCGGCCCCCGCTCAGCGCCAGGGCGATCGGCACCCGCATGTCGGGCAGCCCCAGCTGCGCGAGGGTGGCGCCGTCGCAGAACTCGACGCACGAGTGGACGACGCTCGGCGGGTGGATGACGACGTCGATGCGCGCGTACGGCATGTCGAACAGGAAGTGTGCCTCGATGATCTCCAGGCCCTTGTTCATCATCGTCGCGGAGTCGACGGTGATCTTGGGCCCCATCGACCAGTTGGGATGGCGCAGCGCCTCCTCGACGGTGACCGCCGCGAGGGTGTCGAGGGGGCGCTCGCGGAAGGGCCCGCCGCTGGCGGTGAGAACCAGCCGGCGCACGCTCGCCGGGTCCTCGCCGCGCAGGCACTGCCAGAGCGCGCTGTGCTCGCTGTCGACGGGGATCACCGTCGCGCCGGTGGCGGCGGCGCGGGCGCGCACCAGCTCGCCCGCCATCACCAGGACCTCCTTGGTGGCGGTGGCGACGTCGGTGCCGGCATCGAGGGCGGCGAGGGTCGGACGCAGCGCCGCGGCGCCGCTGATCCCGACGCAGACCACGTCGGCGTCGAGCGCGGCGATCTCGCAGGCGGCGTCGAGCCCGACCCCACACCCCGGAGGAAGCTCCCCCCCCGGAGGCGGATCCACGACCGCGCTGTGCGGGACCCGGAAGCGCCGCGCCACCTCCCCGAGGGCGGCGGCGTCGTGCCCGGCGACGACCCCGACGAGCTCGAAGAGGTCGGGATGGGCGGCGACGATCGCGCAGGCCTGGCGGCCGATCGAGCCGGTGGCGCCGAGGAGGACGACACGTCGACGGGCGCGGGACGCGGGTTCGGGCTGCGGCAGGATGGGGGCTCCACGTGGTCCGGGCGGCCCGGCACGGTCAGGAGAGGGCGAAGGCCCGCAGGTAGCAATATACGACCGGTCCGAGAAGGATCAGGCTGTCCATGCGGTCGAGGAGGCCCCCGTGGCCGGGCACGAGGCGGCCGCTGTCCTTGACCCCGGCGGTGCGCTTGAGGGCGGACTCGACGAGGTCGCCGCCCTGCGCGGCGACGCTGAGGAGGAACCCGAGCAGCACGCCGTGGTACCAGGGGTAGCCGAGCAGCCAGGCGCTGACCGACGCGAAGAGGCCGATCGTCGCCGCCATCGAGGCGGCGGCACCCTCGATCGTCTTCCCCGGCGAGATCGTCGGCGCCAGCTTGTGCCGGCCGAACCGGCTGCCCGCGAAGAGCGCCGCGATGTCGCCGAGCATCGCCGCCGCGAGGGTGGTGCCGACGATGCGCAGGCCGTGATGATCGCCGGAGCTCAGGTGGTGGTCGAGAACCGGCAGGTAGTAGCCGAGGCAGAGCCCGATCCACAGCGCGCCGCCGACCGCGAGCGCCCAGCCCGCGAAGCCCCCCTCTCCGACGATGAGCGAGGCGAGCAGGCCGGCGACGACGGCGACGCCGAGCCCCCACTCGAGGGCGGGGACGTCCGCGGGGAGGAGGCTGCGATAGAAGAGCCAGCCGCCGAGCGGATACAGCACCCACACGGGGATGGGGACCCGGCCCGCGGCGCCGGCGAGCCCCGCGTACTCATGGAGGCCGATCCCCGTGGCGAGGCCGGTGACGACGTACAGGGTCGGCCCACCGACCCACAGCGCCGTCGCGAGAACCGCGGCGAGGACGACGGCGCTGGCGACCCGCGCCCCGAGCCTCACCCTCCGTGGGACGCCCGCGGGGCCATCGCGTCCGGCGGCTCCGGCGGCTCGACGGAGCCGAAGCGGCGTTCGCGCTCGCTGAAGGCGCGGAGCGCGCGCTGGAGGTCCTCGCGGCCGAAATCGGGCCAGAGCGTCTCGGTGACGTAGAGCTCGGCGTAGGCGGCCTGCCAGAGCAGGAAGTTGCTGATCCGCAGCTCGCCGGCGGTGCGGATGATGAGGTCGGGGTCGGGCAGGCCGGCGGTGTAGAGCGCGCGGGAGAGGTCGGCCTCCTCCAGCCCGGTGAGGTCGGCGCCGCTCGCCGCCAGGTCGCGCACCGCGTCGACGATCTCACTGCGGCCGCCGTAGTTGATCGCGACGTTGAGGATGTTGCCGGTGTTGTGCGCGGTGCGCGCCTCCGCCTGCTCGATCTTGGCGCGCAGCCGGTCGCCGAGCTCCTCACGCCGGCCGAGGATGCGCAGCTGGATGCCCTCGGCGTCGAGCTCGTCGATCTCCCTGTCGATCGTCTCGGAGAAGAGCTTCATCAGCGCCGCCACCTCGGTGCGCGGGCGCGACCAGTTCTCGGTGCTGAAGGCGTACAGGGTGAGGATGTGGACGCCGAGCCGGTCACACTCCTCGGTGACCGGGCGGATCGTGCTCACGCCGGCCTTGTGCCCGGCGATGCGGGGCAGCCGGCGGCGCCGTGCCCAGCGGCCGTTCCCGTCCATGATGATCGCGACGTGGCGCGGCAGCTCCGGCCGCGAGGGCGGCGGGACGGCGGCGGGACGGGGCGGGCGCTGCATGGCGGTCACACCTCGAGGATGTCGGCCTCCTTGCGGTGGGCGATCTCCTCGACCCGGGCGATGAAGCGGTCGGTGATCTTCTGGATCGCGGCGAGGCCGCGGTCGATCTCGTCGGTGCCCGCCTCCCCGTCCTTCTCCATCCGCTTCACGTGGTCGACCTCGTCGCGCCGGATGTTGCGGATGGCGACGCGCGTCTCCTCGGCGTGGCGCTTCACGAGCTTGACGAACTCCTTGCGCCGCTCCTCGGTGAGCGCCGGCACGGGGATGCGGATGAGCTGCCCGTCGTTGCCGGGATTCAGCCCGAGCTCGCTCTTCTGGATGGCCTTCTCGATGGCGGTGATGGCGCCGCGGTCGTAGGGCTGGATGACGAGCAGCCGTGCCTCCGGCGCGGTGATCGACGCGAGGCTCTGCAGCGGCGTCGCGGCCCCGTAGTAGTCGACCTGGAGACGGTCGATGAGTGCCGGGGTCGCGCGCCCGGTCCGGATGCTCTGCAACTCCTTGTGCAGCGCCTCGAGGCTCTTCTCCATGCGGACCTCGGCATCCTTCAGCCAGTCGTCGATCATCACCGCCACTCCTTGGAATCCATGCGGCTGCGCCTCAGCGACCGTCCGTAAAGCCGCCGTCGTCCACGAGCGTGCCGATGTCCTCGCCGAGGATCACCCGCTCGATGCTCCGCTCGGCCATGAGGTCGAAGACGACGATCGGCGTGCGGTTGTCCATGCACAGGGTCAGCGCGGTGTTGTCCATGACCTCGAGCCCCCGGTTGAGCACCTCGAGGTAGGTGAGGTGGGGCAGGCGCTCCGCCTCGGGATGCTTCTTGGGGTCGGCGGTGTAGATGCCGTCGACCTTGGTGGCCTTGAGCAGCACCTCGGCGCCGATCTCGGCCGCCCGCAGCGCCGCGGTGGTGTCGGTGGTGAAGAAGGGGTTGCCGGTGCCGGCGCCGAGGATCACGACCCGACCCTTCTCGAGATGGCGGATGGCGCGGCCGCGGATGTACGGCTCGGCGACCTGGTGCATCTCGATCGCGGTCTGCACCCGGCAGTCGAGGCCGCGCCGCTCGAGGGCGTCGCGGAGCGCGAGCGCGTTGATCATCGTCGCGAGCATGCCCATGTAGTCGCCGGTGACCCGATCGACCCCCTGGGAGCTCACCTCGAGCCCGCGGACGATGTTGCCGCCACCGACGACGATGGCGACCTCGACGCGGAGGTTGGCGACGACCCGCTCCACCTGCCGGGCCATGAGACCGAGGGTGGTGGCGTCGATGCCGAACTGCCCGGGGCCCATCAGCGCCTCGCCGCTCAGCTTGACGACGACGCGCCGCCAGCGCGGCGTGCGCCCCGGTTCGGTGGCGGCCGCGGGGTCGGTCACCTCGACGACGCGGGTTGCACCGGGCTCCACGCTCAGGCTTCGGGCGCCGCCTCGGCGCCGTTTCCGCCGGACTCGCCGACTTCGAAACGCGCGAACCGGGCGACGGTGATGTTCTCGCCGAGCTTGGCGATGGCCTCGGTGACGAGCTCGTTGACCTTCTTCTTCCGCTTCTCGTCGCGGACGTAGACCTGGTCGAGGAGCACGTGCTCGCCGTAGAAGGCCTCGAGCTTGCCCTCGACGATCTTGTCGACGATGTTCGCGGGCTTGCCCTCGACCTGGGCGCGGGCGACCGCCCGCTCGCGCTCGAGGACGTCGGCCGGGACCTCCTCGCGGCGCACCCACATCGGGCGGCCGCCGGCGACCTGGAGCGCGAGCTCGCGGGCGAGCTCCTTGAAGTCGTCGGTCTTGGCGACGAAGTCGGACTCGCAGTTGAGCTCGACGAGCACGCCGAGCTTGGGGGTCGAGCCGCCGGGCCCGTGGAGATACGAGGCGATCATCCCCTCGTTCGCGGTGCGAGACGCCTTGCCGGCGGCCCGGGCCATCCCCTTGGCACGCAGCCAGTCCTTGGCCTTCTCCATGTCGCCCCCGGTCTCGGTGAGGGCGCGCTTGCAGTCCATCATCCCCGCCCCGGTGGTGTCGCGCAGCTGCTTGACCTGGGCGGCGCTGATCTCGGCCACCTACGCCTCCTCCGAACCTGCGGTCGCGCCCGCCATCTCGGTGCTCTCCGCTGCCGCGGCGTTGGCCGCCTCGGCCTCCAACCGCGCCTGCTCGGCCGCCGCCTCCGCCGCGGCCTGCTCGGCGGCCTGGCGCTCGCGCATCTCGCGCTCGCCGAGCAGCTGCTGGCCCTCGACGATGGCGTCGACGATCAGCCCGGTGATCAGCCGCACCGCGCGGATGGCGTCGTCGTTCCCGGGGATGACGTGCTGGATGAGCTCG
>DATKEY010000026.1:0-3074 GCA_035544475.1 Candidatus Dormiibacterota bacterium | reverse complement strand
GAGCGCGTGACACCGCCGCCGAGCGCAGCCCGGGCGCGGCGCCCGAGCGCAACGCGCCGCCGCGGTTCCGGCGACGGTCGTCCGCTGTGGAGGAGCCCGCCGATCCCGCGCTCCTCATCCCCGAGACGGCGGCGCTGCTCGGCGACCGGTGGAACACGGTCATCCTCGCCGCCTCGTTCCTGCGCACCCGGCGCTTCGGCGACTTCCAGCGCGACCTGGGCGTCCCCCCGACCCTGCTCGCCCAGCGGCTGCGCACCCTGGTGTCGCTCGACGTGCTCCAGCGGGTGCCGTCGGAGCAGCGCAGCGACCATCACGAGTACCGGCTCAGCGAGAAGGGGCTCGACTTCTTCCCGGTGATGGCGCTTCTCTGGCGCTGGGCGAACCGCTGGATGGCGACCCCGGCCGGACCGCCGGTGCGCATCACCCATCCCGCCTGCGGCGCGTCGCTCGACCCGGTGCTGATCTGCGACCGCTGCGGCGAGGCGATGCGCCGGCGCTCGGTGCGGTTCGTCAAGCCGGAAGCCGTAGAATCCGACTGACCCCTGGGGGAGCGGATCCGCTGAGAGGCCGCCACGTGGCGGCGACCCCGAGGACCCGGCCGGTCATGCGGCCGCGGCAACGGGATCCGGCCTGGATGGCGTCCGCCCGCCACGGGACGTGACCCATGCCCGTGATCCCCGAGCCCACCACCGACACCGCCCCGGCCGAGCGGCTCGCGCGCGTCCGTCTCTACGTGATCACCGCCGCCGACGACCCGCCCGAGCGGGTGCTGGCGACGGTGCGCGCCGCACGGGACGCGGGCGCCGAGGTGGTGCAGCTGCGGCGCAAGGGAGAGGACGCGCGGCTGACACTGCGCCTCGCCGAGCGCTGCCGCGAGCTCCTCCCCGCCGGGGGCGGCACGCTCCTCGTCGTCAACGACCGTGTCGACATCGCGATGGCCGCGGGCGCCGACGGCGTTCACCTCGGCCAGGACGACCTGCCGCTCGCCGCCGCGCGCCGGCTCTGGCCCGGGGGCCTCGTCGGCCGCTCGACCCACTCCCTCGGCCAGGCGCTCGCCGCCCAGGCCGAGGGCGCGGACTACATCGGGGTCGGGCCGGTGTGGGCGACGCCGACGAAGCCGGGGCGCCCCGCGGTCGGGCTCGAGCTCGTCCGCGCCGTCGCCGCCGCGCAGCTGCGCATCCCCTGGGTCGCGATCGGCGGAGTCGACGCCGGCAACATCGGCGCGGTCCTCGCCGCCGGAGCTCGCGCGGTCGCCGCGGTGCGTGCCGTGACCGCGGCCACCGACCCCGAAGCGGCCGCCCGCGGCCTCCGCGCGGCGGTGGTGGCGGCGTGACCGTCCCCATCACCCTCAACGGCGACCCCGCCGAGGTCGACCCCGGCATCACCCTCGCCGTGCTCCTCGAGCGGCTGGGGATCGAGCCCCGCCGCGTCGTCGTCGAGCACAACCGCCGGGTGCTCCGCGCCGGAGAGTACGAGGGCGCCGTCCTCGACGCCGGGGACGAGGTCGAGATCGTTCAGCTCGTCGGCGGCGGGTAGCCGCCGCCATCAGAGAGGTCACGACATGGCCCTGACCACCCCCGCCACCGACCGCCTGCAGATCGGAGGCGCCGTCCTCGAGAACCGCCTCATCCACGGCACCGGCCGCTTCCCCTCGGACGCGGTGCTCCGCGAGTGCCTCGAGGCCGCGCGGCCGTCGATGATCACGCTGGCGATCCGGCGGCTGGCACTCGAGGGTGGGCGCAACGAGCTCGAGGGGATCGACCTCTCCGGGTACACCCTGCTCCCCAACACCGCGGGGGCGACCACCGTCGACCAGGCGGTGCGCCTCGCCCGCCTCGCCCGGGCCGCGAGCCTCAGCGATCTCATCAAGGTCGAGGTGATCGGCGACGAGCGCACCCTGCTCCCCGACCCGGTGGCCACGCTCGAGGCCACGCGCCGGCTCGTCGACGACGGCTTCACCGTGCTCCCGTACTGCTCCGACGACGTCGTCCTCGCGCTGCGCCTCGAGGAGGCGGGGGCGGCGGCGGTGATGCCCGGGGCGGCGCCGATCGGCACCACGCTGGGGATCCAGAACCCCCTCAACCTCCAGCTCATCATCGAACGGGTGTCGGTGCCGGTCGTCGTCGACGCCGGGCTCGGGGTGCCGAGCGAGGCGGCGCGCTGCCTCGAGTGGGGAGCGGCCGCGGTGCTCGTGAACACCGCGATCGCCCGCGCCCAGAACCCGCCGGAGATGGCCCGGGCCTTCGCCGAGGCGGTCGCCGCCGGCCGTCGCGCCCACCTCGCCGGCCGCGCATCGATCAGCCTCGAGGCGGTCGCCTCGAGCCCGCGCCCGGGGATGGTCGGCCCCTGACCGCCGCACTGCGGGCCCGCCGCTTCGACGAGCCCGGGACCACCCTCGCCGAGGTCGGGGAGGGGGCGGTCATCGCCCGCCTCACCGGCGACGCCGCCGGGGTGATGAGCGGCGGCGTGCTCGTCGGCCCCGGGGACGCCGCCGCGGTCTGGCAGCCGCCTCCCCACCGCGCCGTCGCCGTCACCCAGGACGCCCTCGTCGAGGGCGTCGACTTCCGCCGCGAGTGGATCACCCCCCACCTCCTCGGACGCCGCTGCGTCGCGGTCGCCCTCAGCGACCTCGCCGCGATGGGGGCGACCGCGGCCTGGTGCACCGCGACCCTCTGCGCCCCCGCCGAGACGGTGCTCGACGACGTCCTCGCGCTCGCCCTCGGTCTGCGCGAGGGCGCCGAGGAGACCGGCTGCCGCCTCGTCGGCGGCGACCTCAGCGGCATCCGCGGTCCGCTCGTCGTCGACGTCTGCGCCGGCGGGGCCATCGATCCGGAGCGCACGCTGCGGCGCGGTGCCGGGCGCGTGGGCGACGTCCTCGCCGTGACCGGCAGCCTCGGCGGCGCCGCCGCCGGGCTGCGAGCGCTCTTCGGAGAGACCCCGCCGGCGGCGGAGCCGGGTCAGCTCGACGCCTGGGTCGAGACGTGGCGGCGGCCGCGGGCGCGCCTCGTCGAGGGCCGGCGGCTCGCCGCCCTGGGGGTGCGCTGCGCGGGCGACCTCAGCGACGGGCTGCTCGT
>DATKEY010000025.1:0-8369 GCA_035544475.1 Candidatus Dormiibacterota bacterium | reverse complement strand
AAGCCGCCCACGACCTTCCTCCATCGAGAAGGCGGACTGCGTGCACCGTCGGCGACGGTGCAACCGGGGGGTATGAGCACCATGACTTCGCGCAGGGACAAGCACGGCAATCACGCACGCGGGCGGCGCTGGACGGCGGCGCTCGCGACACTGACCGTGGCGGGGCTGTGCGGCCTCGCCGTCGGTCACATCTCCTCGGTGGCGGCGTCGGTGACCCTCCCCGGGAGCACCTTCGAGGGCGGCGACGGGAACCTCGTCGTCAGCACGCCGGGCGACACCGACTGGCAGAACGTCGCCGGGCTCAACACCGGCATCGACCTGCCGAGCGGGTCGGGCGACAACGCCTTCGGCCAGGGCACCAAGGAGGACAACGCGTCGGTCACCGTGGTCAACGGGTCGATCCCGCCCAACAAGAGCGACCTGTCCCGCTTCTACGAGGCCAGCGAGTTCGCCAACGGCAGCAACTTCCTCTACCTCGCCTGGGAGCGGTCGAACGTCCTCGGCTCGGCGAACATGGACTTCGAGATCAACCAGCATCCCACCTCGGGCCTGACCGGCTCCTTCTCCGGTGCGATCAACCTGAACCGGACCGCGGGTGACCTGCTGGTGACCTACGACTTCACCAACGGCGGCTCGACCCCGGTGCTCGGGCTGCTCCGCTGGGTGACCAGCGGCCCGACGAGCCAGTGCTTCTCGAGCAGCTCGCTGCCCTGCTGGGGCAACCACATGGACCTCAACTCCACCGACTCCCAAGGCGCGATCAACACCACCACGGTCACCGACCCGATCTCGTCCCAGAGCCTTCCCGCATCCACCTTCGGCGAGGCGGCGATCAACCTCACCGCCGCCGGCGTCTTCCCGAGCGGGACCTGCCAGGCGTTCGGCAGCGCCTTCCTGAAGAGCCGCTCGTCGACCTCGTTCAGCGCCGAGGTCAAGGACTTCGTGGCGCCGATCCCGGTGAGCATCAGCAACTGCGGCACGATCACGATCCACAAGGTCACCCAGAACGGCGACGGCGTCTTCAACTACTCCACCACCGGCGGCCTCTCTCCGGCGAGCTTCACCCTCTCCAACGGCGGCACGCAGTCGTACACGAAGGTCCCCGCCGGGAACTACACCGTCAGTGAGGGGAGCACGGCCAACTGGACACTCCAGAACCTGGTCTGCGGCACCGTCACCGGCACCGGCACGAGCGCCACCATCAGCGGCTCGACCGTCTCGATCACGATGAGCGGCGGCGGGAACGTGGAGTGCACCTACACGAACCACACCAAGCTGTCGCCGACGGTCGCCACGAAGCTCTCCGCGTCGAGCGTGAGCATCGGGACCACGGTCAACGACACCGCGACCCTGAGCGGGGCGACGAGCGGCGCGGGCGGGACGCTGACCTACACCGTCTTCAGTGACTCGAAGTGCAGCCTGAACCAGCAGGACGCGGGCACGGTCACCGTGACCAACGGATCCGTCCCGAACTCCAACGGCATCCAGTTCAACCACGCCGGGACCTTCTACTGGCAGGCGGTCTACAGCGGCGACGCCGACAACAACGGCGCGACCAGCAAGTGCACGGACGAGCAGCTCGTGGTCAACCCGAACACGACGGCGATGACCACGACTCCGAACGTGATCCCGAACGACAGCGCCACGATCAGCGGGGCGACCTCCGGCGCGGGGGGCACCCTGACCTTCAGCCTCTTCGGCCCCACCGACTCCAGCTGCTCGGGGACGCCCGTCTACACCGAGACGCAGAACGTCGGCAACGGCACGACGACCTACGCCACCACCAACTCCACCTACCACGCGAGCGGGGCGGGCACCTGGCGCTGGCAGGTCTCGTACAGCGGCGATGGCGACAACAAGCCCACGACCTCGAGCTGCGGCGTGGAGCAGTTCACCCTCGTCGCCGGCTGAGCCCTCTCCCGGCGGGACGTCCGTGACATGAGAGGCGGCCCTTCGGGGCCGCCTCTCGCGCGCCGATCGCAAGATTGCCGGCCCCCGATGCGTTCCTCAGGCGGTCCGGGAATCGGGCGACCGGGCACTCCCTCTCTCTTCGCCCCAGGGGTCGATCGGTGTCTGGACAGCCGTGGCGCATCGCCATCGTCGCCGGCAAGGGCGGCGTCGGCAAGACGACCTCGGTGATCAACATCGGGGCGTGCCTCGCCGGTCTCGGCCGCCGGGTGCTGGTCGTCGACTGCGACCCGCAGTCGAACCTCACCTCGGGCCTGGGGTTCGACCCCTACGAGAAGCGTCGGACGATCATCGACGTCGTCGCCGGCCGTTGCGCCGCGCAGCGTGCGATCGTCGAGACCGCGACGCGCGGCCTCCACCTGCTCCCCGCGCACCCCGATCTCACCGCGGTGGAGGCACAGCTTCCCACCCAGATCGGAAGCGTGCTCCGGCTGCGGGACGCACTCGAGGAGATGGAGGAGGACAGCTACGACGCCGTCCTCTTCGACACCCCGCCGAACTTCCAGTTCCACACCATCTCCGCGCTCGCGGCCGCGCGCTACGCGCTGGTCCCGCTCCAGATGTCGGCCTTCGCGCTGCGGGGGCTGAAGGAGGTGCTGCGGGTGCTCGCCGCGTCGCGCCGGAGACTGAACGCGGAGCTCGAGCTGCTCGGGGTGGCGCCCACCTTCGTGAGCAACACGAACTTCAGCCGGGACCTGGTCGACGCCCTCGGGCAGAACTCCGCGGTGCGGGTCTTCGACACCGAGATCCCGATGACGGTGAAGCTCCAGGAGAGCGCGCTCCACGGCACCCCGGTGTCGGTCTGCGCACCGAAGTCCTCGGCGGCACGCGGCTACGCCGCGCTCACCGCCGAGATCCTCGTGGCGCTGCAGGACGACCCCGAGAGCGTGCGGATCGCCGCCCCGGCTCCGCCGGTGGAGCTCTGGGGCTCGACGAGCCGCTCCGAGCCGGCGCCCGCCGCCGTCCAGGCATCCGCGCCGGTCGGGCCCGACCCGGAGGAGTGGAGCCCCGCAGGGACCGTCGCCACCGCCGCCGCGGTCGCCCTGGCCGAGGAGGACGGGGGCGCCCACTCCGACGACGACTGGCGGGCCCTGCTCGACTCCGTGCGGGCGGTGCCACCCCCGGCGCCGCGGGGCTTCCGCCTCCCGTTCTTCGGCCGCCGCCAGCGCCAGGGGGCCGCCTGAGGCCCCTGCGTCTCAGGTCTGGCGGGCGCGTTCGAGCGCAGCGCGCGCCTCGCGCAGCGCGTCCTCGGCCTCCGTCGCGGCCTGCTCGGCGCCGGCCGCCGCGCGGTCGGCGGCGTCGGCCTCCTCCTCGGCTATGCGTGCCTCGGCGGCGAGCCGGTCGGCGCGGGCGCGCCGGCGCTCCGCCTCCGCGGCGCTGCGCACCGTCTCGCGGTGCCGTGCCTCGGCCTCCCGCTCGGCGCGGCGGACGGCCGCGGTCAGCTCGTCGACGCGCTCCCCGTCCGCCGGAGGCCGGTGCGGCAGATCCAGCAGCGCCGCCTGCGGGGGGCGCCGGCGGTCGCGGATCGCCTCGAGGACCGCCGCGGTGTCGGGCTCGGGCTCGCCGGCAGGCCCGAAGCCGGGCGGGTCGAGGTCACGGTCGAGGATGCCCCTCAGCAGCGCCTCGCGCTCCGCCGCGGTCCCGGCGGCCGCGGCCTGGGCGGTGGTCTGGACCCGGCGGACGGTGGCGTCGGTGGCGGGGTGGCCGGCCTGCTCGAGGATCGTCCGGGCCCGCCGCCCGGCGTCGTCGAGGAGGGCGCGGACCCGCGCGCTCGCCTCGCGCAGCGTGTCCGCGGCGCCCGGCCGCTGGGCGTCGCGGGCGTCGGCGGCGGCGGCGAGCAGGTCGCGGACGAGATCGGGCTCGAGGCCGGCGAGGCGGTCGACGGTCCACGCGCCGAGCGAGGGCTTGGGAAGCTTCGCGACCGCCGCGGCGGCGTCGCGGTCGCCGGCGGTGCGCAGGCTGCGGGCGAGCTCGGTGCGGGCCCGGACGAAGCCGTCGAGCGGCTCCCGGTGGAGCGCGGCGCGGTGGTCGTCGAGGGTCACCCCGGTCCTCCCTCCCCGAGCAGCAGCCGGGCGTGCTCCTCGGGGGCGATGTTCCGGCCACTGACGACACATACCACCGGGCCCCGGCGGCCGGGAGCGGGCATGCGCAGCGCGCCGGCGACGGCGAGGGCGCCGGTGGGCTCGACCACCAGGCCGGCGGCGGCGAGGGCGCGCATCGCCTCGACGACCTCGTCGTCACCGACCGCGAGCAGGTCGTCGACGAGCGCCTCGACGATCGGGAAGGTGAGCTCACCGGGGACGGTGTTGCGGGCGCCGTCGCAGATGGTGCGTGGCGCCGGGATCACGACCCTCCGCCCCGCGCGCAGCGAGCGCACCGTGTCGTCGCCGTCGAAGGGCTCGACCCCGACGATGCGCACCCGCGCGCCCATCGCGTCGCGCAGTGCGACCGCGACGCCGGAGAGCAGGCCCCCGCCGCCGAGGGGGACGACGACCGTCGCCGCCTCCGGCACCTGCTCGGCGATCTCCAGGCCGCAGGTGCCCTGGCCGGCGATCACCAGCGGGTGGTCGTAGGCGGGGATCGGCGTCAGCCCGCGCTCGGCGGCGACCGCCGCGCACGCGGCATCGCGGGCCGCGGTCTCGGGCGGGCTGGTGAGCACCTCGGCTCCGAGCCGGGTGACCGCCTCGCGCTTGTAGGCGGTCGCGTTGTCGGGCATCACCACCACCGCCGTGATCCGCACCGCCGCGGCCGCCGCCGCGACCGCCATCCCGTGGTTCCCGCTGCTGCTCGTCACCACCCCCGCGGGCCGCAGGCCGAGGATCGCGTTGGTGGCGCCGCGGATCTTGAAGGCGCCGATGCCCTGGAGGCTCTCGCACTTCACGAGGATCCCGAGCCGGTCGAGGCTGAGCACCGGGGTGCGGCGGACGCGGTGGCCGAGGCGGCCGGCGGCGTTGCGGATGTCGCCGATGCCGACGGCGAGGTTGGGATGCCCGGGCATCCACGGAGCCTAGCGGCTGCAGGGCCCCCGCTCTCACCTCTCACCCTGCGACGATGGCGAGGTGCGGCTCGCCACCTGGAACGTGAACTCGATCGCCGCGAGGCTGCCCCGGCTCCTCGAGTGGCTGGAGCAGACCGCGCCGCACGTCGCCTGCCTCCAGGAGACCAAGATCGCCGACGCCGCCTTCCCTCGCGCGGAGATCGAGGCGCTCGGGTACGAGGTCGCCGCCCACGGCGTGGGCCAGTGGAACGGCGTGGCGGTCCTCTCCAGGGTCGGCCTCGAGGACGTGTCCCCCGGGCTGCCGGGAGCCCCCGAGACCACCCCCCCGGAGGCGCGTGCGCTCGGCGCCCGGTGCGCCGGGGTGCGCGTGTGGTCGGTCTACGTGCCCAACGGGCGCGAGGTCGGCCATCCCCAGTACGTCTACAAGCTCGACTGGCTGCGCGCGCTCCGCGAGGTGCTCGCGTCCGAGCTCGAATCCGAGCGCGAGCTCGTCGTCTGCGGGGACTTCAACGTCGCCCCCACCGACGCCGACGTCTGGGACCCGGAGGCGTTCGCGACCTCGACCCACGTCACCGAGCCCGAGCGCCGCGCGCTCGCCGATCTGCGTGCGCTCGGGCTCGAGGACGTGGTCCCGCGGCCCCTGAAGTACGACCGGCCCTTCACGTACTGGGACTACCGGGGCGGGAACTTCCACAAGAACATGGGGATGCGCATCGACCTCGTCTACGCGACCCACCCGGTCGCCGCCGCGGTCGCCGACGCCTACGTCGACCGCGAGGCGCGCAAGGGCAAGGGCCCGTCCGACCACGCGCCGGTGGTGGTCGATCTTCGTGACCCGGCGACGCCGGGCGGCCTGCTACCGTCGGGGGCCGGATCGGCCGACGGAGGATGACAGGATGATCGAGAGGGGCCAGATCGACGGCCTGCTGGAGCTGGCGTGCTCGAACGGCGCGGTTCCCGGCGTGATCGCCTTCGCGGTGGGGCGGGACGGTCTCCTCTACGAGGGCGCCGCCGGCCGGCTGCGCGTCGACGGCGACGCCCCGGTCAAGCTCGACACCATGATCCGCATCGCCTCGATGACCAAGGCGATGACCACCGTCGCCGCGCTGCAGCTCGTCGAGCAGGGCGGGCTCGCGCTCGACCAGACGGTGGCGTCGGTGCTGCCGGCGTTCGCCGACACCAAGGTGCTCGCCGGCTTCGACGGCGACACCCCCGTCCTCCGCGCACCCGCCACCCAGGCGACGATCCGCCAGCTGATGAACCACACCACCGGGCTCGCGTACTGGTTCATCAACGCCGAGATGTTCCGCTGGCACGAGGCCACCGGAGCTCCCAACGTCTTCAGCGGCCTGCGGGCGGCCGTCGAGCTTCCCCTGATCGACGACCCCGGCAAGCGCTGGCAGTACGGCGTCAACACCGACTGGCTCGGCTTCGTCGTCGAGAGGATCAGCGGCCAGACCCTCGACGCGTACCTCGCGGAGCACATCTTCGCCCCGCTGGGGATGACCGACGCGACCTTCGCACCGAGCGACGAGCAGAACGCGCGGATGATGGCGGTCCACGCCCGCACCCCCGACGGTGGGCTGGTGGCCATTCCCGTCGACCTGCCGCCCGCGCCGGAGTGGATGGCGGGAGGCCACGGCGTCGCCTGCACCGCGGGCGACTACGCGCGCTTCCTCCAGGCGCTGCTCGACGACGGCGGACCGCTCCTGCGCCGCGAGACCGTCGACCTCATGTTCACCGACTCGCTCGGCGGCATCGCGCTCCCGGAGGTCATCAGGTCGGCCGACCCGACGCTCTCCAACGACGTCCCGTCGCTGCCCGTCCGCCAGGGCTGGGGGCTGGGCCTCCACCTCTTCCTCGAGGACCTCCAGGGGATGCGCCGCGCCGGCTCGGGCGACTGGGCGGGAATCTTCAACACCTACTTCTGGGTCGACCGTGCGAGCGGCATCGCCGGCGGACTGCTCACCCAGGTGCTGCCCTTCTTCGACGGCCAGGTGGTCGGGACGGCGCTGGCGGTGGAGCAGGCGCTCTACGCCCAGCTGAGGAAGGCCGCGACCGTCTGAGCCTCGGCGTCAGCCGCGGGGGATCGAGGCCCCCTGGTGCTCGGAGATGTAGCCGAGCCGGGCGGCAAGGGTCTCGATCACCCGCGGCCAGGTCATCTCCGCCGCGTCGCGACGGGCGTTGCGGCGCACCCGCGCGGCGAGCTCCGGGCGCTCGTGGAGCCCGAGCAGGGCGTCGGCGACCTCCTCGCCGCGGTCGGTGGTGACGGCGAGCGAGTTCACGTACGGACGGGCGTACTCCTCGCCGGTGCTTCCCACGACCGCGACCCCGCCCGACGCCATCGCCTCGAGCCCGACCAGGCCGAAGGGCTCGTGCGCGCTGTTGGCGAGCACCGCGTCGGCGGCGCGGTAGAGGGAGAAGGCGACGCGCTGCTCGAGGAAGCTGACGAGGTTGACGACCGGCGCGTCCGCGGCGGCGAGCGCCTCGGCGACGTCGCCGGGACCGTGGACCTGCTCGGTGTGGTGGTGGACGGCGAGCCCGCGCCGCTGGCAGTGGGCGAACACCTCTCCGCCGTAGGCCTCGACGCCGCCGCGGATGAGCAGCCGCGCCTCCAGCCCGCGCTGGCGCACCGCCGCCAGGGCGTCGATCGCCTGGTGCCACCGCTTCTCCGGGCAGAACCGGCCAACCTTGACCGCAAGGCAGCGGGCCGAGGCGGCGTCGCGCACGTCGTCGACGCCGGCGGCGTCGACGTCGGCGAGGGCGGCCTCGGGGATGCCGTTGGGCACGACCAGGGGATTGACGCCCCAGCGCCACATGAGGTGGCGCATGTAGCGGCTCACGGTCGTGATCTCGGCGACGTAGCCGAGCGTCCCCCAGTCGATGCGCTCGAAGCCGTACGAGTTGTTCGCGTTCCAGAGCAGCACACAGCGATCGCGAAGCCCGCGACGGTACAGCTCGTCGCTGAGAAGCCGGGTGAAGTCCGCGGTCTGCCACTCCTCGGTCATCACCGCGACCAGCCGGCCGCGATCGACCGCCGGGCCGATCACCGACTCGACGAGGTGGGCGGGGAGGCTCGCCTCGAGGTCGGCGATCTTCGCCTCCTCGCCCTGGTAGACACCGACCGGGTGGTGGCGGCTGATGTGCTGGCACCAGCGCACCAGCCGGACGCCGTGACGCTCGTCGGCGGGCGGCAGCTCTGGATCACCGACGAAGGCGAGCGTGGTGGCGAAGCCGAGCGAGGCCGCGGCACGCGAGAACTCGCGCACCCGCACGCCGAGACCGCCGGCGAGACTGTAGGGATCCGGCCCCTCGAAGGAGACGAGCACGAACTCGAGCGTCTCCGGGGTCAGCGCCGGACGTCGCGACCGGTCGACCGCCGTGACGCAGGGCATGGGGAGCG
>DATKEY010000024.1:0-3023 GCA_035544475.1 Candidatus Dormiibacterota bacterium | reverse complement strand
GGTGAGCACGGCGTACGCGGCGGCGTGGATGGGATGCCACCTCTTCTCCAGGGGCGACGCCTGCACAGCGGCCGTCGCCCCGCTCCCCCACCTGTCCCGGGCCCAGCCGTCCGAGTACGACTCCGACGGGCCCGGGGGTCCGGCACCGAGCCGGTGCATCACCATCCCCGACAAGGCGACCCTGGAGCAGGGCTACGATCCCGCTCGCTTCGCCGCCGGGGTGCTCGGACGCCCGTCGTACGACTGCACCCCGTGACCGTGGCCGCGCCGCGGATCCGCCGCCTCTTCGACCGCTTCGCGCACGTCTACGACACGGCGGCGCTGCAGCGGGCCGTCTACCGGCCCGCGCACGACGCGGTCGTCGCCGAGCTGCGCACCGCCGCGCCGATGTGGGTGCTCGACGCCGGCTGCGGCACCGGGATCCTCGCCGACCGGATCGGCGACGACGTCGGGCCGGCGCGCGTGGTCGGGTGCGATCTCTCGATGGGGATGCTCCGCCGCGCCGCAGAGCGGTGCCCGCGGGGCGCGTGGCTGCAGGGCGACGCGCTCCGGCTGCCGCTCCGCGACGCGGTCGTCGACGCCGTGGTCACCACCCAGGCGTTCCACTTCCTCACCGACCGTCGTGGCGCGCTCGCCGAGTTCCACCGCGTCCTCCGCACCGGCGGTCTGCTGGTCATCGCGATGGTCAACCCGCGCACCGCGATCGCGAGCCGGGTGATGAGCGGCGCGGGGACCCACCTCCTCGGCGCCGGGGTGTGGCCGACCCGCGACCAGCTCCGCGACGACATCGCCGCCTGCGGGTTCGACCTCCGCGAACAGCGGGGGGTCGGACCGCTCAGCCACACCGTGGTCAGCGTCGCGACCGCGCGACGCCTGCACACCGGACGGACTCGCCTCAGGCACATGGAGGGATGAGCTCATGCGACGGATGTCCGCCTTCGCCGCGACCGTCATCGTCGGAGCGGCCTGCGCGACCGTCGGTGCGGCGCGACCCGGCGCCGCCCACGCCGAGAGCCGGGGCTTCGAGGGCTGCTACGGCTTCGGCCGGGTGGCGATGTCCCCGGGGATCACGACGTCGCCCAGGGACGGCACCTTCCGCTTCACCCAGAACCTCGGCCCCTGCCGGCTCTCCGACCCCGGCGTGCTCTCGGGGACGCTGACCGGCACCGGGCAGGGCAGGTTCAGCTGCGAGGCAGGGCAGGGCACCGCGACGTTCCTGGCGCGCTGGGAGAACGGGAAGACCTCCGCGGGCACCTTCTCCTTCGGCACCCTCGGCAACCACTTCGCCGGCCACGGCATGGTGACCCAGGGCGAGTTCGCCGGCGACCACTTCGGGATCGGGGGCGAGCTCGACCCCACCCACCCGTCGTCGTGCACCTCCGACGGGGTGACCGAGGCCACCTCCTACGAGGGCGTGGGCGTCAGCCCCGGCTGAGCCGCCTCAGTCTGAGCCGTCGCGCCACGCCGAGGCAGCCCGCGCCGCCGAGGAGGAGCTCCAGGGCACCCTCCCAGGGGACGTCGGCACCGGTCTTGGGGGCGGTGACGGCGGCCGCCTTCGTCCCGCTCGCGGGGGCCACCGGGGCGGGGGCGGCCGGGGCCGGGGGAGCGGCGGCCGGCGGCGGCGCGGCGGCCGCCTTCACCGGGCAGTCCGCGGAGACCCAGAACGGCTTGTGCTGGTGGGGCTGCTGCAGGAACCGGAAGGTGAAGTGGTAGCCCGTGCCGCCGTGCGGCGAGATGCCGAGAGCCTTCGCGCTCGCGACCAGGGCTGCGCCGCTGACGGTGTCGAGGAGCTGGATCCCGCGCGTGCCGCGGTCGTACGTCCAGTCGTGCTTCAGGACCTCCTGGCCCTTGCCGGTGGGCTTGAGCAGCAGGATCTCGTAGGAGCCGCTGCCGTGCTCGAAGCGCGCACCGGTGACGGTGATGGGGGCGCAGTCGAGCTGCCGGTCGTCGTCGTGGAAGGGCCCGGCGTGGCCCCCGACGTTGTCGACCCAGACGTCGTTGACGATGATCTCCGCGGCGTGTGCGCGCAGACCGCCGCCGGCGAATGTCGCCGCGGAGAGCGCAACGGCGCCGAGTGACATCGCCGCCGCGGCCCTGCGCGCGACGCGACCACCTGCTCCCCACCGCCCCCTCGGGGACCCACCGCGACAGTTCCGGTCGTCCACCGAAGCGTCCTCCCTTCCTGCCCCCCGGGGGCTCCGACCATAGCGGGTACGGCGAGCGATTTCCACCCCCGTCGTGTATGGCAGGAACGGCCTCGGGGAGTCGGTGACGGGGGGTCGGAGACCCCCCGCGCGAGGAGGGACGAAGGGCCGGTCAGGCGGCCTCGGAGTGGCCGCGCCGCAGCGAGTACTCGAGGCGGGCCATCGCCTCGGCGCGGCGCTCCGCGACCTCGGCGATGTCGAGCAGGTCGCGCGCCGTGCGGTAGCGCGCCATCGCCATCTCCTCGATGCGGTCGGCCTCCTCGACGTCGTCGGGGGAGGGCTGCCGCACCAGCGCGAGCGCCGGGATGACGTTGGGCGTGGGCTCCGGGTACATGATGGACGGCAGTATAACGCATCGCGTCATTTCCGCGTCAAGTCGTCCGGATCAGGGCGGCGGCGTCGCTCCCACCGCGCCCCGCCGGCCCGGTGCGGGCGACGGTCCCTGCTGCTGCCGCACCCCCGGCCCCGGCGCCGGGGACGCCCCGCCGGGACGCTGGGTCGGCGTCGCCGGTTGGGGCGCGGGCATCGGCACGAACGCGGGCGGCGGGGAGGGAAGCGGGCGAGGCGCGGACGGGGGTGTGGAGAGGTTCGACCCCTCGGGCTGGCTGGATCCGGGGAAGGGCGTGGCGCCACCACCCCCGACCGTCCCTCCCGCGATGACCCCGGGATTGCCCGTGGTCGCGGTGGTGGCGAGATCGGCCGGGCTCGGGGCTGATCCGCTGCCGGCGCGCGGCTCCACCGAGGCGAGCGCCGCGACGCCCCCGCCGCCGCTGAAGCAGCCTCCGATGGGGGTCGGAACGATCTGCACGTGGCGGGCCG
>DATKEY010000023.1:0-7348 GCA_035544475.1 Candidatus Dormiibacterota bacterium | reverse complement strand
GAAGTCGAACATCCCCGCCACCCCCGCCCGGCTGCGGTCGAGGAGCACCGCGTCGATGCCCGCCGCACGCGCCCCGAGGACGTCGGCGACGTAGTTGTCACCGACGTGGAGGCTGGTTGCGGGGTCGCCGCCGGTGCGGCGGAGCGCCTCGCGGAAGATGCTGACGTCCGGCTTCTGCGAGCCGCTCACCGTCGACGCGACCAGGCAGTCGAAGTACCCGTCGAGCACGTGCGACCGGCAGACGGCGGTGAGCGCGTCGGTGAAGTTCGAGATCACCGCCAGCTGCAGCCCGCCGGCGCGGAGCGCGCCGAGGACCTCGTGGACCTCCGGGAAGACCCGCCACGCCGGCGGCGACCAGAACCGCTCGGCGAGGGTGCGCGCCATCGGCGCGGTGTCGCCACGGGCCCCGAGCTCGCCGAGGATGAGCTGGTTGTACTCCTGCCAGAAGGCGCGCGCCTCCGCAGGCGAGGACTCGAACGACCGCCCGGAGCGCAGCGCCTCGCGGTAGTGGCGCTCGCCGGCGTGGAGCGCGGCCGCCATCCCCGCCGGCTCGACGTCGAGACCGAGCTCGCGGCAGGTCTCGAGGTACAGGGTGGGGACGTCGGGATGGACGTGCATCAGGGTGTCGCCGAGGTCGAAGAAGACGGTGCGCAGCGGCGGCGCACCCCGGCGACGGAGCGCGGTCACAGGCAGCCGCAGCTCTCGAGCGCGCCCGCGCTGTCCGGGAACTCGACGCAGTCGTAGAGGGCGAGGAGGCGTTCGACCGAGCGCTCCCACGTGTAGCGCCCGGCGCGCTCCCGTGCCGCCGAGCCCATCCGCTCGCGCAGCGCCGGGTCGGCGAGGACCTCGCCGATGCGTCCGGCGAAGACCGCCGGGTCACGGCCCTCGAGGAGGAACCCGGTCACCCCGTCCTCGACGACGTCGACGAGCCCGCCGACGGCGGCGGCGACGACCGGCGTCCCCGACGCCTGCGCCTCGAGCGCCACCAGGCCGAAGGACTCGGTGTGCGAGGGCACGACGCAGACGTCCGCGAGCGCGTAGAGGTCGGCGAGCCGCCGTGGCGTCACCGCGCCGAGGAACCGCACCCGCTCGACGAGGCCGCGCTCGGCGACGAGCTCCTCGAGCCGGCCGCGCTCGCCCCCGGCGTGGCGCGCCTGGCGGCGGCCGTCGCCGCTGTCACCCCCACAGACGAGCGCGACGACGTCGTCGAACCCGGGCCGGGCGAGCAGCTCGGCGATCGCCTCGACGAAGAGGTCCGCGCCCTTGAGCCGCTCCAGCCTCCCCGCGTACACGACGACCCGGCGGTCGAGGAGACCGAGCCGGGCACGGACGCCGCCGGCCGGGCGGGGCGCGTACTGCTCCATGTCGACCCCCGGCGGGACCACGCACACCGTCTCCGGGTCGACCCCGTAGAGATCGACGAGCGCCTGCTCCTCGGCCGGGCTCATCGCCACCAGGCGCTCGGCGGCGTGGGCGATCACCTCCTCCGCCTCGGCGCGCAGGGGCTCGTCGGGCATCCCCGCCGCGGACTTCATCCGGGCGAGGGTGTGGAACGAGTGCACCCACGGCACGCCCCAGCGCTGCACCGCACGGCGCGCCACCCAGCCGCTCAGCCAGTAGTGGGAGTGCACGAGGCGGTAGGCGCGGCGCTCGGAGGCGACGTGGTCGAGGAGCGCGCGGGTGAAGAGCGGGAGCTCGGCGAGCAGCCGGCTCTTCGCAACCGGCTCGGGGGGCCCGGCGTCGAGGCGCACGAGCCGGCTGCCGGGCGCGAGCAGCTCCTCCGCGGGAGCCCGGGGATCGTCGCGGCGCACGAAGACGTCGGTGGGGACGCCGCGCGCGCTGAGCCCGGCGCAGAGCTGGCGGACGGTGAGGTTCATGCCCCCGTTCTCGCCCTGCCCGAGCCGGCCGACCGGCGAGGCGTGCACGGAGAGGACGGCGATTGCCCGGCGGGCACCGTTCGGTCCGTCGGGACGCCTGCTCTCGAAGGTCATGGGCCTCGGAGGTAGGGTATCGCACATGCTGCCCGATGCCCCCGCCACCGTCTCCGCACATTCGCCCAACGCCGCCGCGCTCGCGCGGCGCCACGGCACCGTCCTCCTCCTGCTCGCCGACACCGGCGGCGGCCATCGCGCCAGCGCGCTGGCGGTCGCCCGCGAGCTCGTGCGCCTCCCCGACGCGCCCGTTCCCCACCTCCTCGACCCGTTCACCCACGCCTCGCCACGGCCCGTCGGGTGGACCGTCGGCCTCTACTCACCGCTGATCCGCCATCTCGCCCCGCTCTGGGGCGCACTCTTCCACGCGAGCAACTCCCGGGCCGCCGTGGCCGCGCTCCGGGCCACCGCGTTCCGTCTCCTCGAGCCGGGACTGGAGGAGCTCGTCGACGCCCTCTCCCCGGCCGCGGTCGTCTCCTTCCACCCGCTCGTCAACCACGCCGCGGCCCGCGTGCTCCGCCGCCGGCCGGGAACGCAGATCCCGCTCATCACGGTCATCACCGACCTCGTCGACGTGCACTCGGCGTGGATCTGCGAGGACGCCGACGCCGTGGTGACCCCGTCACCGGCGGCGCTCGACCGCATCCGCGCCGCGGGCATCGACGCGGACCGCTGCTTCGACCTCGGCCTCCCCGTGGACGAGGGCTTCACCGTCCACCCCCCCACCGGCGCCGAGCGACGATCGCTGCGCCGCCGCCTCGGCCTCGAACCGGGTCGGCGCACCGTCCTCCTCAGCGGCGGCGGCGAGGGCTCCGGCGGCCTGCTCCGCCGCGCCCGGGCCCTGTGCGCGGCCGGGCTCGACATCCAGCTCGTCGTCATCTGCGGCCGCAACACGATGGTGCGCGACCGCATCCTCACGCTGACCCCGCAGCACCCCGCCACCCTCCACGTCCATGGGTTCGTCCCGAACATGGCGGAGTGGATGCGCGCCAGCGACCTCCTGGTGACCAAGGCCGGCCCCGGGACGATCGCCGAGGCCCTCTGCGCCGGGGTCCCGATGCTGCTCACCTCGCACATCCCGGGGCAGGAACGCGGCAACGTCGAGCTCGTCGTCACCGTCGGCGCGGGCCGGCACGTGCCCGGCGAGGCGGCGCTCGTCGACGCGGTCGCAGAGCTCGTGCGTCCAAGCTCCGACGCGCTGCCGGCGATGCGCGAGGCGCTCGCCGCGGCCGCACGTCCGGAGGCGAGCGCGGCGACGGCGCGGCTCGTCAGCCTCCTCGCCGCCCAGGCCTCGATCGGGACGCGGTGACGCCGGAGCCCGCCTGCCGCGTCGAGGAGCTCCGTCTCTACTGCTTCCGCAACTACGCGGACGAGACGGTCGCCCTCGGCCCCGGCCTCAACGTCGTCTCCGGGCCGAACGCCCAGGGAAAGACGAACCTCCTCGAGGCGATCGCCACCGCCGCGCTGACCCGCTCACCGCGTGCCTCGTCCTCGGCCGAGCTCCTGCGCTGGGGGTCCGACGCCGCGCTCGTCAGCACGCGGGTACGCCGTCCCGACGCCCCTGCCACCCTCGAGCTGCGCCTCCAGCGCCACGGCGACCAGGGCACGGTCACGCGCACCCTCAGCGTCGACGGCAGCCCCCGCCCTGCGCGGGCCGTGCTCGGCGTCTGCCCGGTCGTCCTCTTCTGGCCGGAGGACCTGCTTCTCGTCAAGGGCGCTCCGGAGGGCCGACGCCGGCTCCTCGACGTCGTCGTCGCCCAGACCGACCCGCGCGCCGCCGCGGAGATGGTCCGCTACCGCCGGGTCCTCGACCAGCGCAACGCACTCCTCCGCCAGGTGCGGCAGGGGCAGGCGAGTCCGGCCCCACTCTCCGGCTTCACCCAGGAGCTCGCCCGCTCGGCGGGGAGCGTCGTCGTCGCCCGGATGCGTCTCGTCGAGGCGCTCTCGCCGCTCGCCGCCGCGGCGCTCGGCGAGATCAGTGACGGCCGCGAGGAGGTCACGCTGCGCTACCGCCCCGAGGGTCTGGACGGTGACCTCCCCACGACCGCCGAGGAGGCCTCCGCACGCCTCCTCGAGGCGCTCGACGGTCGCCGTGGCGAGGAGCTCGCCCGCGGTGTCACCGTCGCCGGTCCGCACCGCGACGACGTCGACATCCTCCTCGACGGGCGCCCGGCGCGCGCCGCCGCGAGCCAGGGACAGCAGCGCAGCCTCGTCCTCGCCTGCAAGCTCGCCGAGGTGCGCCACCTCATGGCGGTCCTCGGCATCGCCCCGGTGCTGCTCCTCGACGACGTCCTCAGCGAGCTCGACGCCCACCGCCGCGCACGCCTGCTCTCCGCCCTCGGCGCCGGCACCCACCTCCAGACCGTCCTCACCACCACCGACCCCGACGGCCTCGCACTCCGCGGCGACCATGTCCG
Organism: Candidatus Dormiibacterota bacterium; assembly: GCA_035544475.1. Lineage (GTDB taxonomy): Bacteria > Chloroflexota > Dormibacteria > Aeolococcales > Aeolococcaceae > CF-96. The sequence goes on along the minus strand of DATKEY010000023.1, from coordinate 3,000 downwards.
CCACCTCGGTGTGGCCGCGGGGAGAGTCGACGCCGTGGCCACCCCGACGACCGTCGCCGAGGGCGGCTCGGCGGCATGACACCCGACGACGACCCTCCCTCCGCACCCCGCCCCGCCGAGGAGCGGCTCGGGCAGATCCTCTGGCCGGCGGTGCGCCGCATGGGCATCAGCCGCAAGGTCCGCGACGCCCAGCTCGACGACGTCCTCGCCCTCGTCGTCGGTCCGGCGCTCGCCCCCCTGTGCCGCCCCGCGGGGCTCGACCGCGGCGTGCTCACGATCGCCACCGCCCACGGCGCCCTCGCCCACCAGCTCCAGCTCGACGCCCCGCGGCTGATCGCCTCTCTCAACGAGCACCTCGGCGGCGACGTCGTCCGCCGCCTGCGCTTCCGAGCCCTCGACGGCGGCCCGCCCCCGGGCACGCGCTGAGCCGAGGCGTCCTACATGGGGACGCGGACGGGCATCACGATGTACAGGTAGTCGTCGCGCCCGACCGGACGGATCACCCCCGGCGACAGCGGCCCGTTGAAACCGAGCGCGACCTCCTCGCTGTCGATCACCCCGAGGGCGTCCAGCACATAGCGGGCGTTGAAGGCGATCTGCACTCCCTCGCCCTCGACCACCGCGGTGAGCGGCGCCTCGTCGTCGCCGACCTCGGCGGTCTGCGCGTGGAGGGTCAGCGTCCCGTCCCCGGTCGCGAGTCGCACGACGTTCGCCGCGTCCTTGGCGAGGATCGACGCCGTGCGCGTCTCCCGCAGGAGCGTCGCCGCGGGGAGGGTCACGGTCGTGCTCTGGGACGAGGGGATGACCTGCGAATAGTTCGGGTAGGCGCCCTCGATGAGCCGTGAGGAGACCTCGACGTCGCGCATCGTGAAGAAGATGTGGTTGCGCGACGCCGACAGCGTCACCTCCACGGTCGGGCGCGCGGCGGTGATCGCCCGGGCCACCTCGCCCAGGTGCCGCGCCGGCACGATGACGCTCGTCGACGGGGCCTCGCCGTCCTCGGTGCGGCTGAGCTTGCGCACCGCGAGACGATGACCGTCGGTCGCAGCGAGGGTCACCCCGTCCCCCTCGAGCTGGAGGAGCACACCGGTCAATACCGGCCGGGCCTCGTCGGTGCTCGCCGCCAGGGTGGTCTGGCCGATCGCCGCGTCCAGCGTTGCTGCGTCGAGGGTCACCGCCGCCTCGGCGTCGCGCGCCGGCAGCGGCGGGAACTCCACCGCGTCGATCCCGTGGATGTTGGTGCGGTGGATGCCGCACGTCACCCGGAGCACCTGGGTGGCCGGGTCGAGCTCGAGAGTGCACGGAGCCTCCGCGAGCGAGGCCACATACTCGGTGACCAGGCGCGCCGGAACCGTGACCCGCCCCTCGCGGACCACCTCCGCCGGCACCGTCGTCGTGATGGTGAGGTCGAGGTTGGTGGCGGTGAGCCGCAGCCCCTCCGCCGTGGTCTCGAGGAGGACGTTGCTGAGGATGGGGAGGGTGGAGCGAGGCGAGACGGCGCGGGAGACGAGGCTCAGAGCGGTGGCGACGGCGGAGGGGGAGACGGTGCACTTCATGAGGGTGCTCTCGGTGATGGGCGAGGCGGTTGTCACCAGCGGGGTTCCTTCTTCAGGACCGGTTTATAGAATCAGTGATCACAGTAGGGTCGGTGCACTCTGGGGATGACCCCGCCTCGCGTGTTCGTGCGCCGGCGTCCGGCGGCGGGAGAGTCTGGGGACGGGTGGGGAGGGTTGTCGGATGCAGCCCACAGGGGCGGCGCCGTGGAGGATTCCCACGGGTGGTTCCCGCGCGAGTCCACAGCCTCGTCCGGGTGCCGCTCAGCGCGCATGGAGGCGGTCGCGGATCTGGCGGAGGTCGCTCTGGAGCCGGCCGTCCTCGCGGCTGAGCTCGAGGATCTTCTCGTAGGCGTGGAGCACGGTGGTGTGGTCCTTGCCCCCGAAGGCCTGACCGATCGCGGGCAGCGAGGACGCGGTCTCCTCGCGGATGAGGAACATCGCGACCTGGCGCGGGAAGACGATGTGCTTGTCGCGCCGCCGGCCCTTCATCTCCTCGAGCGGGATGCTGTAGTACGCGGCGACGGTCTCCTGGATGAGGTCGACACTCGGAGGTGCGCCGGCGTCGTCGGGGAGGATGTCGCGGAGGATCCGGGTTGCGCTGTCGAGGGTCACCGGCTGGCCGTTGAGCGACGCGTGGGCCAGGACGCGGATGAGCGCGCCCTCGAGCTCGCGGATGTTCTTCTGGATCCGGTGGGCGATGAACGAGCACACCTCATCGGGGACGAGGCGGCTGTTGGCGCCGAGCTTGCTGTTGAGGATGGCGAGCCGGGTCTCGAAGTCGGGAGGCTGGATGTCCGCGATCAGCCCCCACTCGAACCGGCTCTTCAGCCGCTCCTCGAGGGTGGGGATGTCCTTGGGCGGACGGTCGCTGCTGATGACGATCTGCTTCTGCACCTCGTGCAGGGCGTTGAACGTGTGGAAGAACTCCTCCTGGGTTCTGTCCTTTCCTGCCAGGAACTGGATGTCGTCGATGAGCAGGACGTCCACGGTGCGGTAGCGGGTGCGGAAGTCGTGGGTCCGGTTCTCCTGGATCGAGGCGATCATCTCGTTCATGAACTTCTCCGAGGTCACGTAGGCGACCTTCGGAGGACGGCGTCTCCTCGCGGACCAGGAACATCGCCACCTGGCGCGGGAAGACGATGTGCTTGTCGCGGCGCCGCCCCTTCATCTCCTCGAGGGGGATGCTGTAGTAGGCAGCCACGGTCTCCTGGATGAGGTCGACGCTGGGCGGTGCGCCGGCGTCGTCCGGGAGGATGTCGCGAAGGATCCTGGTGGCGCTGTCGAGGGTCACCGGCTGCCCGTTGAGCGATGCGTGGGCGAGCACCCGGATCAGCGCTCCCTCGAGCTCACGAATGTTCTTCTGGATCTTGTGGGCGATGAAGGAGCAGACCTCGTCCGGCACCAGCCGGGAGCTCGGCCCGAGCTTGCTGTTGAGGATCGCCAG
>DATKEY010000022.1:0-2510 GCA_035544475.1 Candidatus Dormiibacterota bacterium | reverse complement strand
TCAACGAGCCGCCGGCCTGATCAGTCGTCGGCGAGTCTGCGGACCAGGGCGAGCGCGTCGACGGTGCCGAGGCCGGTGGCGAGGTTGTAGCCGGCGGTCGAGTCGTAGCCCTTCACCGTCAGCATCACCGGCGCGGCTCCGCCGCACGCGGCCTGGCAGAAGGTCAGGCTGTTGCTGCCACCGACGACATCGACGATGCCCGACCGCCGCCCACGCGCGAGCTCGTACAGGCGGTCGTTGAGCAGCCCGAGCCGCCGCCCCGCGGCCTGGTCGGCGATGGCGACGATTCCGGAGAAGAGAGGGGTCGCCTCGCTCGTCCCGCCGACGAGGTGCCAGCCCCCCTTCGACGCCTTGGGGTTGGCGAAGCTGTAGTAGAAGACGACCGCGCCGTCGGTGGCCGCGTTCAGGCTGATGTCCGGCGTGCCGCGACGCTCGCCGACGATGCTGCGCACCCGGTCCTGGTAGTCGGGGCGTTCGAAGATGCTCGACACCCCTCCGCCGGTCGCGCCGTCGCCGTCGACGTCGGTCCAGGCGGTGTCCGGCGAGCGCCGGTCGCCGGCGGCGTCGAGGTCGAGGCGCGTCCCTCCCACCGAGGTGACGAGCGGATCCGACGAGGGCCAGGAGTTGACCCGGGTCGGGTAGCAGCAGCTCTGGTCCAGGTGCTGGTCGGTGGCGCCGTTGTCCCCGGAGGCGCCGAGAACGGTGATGTCGTGGTCGGCGGCGTTCTTGAAGGCCGAGCGCAGGCCGAGCAGCGCCGCGGTCGAGGGGAAGGTCTCCTCGGTGGCGCCGAAGCTCATCGCGATGATGTCGGCGAGGTGGTGGTCGACGACGTGGTTCTCGGCACGGATGATCTCCGGGAAGCCCGTGATCCCCTCGGTCTCCGAGACCGGGGTCTCCACGAGAAGCAGGCGCGCCCCGGGCGCCATGACGTGCGCCCACTCGACGTCGAGGGTCGTCTCCTCGGCCCAGCCGACCATGTCCTCGTCGTTCGGGTTGAAGGCCGGCGGGGCGCCCGCCGGATGGATGATCGTCAGCGCCGGCGGATCGGGGAGCCCGAAGGTGGCGTCGAAGTGGCGGAGGTCCGCCTCGATCGTCGGCGAGCCGAAGGAGTCGACGACCGCGATGGTCCGCCCCCGGCCGTCGAGGCCCTTCGCGACCAGGGCGTCGACGCCGTAGGCGTGCTGGATCTGTGCCGGCCGGTAGCAGGCGCGCTGGAGGTTGGCCCGGCACCACGCCGTGTCGGGCGGGGAGGTGAGCGACTGGCGGGTCACGTGTCCGGTCACCGCCGGCCGGGGTGCCGTCGCCGTCCGCGGCGGGGACGTCGTCGCGGTGTGCGCGGCGGAGGCGGCGGCGAGCAGCGCGCCGGCGCCGACGAGGGCGGCACGTGGCCTGGAGGTCATCGCGTTCTCCGGGGCGGGCTGACAGCGGAACCGGACGGATGATAGGGAGCGCGGCATGGCGTCTTCAGAGTCTGACGAGTCCCCCGGCGACGGGTCGGCAACACAGTGCGCGCAGCCGGTGCCGCTGCGAGCTCGATGATCAGTTTGTACGACGCCGTCAGTATCAAATGGCCATGCCTCTCGCACCCGGTTAACCAGGCCATCGCCACACCATCTCGGGTGATGTGCGTGATGACGTGAGTTTCGCCACATACGGGGGGTTCACTTTGTACGGCTGCGGTGCGACAATCCCGCACCCATCCCCAACCGGCACGAGGAGGACCCGACATGGCAGCTCCTCCGACCCTGCCCCGCTCCAGGCCGAGCGCCCCTCCCGAACCGGCCTACGTGCGCCTCGCCTCCTGTCCCCACTGCTCGGGGCGGAGGAGGGTGCTGATCGAGGTGGGCGGGGACCTGCAGGGGCGCTGTCTCGGCTGCGGAGCCGAGCTGAGCGTCCCCCTGGCCACGGAGCGCACCGGCCGAATGCGCGTCGTCGGGCGTGCCGGCCAGGGCATCGTGGAGATCGGCTCGGACGACTGAGCCCGGGCTCGGGGACGAGCCCGCGCTAGGGGTCGATCCGCTGGTGGCCGGTGTAGACGTTCATCGTGCCGTCACGCAGGAACCCGACGAGGGTCATCCCCGCCTCCTCGGCGAGCTCGATGGCGAGGCTCGACGGCGCCGACACCGCGGCGAGGACGGGGATGCCGGCGAGGAGCGCCTTCTGCGCGAGCTCGAAGCTGGCGCGGCCGGAGGCGAGGATGACGTGCGAGCGCAACGGCAGCCGGCCGTCGGTCGCCGCCCAGCCGATGACCTTGTCGAAGGCGTTGTGACGGCCGACGTCCTCGCGGACGCAGCGGAGCTCGCCGTCCGCTGTGAAGAGCGCGGCGGCGTGGAGGCCTCCGGTGCGCTCGAAGACGCGCTGGGACTCGCGCAGCCGCGCCGGGAGGCCGGCGAGCACGGCGGCGGAGACGCGCACCGTGTCACCGGCGACATCCCACTGCGCGCGGGTCCGGACCGCGTCGAGGCTGGCCCTCCCGCAGAGCCCGCACGAGGAGCTGACATAGAAGGCCC
>DATKEY010000021.1:0-2021 GCA_035544475.1 Candidatus Dormiibacterota bacterium | reverse complement strand
GGCTTCGTCGGTTAGGACGCGCCGCCGTCCGCGACGCGGACAGTGGAGATCGCGACCCAGTCGGCGCCGGCGGCGGCACGGCGGAGCACCCAGTCCTCGCTCCAGGTGCGCTGCGTCTGGGTGCCGTCGACGAGCGCCATGCCGCCGTCGGCGAGCCCGTACTCCTGGCCGTTCATCCGCATTCGCACGGTCACGCGGTCGCCGTCCGCGGCGTGGTCGGTGGCGGTGATCACCGCGTCGGTGACCTCCAGGAAGGCGAGGATGTGGTGGCGATGGCGCGCGGTCATGTCGGCGGCCTCGGCGGCGAGGGCGGCGGCGAGGTCGCCGTCGACCCGGCTCGCGACCATGTCGGGACGACGCTGGGAGCGCGCCTGCGCGACCGCGTAGACGAGGTCGCGGGCGGTGGCGAGCAGGCTGTAGGCGTCGACGCCGAGGGCGGCGAGGTCGACGCCGGTGCTCGCGGCGGGCGGCGGGGGCGGCGGGGCGGACGGGGCGGCCGGAGTGGTCGCCTGGGCCACCATCGCGAGCACCGCGGCGTCGCGCGCGGTCATCGGGCGCAGCAGGTTCTGGGTGGTGAGCGCCCACCCGAGCGCGGCGAGAACGCTGGTGTGGCAGTACGGGCAGGCCCCTTTCGGGTCGAGCTGGAGCGGCGCGCCGCAGTTCGGGCAGTGGTTCGCGGTCGTCGCCGGGTCGCGGTCGGTCACCGCCGTGGCCGCGCGCCGGAAGACCCAGTCCTGCTCGCCCGCGGCGGTGCCGAAGCGCACGGTGATCGTCTCGATCTCCGGGCCCACGCTCACCGCGGAGATCGCCTCGTCGCGCAGCGCGGGCAGGCCGGCGCCGGCGCCCGTGGTCGTCACCTTGTTCCAGACGGCGTGGGCGTGAGCGAGGAAGGCCGCCTCGTCGAAGGCGGGATCGTGGGCCCGGATGGCGTCGAGACCGCGGGCGATCGCGCGGGGGTCGGGGGGCAGTGCGGGGATCCCCGGCGGGAGCGGCGGCTCGTCGAGGTAGGGGTCGCGCTCGCGGCGGCCGCGCTGCATGTCGAGCGCGATGTCGAGCGCGCCGCCGAGGATGTCGAAGAGATCGGCCATGCGGAGGACCGTGACACGAAGCGATGATGTATGGGTGGCGAGCGGTCGACATCCCTGCCACAAGTTCCAAGGAGAGGGTCCCATGCGCATGCCCCGCAGGCTGCTCTGGATGACCGCGGCCGCCGCGTGCGTCGCCGCGACCGCCGTGCCCGCCGCCGCCGCCGGCGGCCCGCCCTTCCCGCAGCCGGGAGCGCAGTCGTCACCGCCCGGGGCCAACGACTCGTCCTGCCATCCGACACCGGCGCATCCACGACCGGTGGTGCTCGTCCACGGTCTCGGCGCCGACATGAGCGAGAACTGGGCGTACATCTCGCCGCTGATCGCCGCCCAGGGGTACTGCGTCTTCGCCCTCACCTACGGGGTCGACCCGCGGGGCACCATCCCGCCCTTCGACCAGATGGGCGGCGTGGTGCCGATGGAGCAGAGCGCCCAGCAGCTCTCGACGTTCGTCAACCAGGTGCTCACCACCACGGGGGCGTCGAAGGTCGACATCGTCGGGCACTCCGAGGGCAGCCTGATGCCGGACGATTACGCCCGCTTCCTGGGCGGCGCCGCGAGGATCGACCGCTATGTGGGGATCACCCCGCTCTGGGCGGGCACCAACGTCCTCGGGCTCGCGACGATGGAGCAGTACGGTCGCGGCCCCGGGCTCTCCCCTCCGGTCGTCGCCGGTTTCGCCCGTATCTGCGGCTCGTGCCCCGAGTTCCTCAACGGGTCGCCCTTCATCGAGAAGCTCAACTCCGCGGGGGGCCCGGTCGCGGCCGGGGTGACGTACACCAACCTCATGACCCGCTACGACGAGGCGGTGGTCCCGTACACGAGCGGGCGGCTCGACCTCCCCGGGGTCACGAACATCGTCGTCCAGGACCAGTGCCCGAACGACATCTCCGGGCACGGCGCGATGGCGTACGACCCGGTCGTCGCCCAGGACGT
>DATKEY010000020.1:0-9162 GCA_035544475.1 Candidatus Dormiibacterota bacterium | reverse complement strand
GGCGAGCCGCAGCAGGATCTCCCACTCGTCGGGGGAGCCGGCCTCGAGCGGCAGCACCGGCGGCGAGTAGTGGGCGATGTTGCGGACCGCGAGCTGGAGCAGGAGCACGTCGTAGTGAGAGCGGGAGAGCGGCGGCGGCGCGGGAAGGATGACGTCCGCGTGCCGGGTGGTCTCGTTCACGTAGATGTCGACGCTGACCATCGCCTCGAGGCCGGCGAGGGCCTGCTCGAGGCGGCCGGCGTTCGGTGAGCTGAGCACCGGGTTGCCGGCGCAGGTGATCAGGGCGCGCACCCGGCCCTCGCCGGGGGTGTCGATCTCCTCGGCGAGGCACGCGGCGGGGAGCTCACCGAGCACCTCGGGGAGCTCGCGGACCCTGCTGTGCCAGCGCCCCGTCGAGAAGCCGCGGCCGCGCCCGGGGGTGCCGAGGGTGTTCCGCGCGCCCACGGCCGCGGTCGGGAACATCGCCCCGCCCTCGCGGTCGAGGTTGCCGGTGAGCGCGTTGAGCACGTCGACGAGCCAGCTCGCCAGGGTTCCGAACTCCTGGGTGCACGTGCCGATGCGCCCGTACACGGCGGCTCGCGGCGCCGCCGCGAGCTCGCGGGCGAGCCGGCGAACGGTCGCGGCCTCGATCCTGCAGACCGGCGCCACCGCCTCCGGGGTGAAGGGGGCGACGGCGTCGCGCAGCGGGTCGACGCCGCCGACGTGGGGTTCCAGCCGCCCGAGCGCGACGAGCCCCTCGTCGAAGAGTGTCCACGCCATCGCCGCGAGCAGATGGGCGTCGGTGCCGGGGCGGATCGGCACGTGCTCGTCCGCCTCCTCGGCGGTGCGGCTCCGCCGCGGGTCGACGACGACCAGCCGGCCGCCCCGCTCGCGGAGCCGGCGCAGCCGCCCGCGCATGTCGGGCGCGGTCATCAGGCTGCCGTTCGACTCGAGCGGGTTCGCCCCGAGGATCATCAGATGGTCGGTGCGGTCGACGTCGGGGACGGGGATGCTCAGCGGCGCGCCGAACATCAGCCCGCTGCTCACGTGCTTGGGCATCTGGTCGAGGGTGCTCGCCGAGAAGATGTTCCTGGTGCCGGCGGCGCGGATCATGTGCGAGAGGTAGAAGGCGCCGGCGATCCCGTGAGCATTGGGGTTGCCCGCGTAGACCGCGAGCGCCTGACGGCCGTGGGCAGCGATCACACCGCCGAGCAGCCGCTCGACCTCCGCGTACGCCTCCGCCCAGGTCGCCGGCTCGAGGCGGCCGTCGCGGCGCACGAGCGGGGTGCGCACCCGGTCGGGGTCGTTCTGCAGCGCCGCGACGCCCACCGCCTTCGGGCAGATGTAGCCGCGGCTGAAGACGTCCTCGCGGTCACCGCGCACCGACACGACGGAGCCGTCGCGGATGGTCACCTCGAGCCCACACGTCGCCTCACAGAGAGGGCAGGTGCGCAGCGCGGTGCGGGTCGCGGCCTCCGCGACCGTGGTGTCGCCGGGGGTGGTCAGCGAGGTGGTGCCGCCGTCGTGCATACCGCCGCCTCTCCTTCGTCGCGGATGGGGACGCTGCCACTGAGCACCGTCCCACCGCTGCCGCCCGATGCTACGACGAGCTCGCCGTCGAGCCGCTCGAGCGCCTGGCGCAGCGGGCCGAGCGAGGCCTCCCGCTCGCCGTCGGGTCGCTCGGGACCGTCGTCCTCGACGAGGACTCCGACCCGCCGGGGCTCGTAGCGGAGGGTGACGAGGACGCAGGTGGCCTGGGCCCGGGAGGCCACGACGTCGAGCCCGACCCGCACCACGGCGAGGAGCACCGCCTCGTGCTCGACGGTGAGGTCGAAGGGCTCTCCGAGGACGGCGAAGTCGGCGGCGATCCCCGCGAGGCCGGTCATGCCGTCGACGTCGACCCCGATCGCGGCGGGCAGCCGTTCGGCCGGCTCGAGGGCGCGGAGCGCCTCGGTGAGGAGGGAGGCCGCCTCGGCCGCCTGGGTCTGGATGCTGCGGAGGTCGGCGAGGACGGCGTCGTCGGCGGTCGGCGCGCTCTCGCTCGCCCGCCGGGCGGCCTCGCTGATGTCGAGCAGCCATGGACCGAGGCTCTCGCAGAGGTCACGTGAGATCCGTGCCCGCTCGGCGAGGGCGCTGCTCCGGGCGGCGCGGCCGGTCTGGATCGCCGCTCCCAGCGCCGGCCCGAGGAGGGCGGAGAACTCGAGCGCGAGGGCGCGGGCGCGGTCGCCGACGTGGCCGGGGTTGCGGTTCATCCCGTAGAGGACTCCGATCACCTCGCCGCGGTCGGTGATCGGCACGCCGAGCATGCCGTGGACGCCCTCCTGGCGGACGAGCCGCTCGATCAGCCGCTCCGAGCCCGCCCCCATGGCGATCCGCGTCCCGTCGCCGGCGAGCCCGGTGCGGACCCCCCAGGCACCACGGGTGACGAGCACGTCCGGCGCCTCGCGGATGCCGACGCCCGAGGCGTCGGTCCCGACCAGCTCACCGAACTCGCGGGCGGCGCGCCGGGCCAGTGTCGGGGCGTCGAGCAGGCCGGTGATCCGGCGGGAGGCTCGGGAGAGCCGGACCAGGTCCTCCGCGTCCACCGGCACGGCGGAACCCGGGCGGCGTCTCATGGCCCAGAACATTCACCGCCGCGACGGTGGGCTGGGAATCCCCCGTTGTGAGTCGGGCTTTGGGCGAAGGGGCGAGGCCGCTGGTCAGGCCCCGGTGGGGAGGCTCGCGTGGAGGGTCATGCCCCCGTCCTCGTTGCGGCTCAGGTCGAGCTCGCCACCGAGCCGGGCGAGCCGCTGGGTGAGCGACGCGAGCCCGTAGTGGGTGCCGTCGCGGGGGACGTCGGCGACCGCGAACCCCTCGGGCAGCCCGGTGCCGTCGTCCTGGATGACGACGTCGGCGGTGTCGAGCCCGTAGTGCAGGGTGACGACGACCGACGACGCCTGGGCGTGCTTGGCGACGTTGTGCAGGCCCTCGCGGACGACGGCGAGGAGCACGGACTCCTGCTCGCCGCTGAGGTCGTACGGCTCTCCGATCACCGCGAGGTCGGCCGCGAGGCCGGTGTATGTGGCGAAGCTGCTCACGTCCATGCGGATCACCGCCGGCAGCCCCTCCTCGCTGTTCGTCGGGGCCAGGGCGCGGAGGATGTCGCGCAGCGACGATGCCGCCTGGGCCGCGCGCGCCTCGATGCAGCGCAGCTCGGAGAGCAGGTCCTCGGAGGAGTTGGGGAGCGCCTCGCTGGTGCGCCGCACCGCGGTACCGATGCCGAAGAGAAGCGGGCTCAGGTTGTCGTGCAGGTCGCGGGAGATGCGCTGCCGCTCCTCGAGGGCGCTGAGCCGCGCCGCGCGCCGGGCATGCATCGCCGCACCGAGCGCGGGGCCGAGCGACGCGGCGAACTCCAGAGCGAGCGATCGCGCGCGATCGCCGACCTCTCCCGCCGAACGGTTGGCGGCATACAGAACTCCGATCACCCGTCCACGAAATGTGATCGGCACCCCGAGCATCCCGCGGATGCCCTCGTTGCGCATCGACTCGACGAGCCGCTCGGAGATCGACGCCTCGGCGGGATAGTCGGCGACGGACAGCGGCCGGCCCGAGCCGAGCACGCGCCCGCCGACTCCGTCGCCCATCGGGATCCTCAGCCCGTTCCGCACGCCGTCGTTGCGGATGCGCCAACCGCCGCGGGTCACGATCAGGTTCTGCGACTCGCGCACGCCGAGCGCCGTGCAGTCGGTGCCCACCAGCCCGCCGAGCTCACGCGCCGCCTTGCTCGCGAGCGCCGACGCATCGAGCAGGCCCACGACCCGACGGGACGCCGCGGACAGTTTCAGCAGGTCCGCGACAGCAACACAGGCGGAGCTGTCGTCCCTGGATGGCATTCTCGCCGCCTCCGCGGGGATCGGACTGCCGCGGCCCGGACCACGCTCCGGGCCTTGCCTGGGGCAGCCCGCCCCACCTCCACTCCGGAGCATGGTGTGTGCGGCGGGCCGCTCGTGTCAAGCCGAAGGCGGGCGAACACCGATCAGCCGTCGCAGGCGCCTCCGTCCGAGCCAGGCGGCGAGGACGACGACCGCGACCGGCAGGGCGGTGACGAGAACGAGCACCGCCCCGGCGGTCAGCTGCACGGCGTTGTCCCAGCCGGCGCGCAGTGCGCGGACGAGAGCGGGGTCGGAGTGGGCGGCCGGGGGCGCCGCCGGCTTCGCGTCCTTCTCGGTGAGGGCGATGCTCGCTGTCGCGAGGTCGACCCGGGCGTTGACCGCATTGAGCGCGCCCTGCTCCTGGTCGACCTCGAGCTGCACCTGGGCGATCTGCTGCTCGAGTGACGCGATCTCCGCGACCGAGCCGGTCCGGTCGCGCAGCCGCTCGAGCGCGGTGCGGTGGGCGATCGACGCCGCCAGTCGCGCCCCGAGGTCGACGGTCTCGGCGGTGTGGTCCACGCTCCCGTAGTTCAGCGAGGAGACGGTGAACTCGGCCGCGGGGAGGCCGGTGAGGAGGTCGCCGAGGTGCGCGCTCGGCACCTTCACGGTGAGCGCTCCAGAGGAGATCCGCCCGGTGGAGTCCGGGGTCGTCGTGGAGTCGACGACGTAGCCGCCGAGCGCGGTGGCCCGGCCGACCACCTCGTCGAAGGCGCTGAGGAAGCCGTCATGGGGGACGGTGAAGTGGGCGTTGACACTGCGCTCCACCCGCCCCTGCGCGAGACCGAGGTCGGACGGGATCGCCCCCGAGGTGGTGGCGCCGGTCGCGCCGTGGCCGGCGGCGTCGGAGCCGGAGACCGCAGCGGGAAGGCCGGGGGCCGCTCCCGGGAGTCCCGCCGCGGGGATCGGGGCGGCATTGTTGGCGGCCGGGGCCTGCTGCGCCCCCTGGGCCAGCGACGAGTAGGCGACCGATCCCGACCCTCCGGAGCTCTGCGAGGCGGAGCCGCTGCAGGCGGCGGCGAGGAGCGCACAGGGCGCCAGGAGCAGGATGCGGACGGTGCGGCCGGGCATGACGTGATCCCCCCATCGGCTGTCGGTCGTCACCCCGACGCGCGAGACGGCCTGCGGGTTCCCACAGGCCGCCTCGGGAGGAGCCGGGCGGGAGCGGCGCACGGGCCGCCCCGCCCATCCCGGCCGTCAGGCGGCCGCGGTCTCTCCCTCGGTCGCGGTGGCCTCGCCCGAGGCGGGCGCGGAGCCGGACTCGCCGACGACCGGCACCCGGCGCGGCTCGGGGCGCGCGCTCCGCGGCACGGTGATCGCCAGCTCGCCGTTGGAGAAGCTCGCCGAGATGCGGTCGACGTCGACCTCCTCGGGAAGCGCCAGGCGGCGGTGGACCGAGGCGCTGCGGCGCTCGCGGCGGACGTAGCCGCCCTCGGTGGTCTCCGACTCCTGGTTGCGATCGGCGTGGATCACCAGCCAGTTCTGGTCAACGGTGACCTGGACCTGCTCCGGCGAGAAGCCGGGGACCGAGGCCTCGATGACGTAGGCGTCGTCGGTCTGCCGGATGTCGAGAGGCAGGCCCGCCGACGGCGCATAGCCGGCGTAGGAAGGGAACGGGGTGTAGCGGAAGGCGCCGCCCCAGCGCAGCGGGGCGCGACGCGACAGCGTCAGGTACATGGTTCTCAGGGATCTCCGGGTCGTGGGTTTCTGTCACCGCGCGGTGGTGGCGACCGGTGTGTACCCGTGATCCGGGGCCGCGAAACGGGTGTGCTCAGGCGGCCCTTTCCATCGCCGCGGACATCCGCGCCTGGATACGTTCCTGCACGTCGAAGAGTGCGTCGAGCACCCGCGACGGGGCCGGCTCGGCCCCGAGGCTGCGCGCCATCCGGCGGCTGTGCCGGCGGATGAAGCGACGGATCTCGGTCAGCAGCGTGGCGGGCACCGTCGAGCGCTCGAGCGCAACGATCTCCTCGACCTCGGCGGCGTACCCCTCGGCACGTCCGAGGTCCGCGCGTGCCTCGAGACGGCGGGCTCGCGCGCACTCGTCGGCCCGCGCCGCCCGCACCATCTCCCGGACTGCGTCGCTCAGCATGGCCCTCCCCCGGCCTTCGACCCCCGCCGTTGGCAGGGTGTGAATAGTGATAACGACACACACATTATACGCCATATCCAGGAGCGGAGAAAAGGCCCCGGGAGAGCCGGCGCGACGGCGAGATTCGCATACTGCGCCCCGCATCCAACGGGGCCGAGAACGGGAGACGAGATGGAGGGACACGGGGGGCACGTCGCCGCCGAGGTGCTGCGCCGGCGCGGGGTCGACACGGTGTTCACGCTCTCCGGCGGGCACCTCTTCCCCGTCTACGACGGGCTGCGCGACCGCGGCATGCGCATGGTCGACACCCGCCACGAGCAGACCGCGAGCTTCGCCGCCGAGGGCTGGTCGAAGCTCACCCGCCGGCTCGGCGTCGCCATGCTCACCGCCGGCCCGGGTGTGACGAACGGGATGAGCGCGATGGCCGGCGCCCACCTCGCCGGCTCACCGATGCTCGTGGTCGGCGGCCGCGCCCCGGCGGCGCGCTGGGGGAGCGGGTCGCTCCAGGAGCTGGACCACCTGCCCCTGGTCGCGAGCATCACCCGCCGGGCCGCCACCGCGCTGACGACGGACACGATCGCCGCGGAGGTCGAGGCCGCCGCGGCGGCGGCGCTCACCCCCCACCGCGGCCCCGCCTACATCGACATCCCCCTCGACGTGCTCCTCTCGACCACCGATCCTGCGGTGCCCGAGGTGACACCGGTGGTGCGGCCCGAGCCCGATCCCGACTCCGTCGCGCGGGTGGCCCGGCTGCTCGTCGAGGCCGAGCGCCCGGTCCTGCTCGCCGGCTCCGACCTCTACTGGGACGGGGGTGAGGCGGCGCTGGTGCGCTGCGCCGAGGCGCTCGGACTGCCGGTGTTCACCAGCGGGCTCGCCCGGGGCACGATCCCCGCCGACCATCCGCACGCCTTCGCCCGCTGCCGGGGGCATGCCATCGGCAACGCCGACGTCGTGGTGGCGCTCGGAGTCCCCCTCGACTTCCGGCTGCGCTACGGCGAGCTGGGCCGCGCCGCCGTCGTCCACCTCTGTGACAGCCCCGAGCAGGTGGCCCGCCATGTCGCGCTCGCGGCGTCGGCGAGCGGCGACCTCGGCGCCATCCTCGACGCGGTGGTCGCCTCCGCCGAGCGCCAGGGGACGCGCCCCGACCACGGGCGGTGGCTCGCCCGGCTCCGCGACGAGGAGAGCGCACTTCGGGCCAGCGAGACCGCGGAGCTCGAGGCCGAGACGTCGCCGATCCGTCCCGGGCGCATCTACGGCGAGCTGCGCCGCCGCCTCGACCGCGACGCGGTGGTCATCGGCGACGGCGGCGACTTCGTCTCCTACGCCGGGAGGCTCCTCGACACCTACCGGCCGGGCTGCTTCCTCGACCCCGGCCCGTACGGCTGCCTCGGCACCGGCCCCGGCTACGCGATCGCGGCGCGGCTCGCCCACCCCGACCGCCAGGTGGTGCTCCTGCTCGGCGACGGCGCCGCCGGGTTCTCGCTGATGGACCTCGACACCCTGGTGCGCTTCAAGCTCCCGGTTGTCGTCATCGTCGGCAACAACAGCTGCTGGGGCCTGGAGAAGTCGGCGATGGAGCAGTGGTTCGGATACCACGTCGCCGCCGAGCTCGCGCCGAACACCCGCTACGACGAGGTCGTCCGCGCCCTCGGCGGCCACGGCGAGCTGGTCGGCGAGAGCGCCGACATCGGGCCGGCGATCGACCGGGCCCTCGCCGCGGGGGTGCCGGCGCTCGTCAACGTCCTCACCGATCCCGAGGACGTCTACCCGCGGCGGACGGCGCTCGGATGAGCACGCGCATCGTCGACGCCTGGATGCAGCACCCGAGCCCCGGGTTCCTCCGCCACCGGATGTTCGACTC
This sequence comes from Candidatus Dormiibacterota bacterium, assembly GCA_035544475.1. Classification (GTDB taxonomy): domain Bacteria; phylum Chloroflexota; class Dormibacteria; order Aeolococcales; family Aeolococcaceae; genus CF-96. The sequence goes on along the minus strand of DATKEY010000020.1, from coordinate 1,322 downwards.
GCTGCGGCGGTGGTCGAAGGGCGCGCTCCCGGAGGACGATCCCTCCCCGGAGTGGACGGTGGGGTGCATGGACGCCGCCGGCGTCGACGTCGGGATGCTCTGCGCGTGGTGGGGTCCCGCCGGCCCGCTGATCACCAACGACGAGGTCGCCGCGCTCGTCGAACGCTGGCCGCATCGCTTCGTCGGCGTCGCCTCGGTCGACCTCTCCCGACCCGTCGAGGCGGTGCGCGAGCTCCGCCGCTGCGTGCGCGACCTCGGGTTCAAGGCGCTGCGGGTGGTGCCCTGGCTCTGGGACCTGCCTCCCGACGACCGGCGCTACTACCCGCTCTACACCGAGTGCGTCGAGCTCGGCATCCCCTTCTGCACCCAGGTCGGCCACACCGGCCCGCTCTGCCCCTCCGAGCCCGGACGCCCCATCCCCTACCTCGACCGCGTCGCGCTCGACTTCCCGGAGCTGGTGATCGTCGGCGGCCACGTCGGCTATCCCTGGACGGCGGAGATCATCTCGCTCGCGACCAAGTACCCCGGGGTGCACATCGACACCTCCGCCTACCGCGCGACCCGGTACCCCGCCGAGCTCGTCGAGTACATGCGCGGGCACGGCCGCCGCAAGGTGCTCTTCGGCTCGAACCATCCCGCCTGGCCCGCGGGCGAATGCCTCAGCGGCCTCGACGCCCTCGGTCTCGACGCCGCGACCAGCGAGCTCTTCCTCCATGGCAACGCCGACCGCGTCTTCGGACTGGAGATCCAGGGCGGCTAGAGGGCCTCGACGATCTCGGGCTCCGGGACCATCAGGTGGTGGTGCTCCTGGAGGTACTCGCGGATCGCGATGAGCGCGGCGATGCCGTCGCCGACCGCCGCGCCGAGCTGCTTCGTGGAGCCGCGGCGTGCGTCGCCCGCGGCGAAGATCCCGCCACGGCTGGTGCGAAAGCGCCCATCGGTCCGAATGAAGCCGCGCTGGTCGAGGTCGACGGTACCGCGCAGGAACGCGGTGTTGGGGTCGAGCCCGATGAAGACGAAGGCCGCGGCGGGGTGGAGCGCCTCCTCCGTGCCGGTGGAGCGGTCGCGAATGACCACCTCCTTGAGCCGGTTCTTCCCGTGGAGCTCCTTCACCTCCGAGTTGAGGTGGAGGATGAACCGGGGGTCCTCGCTGACCCGGTCGACGAGAACCCGCGACGCGCTCAGCGCGGGGGCGCGCTGGACGATGTGGACCCGCTCGGCATACTTGCTGAGGAAGACCCCCTCCTCGAGGGCGGAGTTGCCGCCGCCGATCACCATGAGCTCGTCGGCACCCCGGTAGAAGGGGCCGTCGCAGACCGCGC
>DATKEY010000019.1:0-12447 GCA_035544475.1 Candidatus Dormiibacterota bacterium | reverse complement strand
GACGAGGGTGGCGCGGTCGACGATGGCGCCGAGCCCGATGGGGACCCGGGTCAGCTCCGAGGTGCTGGCGTCGACGAGGATGATGGTCCGCGCCCCGCGGCGCACCGCCTCGTTGACTCCGAAGTTGTCGATAACTCCGCCGTCGAGGAACAGCCGGTCGTCGAGCGCGACGGGCGGCAGGACCGTGGGGATCGCCGAGGAGGCGCGCACCGCCTCGGCGACCGGACCCTGATCGAAGTAGACCAGGTCGCCGCTGAGAAGGTCGGTGGCGCCGACGGCGAGGGGGATCTGGAGCTCGTCGAAGGTGACCCGTCCGAGGGCGCGGTGGAGCAGGTGCTCGACCCGGTTCGCGGAGAGCGCCGCGCTGCGCCGCCAGGCGATCGCTCCGGCGTAGCCGAGGAGCATGCCGCGCATCACCCGTCGCACCTCGGCATCCGTCCACCAGTACTGCAGAGCGCGGGCGTTCTCGACCTCGGGGTGCGCCGCGATCCAGGCGCCGTTCCAGGCGCCGATCGACGTCCCGACGATCAGGTCGGGACGCAGTCCGGCGGCGACGAGCTCGATGACCGCGCCCGCCTGGGCAGCTCCGCGAGCGCCGCCACCGCTGAGGCAGAGGGCCAGCGGACGGCGCAGGGAGTCGAAGCGGGTCGCCTCGGTCGACGGAGTCTCGCTCATCTTCGGAGCCTACACCCAGCCGCTCGAACGCCGTGTTGCGCTCGTATCACGCCGTGGGCCGGGGGTGTGGGAGCCCTCCATGGGATAGAAACGGTGGAGGCGCCATGTTCCTTGCCCGGTACGGGTGAAACCGACCGGACGTGAGGATCGCCGCTACCGCGACGGGATCGCCACATCGACCACCGTGAAGTGGGTGACCTTGTCGACGTTGCGACCGTCGATGCGCGCGCGGACGTGGTGGGGACCGCTGCGCTCGAAGGCCATCGTCACCGGCACCGCGAAGAGAGCGCGCTGATCGGTGCCCCGGATCGCCTGGGGGTGGCGGCCCACGACCAGCTCACCCGCGACCTCCGCGAGCGGACGGTTGTCGTCGTCCTCGACGCTGATGCGCACCACCAGCGGCCGGTCGGTCTCGTTCCAGTCGACCAGGAAGCCGGCGGCGATGGCGAACTGGGAGATCGGCGGCGGGCCACCGGGTGGCGGGTTCTGGGGGACCTGGCGCTGGTGATGGGTCCAGGCCCCGCCGAGGAGGTGGAGCTTGCTGTCCGGCGACACCTGCGCCGCGTCACAGAGGATCAGGAAGTCGACCGAGGTGGGCATGGCCCGGATTGTGGCAGCCGCCGGCGGCGAAAAAGTGTGGCGCGCCCAGGAGGATTTGAACCCCCGCGCACGGATCCGTAGTCCGCTGCTCTATCCGGGCTGAGCTATGGGCGCGCGCCGCCACCTGCGCGGTGGGAGCGGAGTCTACACCCCCCCGACCGGGCCCCGCCCCCCGCTGGAGGCCGCGCGCCGGGGCCGAGCGGGCACAATCCACCGGTCCACCCGCACCGGAGACCCGACGTGCCCGAGACCCAGGACCTGGCCACCCGACCCTGGCTGATCGGCCTGGTCGCGTGCGCCCTCCACCGCGAGGCGATGGCGGTCAAGGGTGCGCTCGCCGAGCGTGGGCTGAAGTGGAGCTCGGTTCCCGCGGGGCGCGCCACGGAGTCCTGGACCTGCGTCACCGGCTCCGGGACCCTTGCCGTCGTCGTCTCCGGGCCGGGTGCCGAGCGGGCGCGCCAGGCCGCCTCCTTCTGGATGCCGCGCGCCCGCGAGGTGGTCGTGGTCGGGGCCGGACCGTCGACCGGGCTGGTCAGGCCGCCCGTGGTGGTGCTCGACGGCGACGCCCGCCTCCGCCTCCGAGCCCACGACGGAGCCCCCGCGGGGGTCGAGGTGCTGGACGGGCGGGTCGGGCACGTCGAGGCGCACGTCCACACCGTGTACGCGTGGGAGAGCCTCGCCGCGGCCGGCTACGCGTCGGTGAGCGCCCAGCTCGACCCCTGGCGCGAGGCCGCCGCCGCGGTCGGGGGAGCGGTCCTGGTCTGCCAGGGGGTGCACGACCAGGTCGAGGCGCCCGAGCGCCTGGTCGTCGCGGCCGGCCGCGACGACGGCGGCTGGGGCCGCCTCGAGACCCTGGTCCAGCCCGGTGTGCGCCGGCTGCGGGAGGTGGCCGCGCCGGTCACCGGCGCCGCCGCCCGGTGCGCCGTCGCCGCGGTCCTCGGGCCGACAGGCTAGCGGCCGGCCCGTCCCTCAGGCCGCGCGCAGGGCCTCGATCGGCGCCAGGCGTGCCGCGCGGACGGCGGGGAACACGCCGAAGGCCACCCCGATGGCGGCGGAGATCATCACCCCGATGACCGCGACCCCCGGGACGAACACGATCGACATGCTCGTGAAGCGCGGGAGCATGACGGTCGCCGTGCCGCCGAGGACGACTCCCAGGAGGCCGCCCCCCGCGCTGAGGGTCGCCGACTCGATGAGGAACTGGCGCAGGATGTCCACGCGCCTCGCGCCCACCGCCTTGCGCAGACCGATCTCGGCGACGCGCTCGGTGACCGACACGAGCATGATGTTCATCACGCCGATGCCGCCGACGAGGAGGGCGACGCCGGCGACGCCGGCGAGGAGCAGGGTGAGCGCCGCGCTCGTCGCGTCCAGCGTGTCGAGGATCTGCTGCTGGGTCGAGATCTTGAAGTCCGCCTGGGACGGATCGGTGATGTGGTGCGTCTGCAGGAGGAGGTTCTCCACCTCCTGACGCGCCGCCTCGATGGTGTCGCGGCTGGTGGCGCTGATCGTGATGCGCTGCACGCTGGTCAGCACGTTGTTGTTCCCCGCCGTCGCCGCACCCACCGTGACCGGCGCCGCGGCGCCGGGAGCCTGGGGGACGATCGACGCCGGGGCGGTGAACGTCTCCTGGGCGGTCGTCACCGGCACCAGGGCGAAGTCGTCGGGATTGAACCCGCCGGTCGCGCCCACGACGGTGAGCAACCCGACCACCCGGAACGGCGCGTGGTTGATGACGATGGTGTTGTCGAGAGCGTTGCCGTCGGGGAAGAGGCTGTCCGCCGTGGTCTGGCCGATGACCGCGACGTGGGCGGAGTTTCGGACGTCTGCGTCCGTGAACATCGAGCCCTCGCTGATGTACCGCGCATACGCCGCGAGGACCGAGGAGGTCGACCCGACCACCGCCGTCATCCAGGTGTGCGACCCCGCCTTCATGATCACGTTGCTGTGGGTGATCAGCGGGGCGACGGCGAGGATGTCGGGCGCCACCGCCGGGTCGGAGAGCGCCTGGACGTCGTCCATCGTGAGCGTGGTCCGCGCGCCGAGCCCCTGGCTGATCCCGTTGACGACCACCGTGCCCGGGGTGACGGTGATGAGGTTCGTCCCCAGCCGGGTGATGCCCTTGCCGATGTTGGTCCTCGTCCCGGTGCCGATGCCGACGGTGACGATCAGGGCGCCGACGCCGATGAGGATGCCGAGCGAGGTCAGCAGCGACCGCATCCGGTTGCCCTTGACCGCCCGGAGCCCGCTCACCATCGTCTGGAGGAAGCTCATCCGCACGCCCCCCGCCGGGCCTCGAGCATCATCGCCCGCCCCCCGCCATCACGCCGCCGACCCCCACCGCCTCGCCGAACGTGGCGAACGTAGTGTGTCAGGTGGCGCGGCCGCTGACCAGTGCACCTCATGTCATCCGCACGGCTGTTCGGACGCCGCCGGAGGGGAGGCCGGTCCCCCCGGCGGGTGGGGGCCCCTCCCCCGCCGGGCCCGGCTCAGGGCCACCCTCACGACCACCGCCCCGGCGCGTGCATGGAAGTGGCCACTGCCCCCATCATGAGCCGGCGACATGTGGACGCCGGACGCCGCGGGCCGTCCTGGCGGCGGACGATCGCGGAGGACGGAGATGTCGGTCACCGGGAGGACCTCGGAGCAGGTCACGGCCACGTCGGACCTCGCCCTCGTCGGCGAGCTCGGAAAGCAGCTGCGGGTCGACGGCATCCGCGCCAGCACCAGGGCGGGGTCGGGGCATCCGACCTCGAGCATGTCGGCGTCGGATCTCATCGCCGTGCTCGCCGCCCGCCACCTGCGCTACGACTGGTCGAATCCGAAATCGCCGAACAACGACCACCTCATCTTCTCGAAGGGCCACGCCTCGCCGCTCAACTACGCGCTCTTCAAGGCGGTCGGGGTCGTCACCGACGAGGAGCTGATGGCCTACCGCACCTTCGGGTCGCCGCTCCAGGGCCATCCCACCCCCGTGCTCCCCTGGATCGACGTCGCCACGGGCTCGCTCGGCCAGGGGCTTCCGATCGCGGTCGGCGTCGCCCTCGCCGGCAAGTACCTCGACCGGCTCCCGTACCACGTGTGGACGCTGTGCGGGGACAGCGAGCTCGCCGAGGGCTCGATCTGGGAGGCGTTCGACAAGGCGTCGGAGTACCGGCTGAACAACCTCTGCGCGATCTGCGACGTCAACCGCCTCGGCCAGCGCGGCCCGACCGAGCACGAGTGGGACATGGAGGTCTACCGGGCGCGCGTCGAGTCCTTCGGCTGCCGCGCGATCGTCATCGACGGCCACGACCTCGAGCAGATCGACCGGGCGCTCGCCGACGCCCGCGCCGAGCGCGACCGGCCCGTCGTGATCCTCGCCCGCACCAAGAAGGGGTCCGGGGTCAACGAGGTCGAGGACCTCGAGGGCTGGCACGGACGCGCGCTGCCGGCGGAGATGGCCGAGCGCGCCATCATCGAGCTCGGCGGCATCCGCGACCTGCGGGTCGCGAACAATCCGCCCGATCCGGGAACGCCGGCGATCACGCGCACCGGCGCGAAGGTCGAGCTCCCGAGCTACGCGCTCGGCGCGAAGGTGGCGACCCGTAAGGCGTATGGCGACGCGCTGCGCGCTCTCGGGGCGCGACCCGAGGTCGTCGTGCTCGACGCCGAGGTGAGCAACTCGACGCACTCCGAGGAGTTCAAGAAGGACCACTCGGAGCGCTTCTTCGAGATGTGGATCGCCGAGCAGCAGCTCATCGCCGCGGCGGTGGGCATGAGCGTGCGCGGCTACGTGCCCTTCGCGTCCACCTTCGCCGCCTTCTTCACCCGCGCCTACGACTTCATCCGGATGGCGAGCATCTCCGAGGCGAACATCCGGCTGAGCGGATCACACGCCGGCGTCGAGATCGGCGCCGACGGCCCGTCGCAGATGGCCCTCGAGGACCTCGCGATGATGCGCGCGGTGCGCGGCTCCACCGTCCTCTACCCCTGCGATCCCAACTCGGCGGCGCAGCTCGTGGGACTGATGGCGGACACCGACGGCATCGTCTACATGCGCACCACCCGCGGCGCCTACCCGACCATCTACCCGCCCGGCGAGACGTTCGCCGCCGGCGGCTCCAAGGTCGTGGTCTCCCACGACGACGACGCCGTCGCCCTCATCGGCGCCGGGGTCACCCTCCACCTCGCACTCGCCGCCGCCGCGGAGCTCGACAAGACAGGAGTGAGGGCGCGGGTCATCGACCTCTACTCGGTCAAGCCGGTCGACACCGCGACGCTTCGTGAGGCCGCGCGCGTCACCGGTGGCCGGCTCGTGGTGGTCGAGGACCACCATCCCGAGGGCGGGCTCGGCAGCGCCGTGCTCGAGGCCCTCGCCCAGGAGGCCGAGCCCCCGCGGGTCGTCCAGCTCGCGGTCCGCGGTCTGCCCGGGTCGGGCACCCCCGACGAGCTCATCAACGCCGCGGGTATCGGCACCGCGGCGATCGTGGACGCCGCCCGGCGGCTCGCCGGGAAGGGCTGAGAAACCGGACAACCTGAGACGATACCGACATGAGTGACAACCCCCTCCGCGCACTCACCGATCACGGCCAGAGCGTCTGGCTGGACTTCATCAGCCGCGAGCTGGTGACCACCGATCAGCTGAGGAACCTCATCGCCGACCGGCACGTGACCGGGATGACGAGCAACCCCACGATCTTCCAGAAGGCGGTCGCCGAGGGCGACGACTACGACGCCCAGCTGCGCGAGCTGGTCGCCGCGGGCGTCACCTCCGCCGACGAGCTCTTCGTCGAGCTCGCGGTCGCCGACATCCGCAACGCCGCCGACGCCCTGGGCCCGATCCACGAGCGCACCGGAGGCGGTGACGGGTTCATCAGCCTCGAGGTCGCCCCCGACCTCGCCGACGACACCGAGGGGACGATCGCCGCCGCCAGGGACCTCTGGGGGAGGGTCGACCGACCCAACCTGATGATCAAGGTCCCGGCGACGCCCGCGGGCATCCCGGCCATCGAGCAGCTCATCGCCGACGGGCTGAACATCAACGTCACCCTCATCTTCGCGCTCAGCGCGTACGAGACCGTCGCCGAGGCGTACATCCGGGGGCTCGAGCACCGGGCCGCAGCAGGCCAGAGCCTCCACAACCGCTCGGTGGCGTCGTTCTTCGTCAGCCGCGTCGACACCGCCGTCGACAGGCTCCTGGACGAGCGCCTCGCGCAGCGGAGCGACGATCCGGAGCTGCGGTCGCTCCTCGGCACCGCGGCCGTCGCCAACGCCAAGCTCGCCTACGAGGCCTTCGAGCGGATCTTCCGCGGCGAGCGCTTCGCGAACCTGCGCGCCGCCGGCGCGGCGGTGCAGCGGCCGCTGTGGGCGAGCACGAGCTCGAAGAACCCCGCCTACCGCGACGTCGTCTACGCGGAGGAGCTCATCGGCCCCGACACCGTCGACACCATGCCGCTCGCCACCATCGAGGCGTTCGCCGACCACGGCGTGGTCCGGGGTGACACCGTGTCCGAGGACTACGCCGGCGCCCACGGGGTCATCGAGCGGCTTCGCGCGGTCGGCATCGAGATCGACACCGTCACCCAGCAGCTGCTCGAGGCCGGTGTGAAGCAGTTCGCCGACTCCTACGACGAGCTCATCCACGGGATCGCCGAGAAGGTCGACGCCCTCCACGGCCGTCTCATCGCCCAGCGACGCTGATGGAGCTGGGCACGAGGGCGCCGGCGCAGGTCAACCCCCTGCGCGAGGGGCTGCGCCTCGAGCGCACCCCGGCGCCGTGCGCCCTGGTGATCTTCGGCGCCAGCGGCGACCTGACCCGGCGCAAGCTCGTCCCCGCGCTCTACGCGCTGAGCGTCCAGGGGCTGCTCCCCGCCGGCTTCACCGTCGTCGGTGCGGCGCGCTCCGACGGGACCGACGAGACGTTCCGCGCCTCGCTGCGCGACTCGGTCGAGAGGTACGGACGGCTGCCGGTCACCGACGTGCAGTGGGCCGCGTTCGCCGAGGGTGTCCGCTACGCGCGCTACGACCTCAAGGCCCCGGACGGCCTCGCCCCGCTGCATTCCGTGCTCGACGAGGTCGACCTCGAGCGCGGCACCGCGGGCAACCGCGTCTACTACCTGAGCATCCCGCCGAGCGGCATCGCCGACGTGGCCCGAGGGCTCGGCGAGGCGGGGATGAGCAGCCCGCCGGGGCCGGCCGGCTTCGTCCGGCTCATCGTGGAGAAGCCGTTCGGCCGCGACCTCACGACATCGCGCACGCTCGACGACGACCTGCACCGCCACTTCGACGAGTCGCAGATCTACCGGATCGACCACTACCTCGGGAAGGAGACGGTGCAGAACCTGCACGTCTTCCGCTTCGCCAACGGGATCTTCGAGCCGGTGTGGAACCGCCAGTACATCGACCACGTGCAGATCACCGTCGCGGAGTCGATCGGCGTCGAGGGACGCGGCGGGTACTACCAGGAGTCCGGCGCGCTGCGCGACATCGTCCAGAACCACATCATGCAGCTCGTCGCCCTCGTCGGCATGGAGGCGCCGGCGAACTTCGGTCCCGAGACGGTGCGCGACGAGAAGGTGAAGCTTCTCCGCGCCATCCGCCCCATCCATCCCGACGATGCGCTCCAGTCGACGGCGCGCGGACAGTACGGAGCCGGCTGGATCGACGGCGAGCAGGTGCCCGGGTATCGCGAGGAACCGGGCGTCCCCGCGGACTCGCTGCGCGAGACCTTCGTCGCCCTCAAGCTCGACATCGACAACTGGAGGTGGGCGGGCACGCCCTTCTATCTCCGCACCGGCAAGCGTCTGCCCCGGCGCGCCACCGAGGTCGCCATCCAGTTCCGCCGCGTCCCCCACTCGCCCTTCGGGGGCCAGGTCGCCGTCCCCGCCGGCGCGCCCGGGACCGGATCGATCGATCCCAACCTGCTCGTGGTGCGCATCCAGCCGGACGAGGGAATCACCCTGCGCTTCAACGCCAAGGTACCCGGACAGGCGATGCGCATCCGCAGCGTGAACATGGACTTCCTCTACGGCAGCTCGTTCCTCACCGAGTCGCCGGAGGCGTACGAGCGGCTGCTGCTCGACTGCATGCTCGGCGACGCGACCCTCTTCGCCCGCGAGGACGAGGTCGAGGAGGCGTGGCGGGTGTGCACCGCGATCCTCGACGGCTGGCGTGCCCATCCGCCGAAGGTCGACGAGCTGCCGAACTACGAGGCCGGAACCTGGGGGCCGAAGGCGGCGCACGACCTGCTCGCCCGCGACGGCAGGTCCTGGCGCCGGCCGTAGCGAAGATGTCCAGCTCCGCGCCGGGAACGGTGCGCTCCGGGCACGTCAGCGGGCTCCACGCGGTCACCAGCGCGCTCGCCGAGATGCGCGGGTCGATCCTGAAGGCCGGTGTCGACGACGGCGGCGGCATGCGCCTCTCGGTCCTCACCCTCGTCGTCGCCTGCGCCGACCGCGCGAGCGGGGAGCGGGCCGGCGAGGCGCTCGAGCGGATGGCCGTCAGCCATCCGACCCGCGCGATCGTCCTCGTCGGCGATCCCGACGGGCCGGCGAGGATCGATGCCGACGTCAGCATCAGCTGCTCGACGACCGGCGGCGGTCAGGTGTGCATGGAGATGGTGCGGCTCGAGGTGGGTGGCGGAAGCGCGCGCCACCTGCGCAGTGTCGTCGGCCCGCTCCTCCTCCCCGACGTGCCCGTCCACCTGTGGGTGGTCGGGGCCGCCCCGCTCACCCAGGCGCTGAGCCCGGACACGTTCGAGCTCTGCGAGCGGGTCATCCTCGACAGCGACGCCTACCCCGATCCCACCGCCACCCTCGTGGCGGTGGCACAGGCGACCACGGCGGTGCGACCCGCCCCAGCGATCGGGGACCTCGCCTGGAGCAGGATCCGCGGCTGGCGCGAGCTCGCCGGCCGGGCGTTCGAGACCCCGGAGCTCCGCGGCTTCGTCCAGGGGGTCGAGGACGTCGAGGTGCGCTTCGCGGGGACGGTGCCGAGTGCCCAGGCCCTCCTCTTCAGCGGCTGGCTGCGCTCGCGGCTCGACCGGCCCGGCTTCCTGGTACCGGCGATCACCCGCATCCCGGACGGCCGCGAGGGCGGCCAGGGCGAGCTCCAGCGAGTCGTTCTGCGCGCCTCGAACCGCGGGCGGCGCGCCCGCATCGAGATCTCGGGTGACGAGACCCTGCGCACCACCGCGGTGTCGGTCGAGGGAGCGATGCATTCCACCGCGGCGACCTGGACGGTCGGGGTCGAGCAGCCCGGTATCGTCGCGCTCGTCGGCGCCGAGCTCGAGGAGCAGGGGCCGGACCCGATGTACACTGCGGCGCTCGCCGCCGCGCTTGGAGAGTCTCGATGACCCCGCCGCTGCCCGGGACCGTGGAGGTGTGCGAGACCCCGGCCTCGCTCGCCGAGCGCGCGGCGGCCTGGGTCGCGGAGCGCGCAGCGACCGCGACCGCGAGCGGCGCCGGGTTCGCCATCGCCCTCGCCGGCGGGAGTACCCCGCGCGCGCTCTACCAGCACCTGGCCGCCCCGCCCTACCGCGACACCCTCGACTGGTCACGCTGGTCGGTCTACATCGGCGACGAGCGGGCGGCTCCGCCCGACGACCCCGAGAGCAACTACCGGCTCGGCCGCGAGACCCTGCTCGACCACGTGCCGATCCCGGCGGGACAGGTGCACCGCATGGAGGCGGAGCGCCCCGACCTCGACGCCGCGGCGGCGGCCTACTCTGCGCTCCTCGAGGCGACGCTGCCGCCGGGCCCTGCGGGCGCCCCGCGGCTCGACTGCGTCCTCCTGGGCATCGGCACCGACGGGCACACCGCCTCGCTCTTCCCCGGCACCCCCGCACTCGACGTGACCGACGCGTGGGCGACCCGGGGGCTGGCGACCTACGAGCCCTTCGACCGGATCACGGTCACCTTTCCGCTCATCGACGGCGCGGCCGCGGTCGCCTTCCTCGTCACCGGCGAGTCGAAGCGCTCCGCCCTCGCCGGGGTCATCGCGGGCACCGTGCCCGCCTCGCGGGTGCGCCCCACCCACGGCGAGCTGCACTGGTTCCTCGACGCCGTCGCCGCCGGGGGATGAGCACCGCCGCCAAGCCGCTGACGCCGGAGGCGGCGGAGAACGGGGGCAGCTTCGTCCCGCGCCGGGCGCCGACGTCGCCGCGCCGCGCGCGGCTCTGGGACGGACACCTCACCGCCGAGTGCTCGCTCGAGGGCGGAGGCGCCCCGGCGTGCCCCGCCTGCCTCGCCGCCGCCCTGCGCCAGCTGAGCCGGGACTGACGCGTGGGCCCGCTGCGCGACAGCCGCACCGAGGAGGGGCTTCGCAACGCCTTCGCCCGCGAGGCCGCGAACAACCGCCGCCTGCTCCACTTCGCCCGCCGCGCCGACATCGAGGGGTGGTCGGAGGCCGCGGCGGTGCTCCGTGAGCTCGCCGAGGGCTCGACCGGCCACGCGCTCGCGCTGCTCGAGCTCCTCGAGGAGATCGGGGACCCGGTGAGCGGGGCGCCGATCGGCGGCACCGATGAGAATCTCCGCAACGCCCTCGGCACCGAGACCTACGAGCAGACCGAGATGTTCCCCCGCTACGCCCGGGTCGCCCGGGAGGAGGGCCTCGACGAGGTCGCCGCGTGGTTCGATCTCCTTGCGGCCGCGGAGGGGGGGCACGCTCGGGCGCTGCGCGGCGCGCTGGGACGGTCCGCATCCGGGGACGCCGGCTGAGGGCACCACCCGGCGAAGGTTGCAACACCGGGCGCCGGTGACTGTCTTCTGGAGTAGGGACGCGCGGCCGCCACCCCCCTGAGACGGCGCTTCCTCGACGGCAACGGCCGGGCTGCAATGGCCGGCGCCTCGGAAGCACCTCCGCCAGAGGGTGGAGGGGTGAGCCGTCGTCAGCGCCGCGCGTCCCCCGCCGATCCGACGTCCGCGCCGGCCGACGCACCCCCGGGGCGCCGGGCCGGCGGGCTCGCGATCGAGCCCGCCGGCGGCGCGTCCCCTCGCGGCTACGAGGCGTTGAAGTACTCGTCGGAGCCGATGAACGAGGCCATCACGTTCTCGTCGTGGGCGCCGTTCTGCATCGCGTTGACCCAGTAGGTCACGTCGGACTGGCTGTTGGGATTGCGGTGCAGGAAGGTGCTGTAGTAGCCCATGACCTTCTGGCTCAGCTGCTCGGTCGAGTCGGTGAAGAAGTAGGCGATCTGGGTGCGGGTCCAGCCGTTGCTGAGCGCGTTGAGCCAGTTGGCCTTGCCGGCGGCGTCGGCGGGCCGGCCGAGGACCGCCTGGTAGAGGGCGTCGATCCACCCGCTGTCGGTGCCCCCGCCGGCGTTGGCGTAGAACTCGTCCGAGGAGAGGAAGAGGGCCGCGAGCTGCTCGTCGGTGGTCTGGCCGTTCTGGATCTGGCCGACCCAGTAGGTGACACCGTCGCTCTCGCCGGCGCGCTTGAGGATGTTCTTGTACATGCCGTTCACCACGTCGGTCAGGTACTCCTGCGTGTCGGTGAAGGCGAGCGCCACCTGGCCGCGCGAGCCGCCGAAGTTGACGAAGTTGCCGTAGTACTCGACGCCGGCGTCCTCACCGACGCGATGGAGCACGTCGCTGTACGCGCGGTAGATGAAGCGGCTGACCTGGCCGGGGCCCGGGGTGCCCGGGGTGCCGTTGGTGATCACCAGCGTGCCACTGCACGAGATCAGCGAGTTGGAGTCGGTGACGGTCACCTTCTTGTTGCCGATCGAGTAGCCGGCGTGGACGAGCGCGGTCGCGACCCCGCCCTGGTCGGTCGCGGCCGACGGGTTGGTGATGTTGAGGCCCGGGTCACCGGTGAAGGTGACGGGCTCGCTCGGCGCGACGGCGGAGCCGTTGAAGTAGGTCGCCGTCGCGGTCGTGCTGCTCTGGCCGTCCGCGAGGATCGAGCCCGGTTTGAACTGCAGGCCCAGGTGCCGGCAGTCGGCGTTGCTCGTCACGCTGTCCAGCGTCTGGAGGGCCGACTGGAGGTTGGGACTGGCGGTCTGGTCGACGGCGGCGAGCTGCTCGGCCATCGGGTTGGCGGCACCCGTGATGCTCACCGTGTAGCTCCCGTCCCCCATGTCCTTCATCGGGATCGGCGTGTTCGGGTCGCTGGAGCGGTACAGGACCACGGTCTGGAAGGGGACGGGGTTGGTCGAGGCGTCCAAAACGTGCGCAGTCACCGTCGTCGAGC
>DATKEY010000018.1:0-8401 GCA_035544475.1 Candidatus Dormiibacterota bacterium | reverse complement strand
GCCGAGGAGTGGATGGCCCGCATCAGGCGCCCGACGTGCTGGACGTGGCCGGGTGCCGGGGACCCGCCTCGCAGCGGGTCGGAGAGCGGCGTCCCCGACGCACGGCGGTACACGAGGGCGTCGCCGTCGCCGAGCGCCGCGACCGGGCGGACGGCCCGCACACCCGGCACCGCCGCCGCCTCGAGCAGTCCGGCGAGGGCGATGACCGCCTCGGCCACCGCGCCGCCGGCGCCCGGCCGGTACAGCTTCACGAACAGCGACGCATCGCCGGGCCTCCGGTACTCGAGGACGTGTCGCTGGCCGGGCCGGTACCGGATCGGTCGCACCTCGACCCCCTCCGGAGCGGAGGTCAGGACGCCGCTCTCGACCAGCGCCTTCGCGGCCCGACGCTTGTCGGAGAGGTGCCCGAGCCAGGGAAAGGCCGGGTCCAGGGGGGCGGCCAGCACCAGCATCGCCCACGACGGGCGGGTTGCCGAGAGCCGCTCGAAGGGCGTGGACACCCCCAGCCGGCGGAGCTCCTCCTCGGTGGCGTCGAGCTCGTCGGTGCCGGGCACCGCCCCCCCGCGGAACCAGGTCACCGCCACCGGCGTCACGCCCGTGCCGCCGTGGACGGTCACGTCGTAGCAGGCGGTCAGCTTTCGCGCCGGCTTGAGATGCGCCCGCACCAGCCGGCACGGCCCCAGCACCCGATCGGGCCCGAGCATCGAGCCGAGCACCTCGCGGAGCGCGTGGCGGCCCTCGCCGAGCAGCAGGCTGCGCACGCCCCGGTCCCCCAGCCGTCCGCTGAGCGCGGCGTCGACGTCCACCCTAGACGGCCTCGTCGAGGAGCTGGAGGGCCACGGGCGTGGACCGCCGGGTCGTGACCGAGGCGCGAGCGACGAGGGCGCCGGCGAGGAGCTGCTCCGCCGCGCGGCTGATGCCACCGAGGTCGGGGGGCGGCACCCGGTGCGAGAGCGGTCTGTCGGAGAGGGCGTCGAGCACCGCGGTGGCCAGGCGGCCGGGACTGAGGTCGTCGGGATCGAGCTGCGACACCCATCCGCGTTCGGCGAAGCGGCGTGCCCGCATGCGCTGCTCGCTGCTCGGGCCCCGGCGGGGGACGAGGAGCGCCGGTGTTCCCAGCCGCAGCACCTCCATCGTGGTGTTGTAGCCGGCCATGGCCACAACGAGGTCCGCCGCGGCGACGTACTTCAGCGGATCGGCCACCATGGTCCGCAGCCGCACCGGCAGCCCCTGGGCACGCTGCTTCAGGTCGCGGCGGCTCGGCTCCGGCATGAAGGGTCCGGTGACGATGACGAAGGTGCACGGTTGCGCGTGGCAGATCTCCGGCACCGCATCGACCAGTGTGCTCATCAGCGCGTAGGCGTCGGCGCCGCCGCCGGCCATGGCGACGATGGTCCGGACGGACGGCGCCGGACCGGGGCCGAGTGACCGCGGGCGCCCCACGACCGGCGTCGCGCTCGGCGCGCACACGTAGCCGCAGTAGCGCACGAGGCGGGCGAGTGGCGCCGGCCATCCGTACGCCGTGGCGAGGTCGAAGACGTCGGCGGAGCCGTAGACGAGCACCTGGTCGTAGTAGGCGGCGAGCGCGTCGAAGGCGCCCTCGGAGCGCCAGCGCCGGTGCACCACCTCGGGAGCGTCGATGATGTCGCGCACTCCGAGGACGACGTGGGTCGGGGTGGTGCGCAGCCGGTCGAGGGTCGGGATGAGCTCGCCCAGGGCGCCGTGGGGCATGTGATCGACGAGCATGACGTCGGGCCTGAACGCGCTCGCGGCATCGAGGATGAGGTGGCTGCGCAGCTCCCGCACCTCACCGATGGTCATGGGCAGGGAGTGGGGGCGCCAGTCGCCCGGACCCGCCTTCACGATCGAGGGCAGCTTGAGGTAGTCGTGGTGGGGCAGATCGCGGAGCAGTGAGCCCAGCGGTGAGTCGGAGATGGTGAGCACCGACCCCCGCGGCACCACGCGCAGGAACTCCTCCGCGATCGAGCTGGCCCGGCGCAGATGCCCGAGGCCGAGGCCGTCCTGTGTGTAGATCAGGAGCCGGGGGCCACCGCGCCGGGCACCCGGCCGCATCCCCGCCCGGGCCGGAAGTGCGCTCCGCCCCACGAGCTCGACCTGGCCGCCCGTGGCGACCTGGCCGGCGAGCCTGAACCACCCTTCCATCTCCCCCTCCCGTGGGCCTCTGTCCTTCATCACCCCTACGCCGCCCGGGGACCGCTGGGCTTCGGAGCGGCGGATGGGTGGACGGGGGCCATGAGACCGAGGCAACGCACGTGTTCGTCGAGGATCAGCATCCGGGCCGTCAGCCGTGACTTGCTCGGCCGGGTCCACGCATGGAGGACCTGGGTGAGCAGGTCGAGGGTCTCCCACAGCGCGACGCGCTCCCTCGACACCGGCGCCACCGCCTCGTAGTGACGCAGGAAACCGTCGCACACCGCGCCGAGGGACGTCAGCGCGGCGCTGATCGCCTCGGGGCTCCGTGCGACGCCGCCGGCCTCCGTCATGTAGGCGCGCATCCCGCGGTCCTTGATGCCGGCGCGGAAGCGCGCGACGTCGAGGGCCGGCTCCGCCTGGCAGAAGCTGTCGAAGTCGATGAAGCCGACCCGTCCCCGGTGGATCAGCACCTGCGCCGGCCGGAACGTTCCATGCGATGGCCGGGCGGGGCCGGCGGGATGCCCGGCGGCGAGGTCGAGCACCCGGGCGAGCAGCGGCGCGGCCGCCCCCGAGAGCTCGGGGACGGGGCCGGCCAGCTGCTCGACGAGGGCGCGGATCCCCGCCACCTCGCCCTCCAGGGTGGCCGGCTCTCCCCAGGTGACGCCGCACCCGTGCAGGGCCGCCAGTCCCTCCGCCGTCCTGGCCAGGTACTCGTCGAGCTCGTCGACCGCCACCCAGCTCCCCACGGGGAGCAGCGATCCGATGAACTCCTCCAGCGTCCGGTCTCCGGGGACGGGGCCCTGGACGAGGAGTCGAAGGTCGGGCGCGTAGGCGAGCGGCTCGGCGATGGCGACGACGGAGGAGCGGGACAGATCCGAGCTCCACAGCGCGCGCATGGCCCGGTAGGCGTTCCGCCCCCTGTCGTCGCCGTACGTCTTGGCGACGACCACGCCCGGCGTCCGGTCTCCGTCGTGCTCGAGCTCGTAGCGAACCGTGCAGCGGCTTCCCCGGTCGTACCGCATCACCCGAGGTCGACCGGCCGCGATGAGCGGCCCGGTGCCGTCCGCTGCGCCCGCCCGGATCGCGGCCTCCAGCAGGACCCTGGCCCGCGCGGCATCGGTGAGGTCGTGCACCAGCGGCAGCGCGGTGTCGGGTGGGGCGGTGCGCAGCGCCACGCCGAGCTCGGGCAGACGGCAGCTCCACACCTCGGATCCGAAGGCCGCGACCCGCGCGTCCTGCGCGGGCTGCGGTGTCCCCGGCGGGTGGACGGTGCCCTCGAGGAGCACCTCCCGGTGCCCGCCGTCAGCGCTGCCGGTGGTCACCCGGCAGAGGAAGGTCCAGGCGGCGCCCTGCAGGCGGAAGTGCTTGGGGCGGCACTCCTGGAGCACGAGATCGCCCCGGGCGAACTCCTCCACCCACCGGCTGAGACCGGTGCGCAGGCGATCGGGCCGCGCCACCTCGAGCAGCCAGCCGGGGAGCGTCGCAAGGCCGTGCAGCCCGGTGAGGTCGGACGTCTCCGGGGTGTGGCCCGCGCCGGCGACCGGTGTGGAGGTCCGCTGCCGCCGTGCGCCTCGACGCCTCGTCGCGAGGTCCGTGGACCGTCGCGCCGGGGTTCCGGTGACCGGTCCCCCACTGCCGGCCCGTGTCCCGAGGCCGGCCATGAGCCCGGTGCGACGGAGATGATCCTCGAGGGTGAGCATCCCGGCGAGCAGGCGCCCCGGGCTCATCCTGGTCCAGGCGTGGAGCACGTCGGTGAGCAGGTCGAGCGTCTCCCAGAGCACAACCCGCTCCCTCGACACCGGCGCCACCGCCTCGTAGTGCCGCAGGAACCACTCGCACACCGACTCCAGTGCGGTCATCGTGGCCGCCGTCGCCTCGGGGCTCGGAGTGGTGCCGTCCTCCGCCACCAGGGTCCGCACCCAGCAGTCCCTGATCCCGGCACGGAAGCGCGCGACGTCGAGGGCCGGCTCGGCCTGGCCGAAGTCGTCGAAGTCGATGAAGCCGACCCGGCCCTGATGGAGCAGTACCTGCGCCGGGCGGAAGGTGCCGTGCGATGGCCGGACCGCGTCGGCCGGGTGCTCGGCGGCGAGCCGGACCACACGGGCCAGCAGTGGTGCGGCCACGCCCGGGACGTCGGGGACGAGCCGGGCCAGGCGGTCGATCACGGTCCGGACCTCGGCGATCTCGGCCTCCAGGGTGACCGTGCCTCCGTGGGTGACGCCGCAGCCGTGGAGCGCCGCCAGTCCCTCGGCGGCCCTGGCCACGTACTGGTTCACGGCGGACATCGCCGCCGGCGTCCCCTGTCGCAGCGACGAGCAGATGAGCTCCTTGAGCGTCTGGTCCTCGGCGACGGGCCCCTGGACGAGCACGCGCCGCTCGGGCAGGTAGGCGAGCGGTTCGGCGATCGCAACCGCCGGGGAACGGGACAGCTCCGAGTTCCAGAGCGCACGCATGCCCTGGAAGGTCTTCGCGCCCTTGTCGCCACGGTACGTCTTGGCGACGACGACGTCGCGCCGGTCCCCTCCCGCCGCTCCTCGGGCATGCTCGAGCTCGTAGCGGATGGTGCAGCGGCTGCCCCTGGCGTAGCGCATCACCCGGGGCCGGCACGCGGCGATCCGCAGGCCGGCGTGGCCCGGGTCACCGGCCCGGATCGCGTCCTCGAGCAGCACCCGGGCGCGCTCGGGATCGATGAGGTGCGGCAGCATGGGGAGCGAGGTGTCGGGCGGTGCGGTGCGCAGCGCCACGCCGAGCTCGGGGAGCACGCAGCACCATGCCGGGGAGCCGAATGCGACCTCCCGATCGGCCGGGGCCACCTGCGGCGTCCCGGCGGGGCGGAACGTGCCCTCGAGCCACACCTCCCGGCGCTCGCCGTCCGGTCCGCCCACGGTGACCTGGCACTGGAACGTCCAGGCTCCGTCCGCGTGCCGGAAGTGCCGGGGGGCGCATTCGTGGAGGACGAGATCGCCCCGTGCGACCTCGTCCACCGCCAGGGCGAGGCCCGCGCGCAGCCGCTGGGGTTGCACCGGGGACAGGCACTCGGGAAGGTTCGCCAGCCGGTGCAGCCCGGCGGCCTCGAGCGCGGGTTCGCGTCGCTCAGCCACGCCGGCCCACCAGCGTGTGATGTATCCGCCCGAATTGGCAGTAACCCACCGAGCGGAATCCCCCCTGAAGCGCCCGACGTCGCATCGCCACCGGGGTCGAGCGCGGGCGGTGCTCACCCTCCACCCCCAATCAATCTGTACGACGTACGCCCGCAGGAATTCCTTGCATGGCCCGGGAAACGGCGGCGGGGGGGCGGGCGCTCCACATCGGAGCTTTCACACAGACCGGGAGCCGGCGGCTCCGGGCGCGATCAGGCCGCCCTGCCGACCTCGGGACCGTCGCCGGCGGCGCGCAGCCGGAAGCGCTGGAGCTTGCCGGTGGCGGTGCGCGGCAGGGCGTCGACGAACTCGACCGCCCGCGGGTGCTTGTACGGCGCGATCACCCGCTTCACGAAGGCCTGGAGCTCGGCGGCGGTCGCGGCGTCGCGCGCCACCCCCTCGCGCATCACCAGGTACGCCTTGACGATGCTCCCACGGTCGGGGTCGGGGACCCCCACCACGGCGGCCTCGAGGACGTCGGGATGGCGGAGCAGCGCCTCCTCCACCTCGGGTCCGGCGATGTTGTAGCCGGAGGAGATGATCATGTCGTCCGCGCGCGCCTGGAACCAGAAGTACCCGTCGGCGTCGCGGATGTAGGCGTCGCCGGTGATGTTCCAGCCGTCCTGGACGTACACGCGCTGGCGCTCGTCGGCGAGGTAGCGACAGCCGGTGGGTCCGCGCACCGCGAGACGGCCGACGATGCCGTCGGGGACGGGAACGCCGCGCTCGTCGACCACCCGTGCCTCGTATCCGGGGACGGCGCGCCCGGTGGCACCCGGGCGGATGTCCTCGTCGGCGGCCGAGATGAAGATGTGCAGCATCTCGGTCGAGCCGATGCCGTCGATGATGCGCAGACCGGTCGCCTGGTGCCAGGCCTCCCACACCGCCCCGGGCAGGTTCTCGCCCGCGGAGACGCAGCGCCGGAGCGAGCTGAGGTCGGCGGCGGGCAGCCGGAGCATCGCCTTGTAGGCGGTCGGCGCCGTGAAGCAGATCGTGGCGCGGTGGCGCTCGATCGCGGCGGCGAGCAGCTCGGGGGTGGCCCGCTCGAGGAGCAGGCTGGCGGCCCCGACCCGCATCGGGAAGACCACCATCCCTCCCAGCCCGTACGTGAAGGCGAGCGGGGGGCTGGTGACGAAGAGGTCGTCGGCGGTGGGGCGCACCACGTGCTGAGAGAAGGTGTCGGCGATGGCCAGAACGTCGCGGTGCGCGTGCATGCAGCCCTTGGGGCGCCCGGTGGTCCCCGAGGTGAAGGCGATCAGGCAGATGTCGCCGGCGGCGGTGGCGACCGCGGTGAAGGTCGCCGGCTTCGCGGAGCTGCGCTGGACGAGGTCGCGGCGGCCCGCTCCGCCGAAGGCGCAGATGCGCATCGTCCGGGGCGCCGCCGCCTCGAGCTCCTCGGTGAACCGCGCGTCGCAGAGCGCCACCGCCGGGCGGGCGAGCTCGATGACGGTCGCGAGCTCTCCGGCCCGCAGCAGGGGCATCGTGCTCACCGCGACCGCACCCACCTTCATCACCGCGAACCAGCAGGCGACCAGCCATGGGGTGTTCGGTCCCCGCAGCAGCACCCGGTTCCCGGGGATGACCCCGAGGTCGTCGACGAGGACGTGGGCGATGCGGTCGGCGTGGGCGCGCAGCTCGCCGTACGTCCAGGCACCGGTGTCGGTGACCAGACAGGGGCGGTCGGCGCCGAGGCGGTCGATCGTCGCGTCGAGGAGCTCGACGCCGCAGTTCAGGCGGTCCGGACGGCGCAGCCCGGGGATGTCGAGGAGCAGGTCCGGCCACTGCTCCGGTGGCGGGAGGTGCTCCGCGGTGAAGCGGTCGACGTGCGCGGAGGTCACGCGGGAATTGTCGGGAGGCGCGACCGCCCGGATGCGCGCCGAGACGGCACTGTGACAGGGTCAGTCGAGTCCGGCCACGTGGCGGCCGTCGCAGAACCGATCCCAGAAGGGCTCCGGGAGCCGTGACTGCGATTCCCGGGGAGCGGCGGACTGCTCGACGGAGCGGGGGGCGGCGACCCGGACCTCGACCTCCGCGCCGGAACTCCGGGCGAGGGCGGCGACCGCCGCCGCGGTGTCGTCGAGGTGGGGAAGGCTGCGGGTGTATGCGCCATGGACCCCGCCGCCGCGTACGAGGATGACGCCGGTGTCGGCGGGGGAACGCACCACCACGCTGCCGTCCCGGCGGCGCTCGCAGAGGTCCTCGAGGACGCCGTCGAGGTTGACCATGCGGGCGCCGAGGCCGCTGAAGAGCGCCGGCGCGCAGAGCAGATCGACGACCGCCCGCGCGGTCTCGGCGTCGAGGCTGACGACGTCGAGCATCGCCTCACCGTCGGAGACCCCGGCGGCGAGCAGCCGGACCGCCTCGTCTGCGGTCGCGGGCTCCGGGCCCTCGGCGAGGGCGGCGCTGAGCTCGCCCGCGACGACGACCACCACCCCCGCGGTGGCGCCCTCGATCCGCACGTAGCCGGTGAAGGCGCTCCACTCCAGGGTCTCGAGCAGCCGCGCGAGGTCGACGAAGTGGCCGCTCAACCCCCGGTGCACCGGGGCGCCCGCCGGCAGGGGATGGGATCCGGGCCCCGCCACCGCACGGGCGAGGTGGGGCTCCGGTCGTCCCGACAGGGTGATCGCCAGGGGCGGGGCCGGTCGCGAGGCGCCGTCACGGCGGAACCACCCGGGGCGGACCGCCCCACCGCCGCCGAGGACGACCGCCGCGACCAGCGCGCCGGCGACGGTGGCGCCGCCGGTGAGGAGGTTCGGGTGGAGCGCGGCTGCTGCGCCGAGGAGGGCGAGCCCGACGACCGTCCGCGGCAGAAGCCGGGCGAGCCCGTCCCGGCGCTCCGCGCCGCCCGCCGCCAGCGCGGCGACCGCGAGCGCCGGGGACGCCATCGCCGCGAGGGCGGCGAGCGCGAGCGTGCCGGCGACGACGGGCGCCGGATCGCCGCCGGGAGCCTCGGCGACGGCGACGAGGGCGGCGAGCAGGAGGACGCCGAGGGCCGCCCCGAGGACCCGCGTCGGAAGGGAGGCCGGGTCCCCGGCACGGAGCGCGCCGCCGTCGAAGACCGCCACCCCGAGAGCCGTGGTGACCCCGGCGGCGACCAGAAGCGGCGG
>DATKEY010000017.1:0-6972 GCA_035544475.1 Candidatus Dormiibacterota bacterium | reverse complement strand
GGGGTCCCCCGGAAGGCGACCCGCCCGCGCTCGAGGATGACCGCCTCGCGCGCGACCCGGAGCACGAGCTCCGCGTACTGCTCGACGACGACCACGGTGACCCCGCCGGCGTTCACCGTTCTGAGCACCTCGTAGATGCGGTGGATGACCGAGGGGGCGAGCCCCATCGAGAGCTCGTCGACGAGCAGCAGCCGCGGGCGTCCGATCAGCGCCCGGGCGATGGCGAGCATCTGCTGCTCGCCACCGCTGAGCCGCCCGGCGGCGACGGACACCCGCGCCCGCAGGCCGTCGAAGACGTCGAGCACCCGGTCGAGCTCGGCGTCGCCCTCTCCGCGGGGCAGCCGCAGCGTCGCGGTCTCGAGGTTCTCGCGCACCGACATGGTGGGAAACAGCCGCCGGCCCTCGGGCACGAGGGCGACGCCCGCCCGGGCGACCCGGTCGGGGGTCCAGCGGTCCACGCAGCGGCCGTCGAGCCAGACGTGACCGGAACGCTGACGGACGAGCCGGGCGACGGTGTGGAGAAGCGTCGTCTTGCCCGCGCCGTTGGCGCCGAGGACGGCGACGAAGCCGCCCGGGGCGACGTCGAGGGTGCAGTCGTGGAGCGCGGTGACGCCGCCGTAGGCGACACGCAGAGCGTCAGTGCGCAGCATGCGCGACCTCCCTCACCGGCGTTTCGGCGGCGGTCTCCTGTCCGAGATAGGCGGCGACCACGGCGGGGTCGCGGCGAACCACCGCGGGAGTCCCGTCGGCGATGAGCCGGCCGAAGTCGAGGACGTAGACGTAGTCGGCGACGTCGAACACGAGCTGCACGTCGTGCTCGACCAGGAGGATGCCGACGCCGAGCTTCTCGCGGATGCGCAGGAGCGACCTGCCCAGCCGGGCGGACTCCTCGGCGCCGCTCCCCGCCGCCGGCTCGTCGAGGAGCAGGCAGCGCGGGCGCAGGCAGAGCGCCGCGGCGATGTCGACGAGCCGCTGACGTCCGCCGGGCAGCTCGCCGACGAAGCGGTCGAGGTCGGTGTCGAGACCGAGGTTCTCGGCGGCGGCCCGCACCCGGTGGGCGGCGGGCGCCGGCTCGGCGGCGCCGGGACGCGGCCGCTCCTGGCTGAGCTGCGCGGTGAGCATGAGGGTCTCGCGCACCGAGAGGCGGCGGAAGAGGTCGACTCCCTGGAGCGTCCGGGCCAGCCCCTGCCGCGCCCGCTCCTGCGGCGGCGCGGAGCCGATGTCGACGCCGTCGAAGAGCACCGCACCGCGCTGCGGACGCACGATCCCGCTGATCACGTTGAGGAGGGTCGTCTTGCCGGCGCCGTTGGGCCCCATGAGCCCGACGATCTCGCCGGCGTCGAGGTGACAGCTGACCCCGTCGAGGGCGTCGACGCCCCCGAAGCTGACGTGCACGTCGCGAACATCAAGCAGTCGCGTCACCGAGCGTCTCCGTGGTTGTGCCGCCTCGCGTCAGGATGCCGAGCGGCAGCCTGGGCAGCCGCTCGGCGATCTCCGGCAGGTACTCGCGTCCCACCAGCAGGGCGAGCAGGCCGACCCCCACGATCAGGTTGGGGAGCTGCGCCGCCCGGCCGCCGAAGACGTTGGTGAGGTGCTCGACGAGGAAGGTGGGGACGTAGGCGTAGAGAACGCCCGCGGCGACCGCCGCCAGCACCGACTCCTGACCGAGGAGCACCACCGCGCCGAGCAGGAAGATCGACTGGAGCGGATTGAAGGATGCGGGCGCCACGCTCGTCACCACCATCACGTAGAGGCAACCCGCGAGCCCGGCGAGCGCGGCGCTCACCCCGAAGGCGGTGAGCTTGGCGACGGTGAGGTCGATCCCTCGCGCCGCCGCGCCCACCTCGCTGTCGCTGAGCGCGACGAGCCGGCGTCCGAACGAGCTCCGCCGCAGGAGGGCGACGAGCAGGCAGCAGGTGACGAGGACTCCGAGCAGGAAGTAGTAGAGGGTGCGGTCGGGGGTGAGGTCGAGCGGCCCGAGCACGGGGCGGGCGACGAAGAAGCCGTTGTTGCTTCCCGAGAAGCGGTCGTTGGTGATCACCGCGTCCTGGATCACCTCGGCGAAGGCCAGGGTGGCGATGGCGAGGTAGATCCCGCGCAGGCGCAGCGCCGGCAGGCCGATGACGACGCTGAGCGCCGCCGCGGCGAGGACGGCGATCGGGATCGCGAAGTACATCGGCATCCCCGCGTCGACGGTGAGCCGGGCGTAGGCGAGGGCGCCGACCCCCATGAAGGTGACCTGGGCGAGCGAGGTCTGCCCGGCCCAACCGGTGACGATGACCACGCTGAGCGCGGCGATGGCGAAGACCAGGCTGGCGCTCACCGACACCAGGTCGCCCTTGCCGACGATCGCGGGCGCGATCAGACCGAGGACGAGCAGTCCGACGGAGAGCTGTGGGGTCCAGCGCAGCGACCGCCGCACCGTCGCCGCGATGCCGCCGGTGAGCGCGCCGCGCCGTTGCACGAGGAGCAGCAGGAGGACGAAGCCGAAGAGAGCGATGCTGGTGTTCCCGCTCGTCTCCGGGAACCAGAACTGCGCGAAGGTCACCACCTCGCCGACGATCAGCCCGCCGACGAGCGCCCCGGTGAGGCTGTCGAGGCGGCCGACCAGGGTCGCGGAGAGCGCCTGCAGCGCGATCAGGGTCAGCAGGTACGGCTGGACGTCGACGAGGATCGGGCCGAGGAGCGCCCCGGCGCCGAAGGCGAGCACGGCCCCCAGGGTCCAGCTGGCGACGGTGACGAAGCGCACGTCGATGCCCTGGAGCGCGGCGGCGATCGGATCGACGGCCACGGCGCGCATCTGCAGCCCCAGACGGGTGGTGACGAAGAGGCGGTTGAGGAGCAGCGCGGTCGCCGCCGCGATGACGAGCACGACGAGCCCGTCGCTGACGACGGTGACGCCGCCGATGTCGATGATGTGCCGCGAGACCAGCGGCGGTGACGGCCGCGAGGAGACGCCGAAGCTCATCGCGCTCACGCTCTGGACGACGAGGAGGATGCCGAGGCTCGCCACCAGCTTGACCGTCGGCGAGACCCGGCGCAGCGGCCAGCCGATGACCTGCCCGATGCCGAGCCCGACCGCGGCGCCGATGAGCACGACGATGGGGAGCGCCAGCACCGTGGGGACGCCGCGCTCGCGCAGGGCGATGAAGAGGTACGCGCCCATCGTCGCCATGCCGCCCTGGGCGAGGTTGAGGGTGCGGGTTGTGCGGTAGACGGCGACGATGCCGACGGCGAGCAGGGCGTAGATGGCGCCGCTGATGGCCCCGTCGATCACCGTGCTGCCGTAGAGGCCGGCGTCGAGGCTGGCGATCACCGCGTGGTCTCCTCCCCCCTAGAAGACGGGGCAGTGCCAGGTACGGTCACGCCACTCGAACTGACCGTTCTGGATCACGAGGTACTGGACGCAGCGGTGCCCCACGTGCCCGTGGAGCCCGTCGCCGAGACGGCCGGAGGCGAGGGAGAAGTCCATCGGCGGGGTGAGGCCGCCGAGGTCGAGCGACCGCTCGGCCCCCAGCGCGTCGATGAGGAGCTTCTGGTCGGCGGTCCGGTCCGGGGTCAGCGCCAGGCGGTTCATCTCGGTCGCGAAGACCTGGGCGCCCGTCCATCCCTGGACCATCACCGAGTTGAGCACGGTCCCCGGGAAGTAGCGCTCGACCGTCGCCTTCATCGCCTGGATCGCCGGGGTGTTCGCCTCGAAGGGGAGGTAGTTCGACACCACCGGGGCACCATTCGCCTGCTGGCCGCCGTTGCCGAACTGGCTCGCGTAGCGGCTGTCGTAGGCGATCGAGAACTCGACCCACTTCCCCTTGTACCCGGCGTTGTCCATCGCCTGGGTGAAGCGCAGCCCGCCGCCGATGTCGGTGAACCAGGTGATGAGGTCGACCCCGTCGGCGACGAACTGCTTCGCCACCGCGTCGTAGCCGCCGTTGCTGGCGTTGATCAGCTTGACGTCGAGGTTGTCGTAGCCGAGCTGCTTCATCCCCGCCTGGTACGCGTGGATGGCGTCGCGCACCTGGTCGAGGTCGTATCCGAAGAGCCCCGGATGGGTGAAGCCGCCCTTGCCGTAGAACTGCGCCGCCTCATACGCCATCGTCTCCCCGGCGTCGTAGAGGGGCGCATCGGTCCCGAACTCGTTGGGGAGCTGGTAGGCGAGGGACTCGTACGGGTCGAGGCCGATCACCGGGACGGCCTGGTTGTTGTTGTCCGCCCCCGGGTTGGCGAAGTAGTTGTCGACCCCGGCGGTCTGGCCGAAGTTCGACTCCATGGACACGATGGCGAAGACATGGTCGTCGCCGACCAGCTGCTTGGCGTCGTTCAGCGCCGTGGTCGGGTTGTTGGCGTCGTCGAGGATGGTGTCGGTCACCCGGCAGCCGTGGACGCCACCGTGGAGGTTCGCCTCCTGGAAGTAGGCCTTGGCGGCGTTGGCGACCTCGGGGGTGGTGATGAGGCCGCTCTGCTCGACGATCGAGCCGACGTTGAGGACGCCGTTGGGGAACGGGCACACCGACGGCGCCACCGCGGCGGCGGCGGCGCCGCGCGTTCCGGTGGACCTGGTCGCGGGCCCGGCGGGAGCGGGGGCTCCGCCCGTCGAGGCGGACGTCCCGGTGGGTGCCGCGCCGGCGCTCGACCCGGTGGCGCCCGCGGCCGCGCCGCCCGCGGTGCCGGTCGAGGACGAGGCCCCCGGGGCGTCGGTCGCGGGCAGCTGCTGGCTCGTCGAGCCGGCGTCGTCGGTGGCGTTCCCCTGGTCGGCCGCACCGACCCGCGCCGTCGACGTCGCCGTCGGGGTGGTGGTGAGCGCCCGGTAGATGGCGATGCCGAAGCCCAGGGTGAAGATGAGCTGGACGGCGAAAACCCCGAAGAAGATCCTCTCGATGCGCGAGAGCCGCATTGCACGTCCCCTCCGTCCACGCGGTGTGGGCCGCCTCGCCTTGCCCGGGCTGCGCCCTGGGCGCGCCTCCGACTAGAATGAGATCTTACGTAAAACGTAGATTCGAGGTCAAGGTGGACGGAAGCGTCGGATACCGCGTCGAGGACGGCATCGCCACGGTCACGATGCAGCGTCCCCGGCAGCTCAACGCCCTCGACGGAGAGCTCCTCGGCGGGCTCGTCGCCGCCCTCGACCGCGCCCGCGCCGAGGGGGTCCGCGGCCTCGTCCTCTGCGGGGCGGACGGCGCCTTCTCCGCCGGCGCCGACCTCGAGGTGATCACCCAGAGCCTCGCGACCGGAGCCGACGGAGCGCTCACCCCTCTGCTCGACGCCGCCGAGCGCTCCGTCCTCGAGCTCACCCGCCTCCCCTTCCCCACCGTCGCCGCCCTCGAGGGCGTCGCGGTCGGCGCGGGGATGGGCCTCGCCCTCGCCTGCGACCTCCGCGTCGCCGCGCGCTCGGCGCGGCTGATCGCCGGCTACCTGCGGATCGGGGCCTGCCCCGACGCCGGGGTCAGCTCCCACCTCGTCCGGGCCGTCGGCTCGGCGCGGGCGCTGTCGCTGCTGCTCCGCAACCGTCCGCTGAGCGCCGCGGAGATGCTCACCCTCGGGCTCGTCGAGGAGGTCGTCGACGACGGCGCCGCCATCGGCGCGGGCCGGCGGCTCGCCGCCGAGGTCGCCGGGGTCTCACCCGAGGCGCTGCTGGCCACCCGAGACCTCGTCGGCACGGCCGCCGGCGCGCCGCTGCCGGCGCAGCTCGACGCCGAGCGGCGGCACATCAGCAGGCTCTGGACGACCGAGGGATTTCGTCAGGGGGTCGCTCGGGTGCTTCAGCGCCGGGGAGGCCGCATCTCCTAGTGGTGCGCCGCGGCCGCACGGGCCGCGACCTCGCGGGCCCACGCGTACTGCGCCTTGCCCGACGGCGAGCGCCGGATCTCGTCGACGAAGACCACCCGTCGGGGAACCTTGTATCCCGCGAGCAGGGTCCGCACCGACTCCTGCACGTCCGCCTCGGTGCACTCCGCCCCGGGGTGGAGCGCGACCACGGCGACGATGGCGCTCCCCCACTCCTCGTCCGGGAGCCCGACCACGTTGGCGTCGACCACCGCCGGATGCACGAGGATGGCGCCCTCAACCTCCTCGACATACACCTTCTCGCCGCCGGTGTTGATGCAGAGTGAGCCGCGCCCGAGGAGGACGGCGTCGCCGTCGGGACCCACCATTGCGTAGTCCCCGGGCACGCAGTACGTCTGCCCGTCGCTCGCCGTGCGGAGGAGGGCCGCCGACTTCGCCGGGTCCCTGTGATAGCCGAGCGGCCGCGGCGTCGAGAAGCCGAGGAGGCCGATCTCGCCGGTGGACGGATCGATGATCGTCCCGTCCTCACGCAGTAGCCGCGCCTGGGGGGTGAGCGTCCAGCGGCAGTCCGCCACCCGGGCCCCGGGGGGGATCAGGTGGGCCATCGTCGGGCCCCCCTCGCTCGCGCCCACCTGGTCGGCGAGCGCCATGGTGCCGCGGTCGACGAGCGCCTGCTTCACCGGCGCGGTCCAGGCGGCACCGCTGCTCACGATGGTCCGCAGGCTCGAGACGTCGTAGGGACGGCCCGAGGCGTGCGCCTCGTCGATGGCCGCCACCATCCGGCGTGCGAACACGTCCCCGACGATCGCCGCGCTGGTGACCTGGCGCCGCTCGACCGTGCGCCAGAACTCGTGGGCGTCGAATCCCCGCCCCTCGAGCAGGACGGTGGTCCCACCAAGGAGCCACTGGCCCTGGCCGAGGTAGAGGGCGGTGCCGTGCATGAGGGGCGAGGCGGGAACGAAGACCGGCGCGGAGCCGCCGGCGACCAGCTCCGCGGCGCGCCTCGCCACCTCGGCGGCGTCGCGCGGCGGCTCGAGCCCCGCCTGCCGGTAGATGACGGCGGCGATGGTGGTGATGATGTCCCGGTGGCGCCACATGACGCCGCGGGGATGTCCGGTCGTGCCCCCCGTGTAGAGGAGGAAGACGTCGTCGCCGGAGCGCTCGATGCGAGACATCGGAGGGCTTCCGGCG
>DATKEY010000016.1:0-5810 GCA_035544475.1 Candidatus Dormiibacterota bacterium | reverse complement strand
GCCTCGGCGCAGACGGGGTGCGCTGGGGGACGCCGCTCCCCGTCCTCGACCGGCTGGTGTCGTCGCGCGCGCGCTCCCTGGACCGGGGGGTCGACGAGGTCGTGGCCCTGGTGGGCGCGACGTCCTACGTCGACCGCCCCGTCGGCGAGCTCAGCGGTGGCGAGCAGCAGCGCATCCTCATCGCCCAGGCGCTGGTGAGTCACCCCGAGCTGCTGCTCCTCGACGAGCCCCTCGACAGCCTCGACCTGGCCAACCAGCAGGCGGTGTCCGCCGTGGTGCGGCAGGTCTGCAGAGAGCAGGGGGTGACCGTCCTGCTCGTCGCCCACGACGTCAATCCGATCCTGCCCCACCTCGACCGTGTCCTCTACGTCGCCGCCGGACACGCGCTCATCGGCCCGCCCGAGCAGGTGGTGTGCACGCAGACGCTGACCCGCCTCTACGGCGTTCCGGTCGAGGTCCTGCGCACCGGCGACGGAAGGCTCGTCGTCGTCGGCCAGCCGGACGCGCCGGCAGCCCGACGGGCCGGCTGAGCGGCGTGGGGGAACCGCAGCCCTCCCTCGACCTCGTCGAGGACCTGCGCCTGCTCCTCGAGTTCCCGTTCATGCGCAACGCGCTGCTCGCCGGGACGATCGTCGCCGTGGTCGCCGGCGTCCTCGGCTGGTTCGTGGTCCTGCGCGGCGAGACCTTCACCGCGCACACCCTCTCGGTCGCGGGCTTCCCCGGGGCGGCGGGCGCGGTCCTCGCCGGCGTCACTCCCCTGGCGGGCCTTGTCCTGTTCTGCGTCCTCGCCGCGCTCGCCATCGCGCGGCTCGGGCACGCGGCGACCGCGAAGCGGCAGGCCGACTCGGCGGTGATCGGCGCGGTGCAGGCGGTGGCGATGGCGCTCGGCTTCCTCTTCGTCGGCCTGTACGGCGGCCTTCTCGACGGGATCACCCAGCGGCTCTTCGGCACCGTGCTCGGGGTGACCGAGCAGGACGTCGCCGCGCTGCTGATCACCGCGGTGCTCACCCTCACAGTGCTCGCGACGGTGGGCCGTCGCCTGCTCCTCGCCTCCGTCGACGCAGAGGTCGCCGCGGCGCGGGGCGTACCGGCGCGGGCGCTCTCGACACTCTTCCTCGTGCTGCTCGGCCTCGCCGTCGCCGAGGTGTCGCAGATCACCGGCAGCCTGCTGGTCTTCGCCCTTCTCGTCACCCCGGCGGCGACCGCGCAGCTGCTCACCGCCCGACCCGCACGGGGCGTCGCGCTCTCCGTGGCGATCGCGCTCGCGGTCACCTGGCTGGGGATGGCCGTCGCCTACTTCACGGTCTACCCGATCGGGTTCTTCGTCACCACGCTCGCCTTCGCCGCCTACCTCGCGACCCGCGCGGGCCGGTTCGCGCTCACCGCATCGCGGCGCCGCTGGAGGGTGGCGTGATCGGCCTGCAGGGCATGTTCGCCCACGACTTCATGCGCACCGCGTTCGTCGCCGGGACGGCGATCGCGATCGCGGCGGGGCTCGTCGGTCACTTCGTCGTGCTCCGCAACCAGGTCTTCGCCGGAGACGCGCTCAGCCACGTCGCCGTCACCGGCAGCCTGGTCGCGCTCGCCGCCGGTCGGGACCCACGGCTCGGCCTCTTCGTCGCGACCGTCGCCGTCGCGCTGGGCCTCTCCGCCCTCCACGGCGGCGGCCGGCGCGGCGCCGACGTGGTCATCGGCAGCGTCTTCGCCTGGGTCCTCGGCGTCGGGGTGCTGGCGCTGTCCCTGTACACGGCGGCCGGCAGCACCGCCGACGGCACCGCCGGGGTCCATGTCCTCTTCGGCTCGATCCTCGGCATCGGCGCCGGCGCGGCGCGCCTCGCCGTCCTCCTGGCGGCCCTGGTCGTCGCCGGGCTCCTGCTCGTCGCCCGGCCGCTGCTCTTCGCGACCGTCGACCGCGAGGCGGCCCGGGCCCACGGCGTCCCGGTGCTCAGCGTCGAGCTCGTCTTCCTCGGTGTGCTCGGGCTCTGCGTCGGCGAGGCCACCCAGGTGGTCGGCGCGCTCCCGCTGCTGGGGATCCTGGCGACGCCGGGGGCCACCGCCCAGCAGCTCACCGCGCGCCCGTGGACGGCGCTGTGGCTCTCGGCGGCGATCAGCCTCGGGTGCGTGTGGGCGGGGCTGACGCTCAGCTACGCCGTCGCCGGGATCCCCCCCTCGTTCGCCATCGTGGCGCTCGCCTTCGTCGCCTATCTGCTCACGCGCTGGGTTCGCTCAGCCGCACCCGCACCCTGCCTCCCCGCGGCGCGCAGCCCGCGCGGCCGCCCCCGCCTCCGGTCCGAGCCATCCGAGCAGCGCGAGCGCCGCGACGCCGTCCGCCCACCACCATCCGGCGGCGCTCAGGACCAGCCCGACGATCACCGTCACCGCGAGGTAGGCGCAGGTCACCGAGCAGGCGGCCTCGGCGCGGAGCGCCGCGCTCTCCAGCCTGCTCGCGAGGCGGCGCTTGCGCACCGCGAGCACCGTCATCGCGGGCACGGCGGCGCAGGCCACCACCAGGCCGGGCGTCGACGCCGCCGGGTGCGCACCGCGGGCGAGGGCGAGCACGGAGGTCACCAGCACGTAGCCGCAGAGGAGGACCAGCGCGGCGGCGGTGACCCGGCGCGCGGACCGCTCGCACCTCTGCACGCGCTCGACCGGCTCTCCGCGCGCCTCGGTGGCGAGGCGCCAGAGGAGGACGCCGCCCGCGAGGAGCTCGATGAGGCTGTCGATCCCGAACGCGGTGAGCAGGACGCTCCCTGCGGCGAGGCCGGCCGCCATCGCGACCGCGCCCTCGGCGACCATCCAGCCGACCGTCACGAGCTCGAGGCGGACGGCGGCACGGAGGTCGCGGTGGCGGGCGCCGGCCGGGGCGCCGGCGGCGCCGACCACCTCCGCGGACTCAGGAGGCACGGCGCGCCGAGGCGGGGACCGGGGCGCCGAGGGTTTCGGCACGATGCCCGAGGTGCGCCAGGCCGATCTGGACGAGCTGCGCGACATGGGAGTCGTCGAGGCTGTAGTAGACGAGCTTCCCGGCACGCCGGTGCCGGACCAGCCCGAGGTGCCGGAGCACGCGCAGGTGCTGGGACACCGCCGATTCCGTGACCCCGAGGACCGCCGCGAGGTCGCAGGTGCAGAGCTCCTGGCGGAGCAGGGTGTGGACGATGCGGGCCCGGGTCGCGTCGGCGAGGGCGCCGAAGAGGTTGGCGAGACCGTCGTAGGTCGGCTCGCCGGCGAGCAGCGACCGCGCTCGGGAGACGTCCTCGGTGTGGAAGCAGCGGACGTCGCAGACGTCGGTGGGCTGGACGGGGGTGGGCATCCCCACATCGTATCAACTGCGCGGTTGCTAAATTGATCGGCGCGGGACGCGACCTGGCCTGCCAGGGTGACCCGAGGCTCAGGGCCGGTCGAACACGCAGCCGGGCATGATCACCACCCGCACCCGGCGTGCGCCGGGATCGGAGGAGGCGTCGAGCCGCCTGATCACGAACTCGGTCCCGGCCGGCGGCCACGCCTCCTTCGCCCCGCGGCGCATCCCCGCGCCCGGCTCGGGCTCGGGGGACCGGCGCTGCTCGGGCTCGGTGGGCATCAGCGGGGGAGGAGCGCCACCGCAGGCCGCGTCCGCGGCGGCGCTCCGGGAAAGGGCGGGATCTCGGTGGCGGTGATCCGGGGCGCCGGGTACTGGAGCGGTGCGCGCCGTCCCGCGCTCGCGGCGATGCGCTCGGCCGCGATCCGGGCGCCGGCGACGTTGCGGGCGAGGGGCCCGATCTGCAGGCCCGCCAGCCCGCCCATGAGGTGGACGGCGGTGCCCGGCCAGCGGCAGTCCCCGGTGAGCTCGGGGAGGCCGCCGACGATGCGGGCGGGATGGGTCTGGCACAGCTCCTCGAGGAGCGGCTCCGCGGCGACGTGGAAGGTGTGCCCGGTGGCGAGCCAGACGCGGTCGACCTCGACGACCTCCCCGTCGAGGAGCGCCTCCCCGTGGGCGCCCGACCAGCGCACGCGGTTCGGCGTGCTGCCGCAGCGGAGCTCCAGACACCCGTGGGCCTCGGCCGCCCGCAGCTCGGCGAGCTCCGCGGCCGGCACGCTGCCGCGCCGCTCGGTGCGCAGGATGGCGATCCGGCGCTCGACGAGCGGCTGGGCATCGAAGCGCTCCAGCCGGTAGGTGAACCACCCCGGCCGCACGTCGAAGTCCTGCTCGCGCAACGGGCGGCGGCTCAGCAGGATCGTGCGTGCGCTGCGCGCCACCGCGGCGAGCGCGAGCTGAGCTGCCGTCAGCCCGCCGCCGACGACGAGGACGCGCTCCCCCGCGAGAGGATCGCCATCGACCGAAACGTCGTCGGAGTGGGCGATGCGTCCCGGCCGCGCGGTGGCGACCAGCTCGCGGCTCCAGTCGGGCACACGGGGCACCGCCGGATTGGTGGCGAGCACGACGCGGCGGGCGCGCAACCAGGACCCGTCCTCGAGCTCGACGGCGGCGCCGCCGCCACCGGATCGCACGTGTGTGGCGCGCAGCGGGATGACGGCGTCGCCGAGCCCGAGTCGCTCGACGAGCCGCGCGCAGAAGCCGTCGAACAGCGGCGCGGACGGCAGGTTGAACGGGCCGGTCATCTCCGCCTCGCGCGCCTGCTCGTGCGCGAAGGTGAGCAGGGCGCACGGTTCGGGGTCGGGGTGATGGACGCAGGAGGACCGCAGCCGCCCCACGTCGAGGCTGCGCAGGCGGCGGTTCCATGCCGTCATCCACCCCTGCGGATCGACGACGAGCAGTCCGTCCGCCGGTCCCGGCCGGTCCGAGAGCAGGTAGGCGCACGCCGCCAGGCCGTGCGGGCCGGCGCCCACGACGACGGTGTCGGCGTCCGCCCCCCTCACCGCCGTGCGGCGCGCAGTCCGGGGCCGAGGTCGAGCCGGAGCACCCGCCCGTCGGCGGTGCCCACCACCAGGGCGTCCTCGGCGATCCAGTCGACGCGGGCCAGCGGCTCTCCGGCGTCGAGTGCACGCAGCGGCCGCCGCCTCCTCGCGGGGTTCCACACCGCGACGATGCGGTCCAGTCC
Organism: Candidatus Dormiibacterota bacterium; assembly: GCA_035544475.1. GTDB lineage: Bacteria > Chloroflexota > Dormibacteria > Aeolococcales > Aeolococcaceae > CF-96. The sequence continues at coordinate 771 of DATKEY010000016.1, read as the reverse complement.
GACGGTCGCGAGGAGCGGACCCGCCGGCTGGAAGGTCAGGTCGGCGATCCGGTCGGTGTGCGACTCGAGCACCTGCGGACGCGTGCCCTCGGGACCGCTGCCGCTGCAGCGCCACACCATGACGACCTCGTTGGAGGCGACCGCGAGCCGGTGGCCGAAGTGATCCCATGCGAGGCGGTCGACCTTCGCGGGGTAGCCGGTCATCTCCAGGTCCTCGCCGGTCGGGATCTCCCAGACCTTGGACGTCGAGTCCTGGTTCCCGGAGGCGAGCCAGCGTCCGTCCGGGGAGACCGCGACCACGAGGATCGACCCCTTCCAGATGTACTCGTCCACCGGGCCCGGGGACCCCGAGCCGGGGCCGTACCATCGGATCCCGCCGTAGGAGGCGGCGGCGAGGCGGCCCGTGCCGGGCTCCCAGTCGAGCGACGTCACCGTGCTCGGGTGACCGCCATAGCGCGCCACCACGGTGCCGTCGGCGCGGATGACCGCGACCTCCCGGCCGCCGGCCGCGGCGAGGAACGCCCCGTCGGGCGACCAGGCGACCTGCACCACCCACCCCGGCATGTCGACGGATTCGACGGTGCGCCCGGAGCGGTCCCACAGGGTGACCCGGCCGTCCTGGCCGCCTGCGGCGAGCCTGCCCCCGCCCGGGCTCCAGTCGATGCTGAGAACACCGAGCCGGTGCTCGGAGAGCTCCGCGACGATCGTGCCGTCACGGCTGTCGACGACGATCGAGTCCCCGCCGAGCGACCCGGCGGCGACGAGCGATCC
>DATKEY010000015.1:0-12349 GCA_035544475.1 Candidatus Dormiibacterota bacterium | reverse complement strand
CGGACCGATCCCTCGCTCCCCAAGCACGCCGGTCTCACGATGTTCCTCATCGACATGGAGCAGCCCGGGGTGACGGTGCGCCCGCTGCGCCAGATGACCGGCGACGCCCACTTCAACGAGGTCTTCTTCGACGACGCCCGGGTGCCCACCGAGAACCTCCTCGGCGAGGTCGACGGCGGCTGGCGGGTGGCGATCACCACATTGATGAACGAGCGCCTGGCGATCGGCGGCGGCGGCGCCGACATGGGGGTGAGCGTCGAGACCCTCACCCGCTTCGCCGCGAAGCGCCTCGAGTCGCTCCCCGCCGACGAGCAGGCGCTCGTGCGCGAGAAGCTCGGGCGCGCCCACGTGCTGGCGATGGCCCAGCGCTACACCGGGTACCGCCGGCTCACCGCGCTGAGCCAGGGACGGATGCCCGGGCCCGAGGCGTCGGTCGGCAAGCTCTCCCTCGTCACCCTGGGCCAGCTCACGGCCGAGATCGGCATGAGCCTGCTCGGCGACGACGCCGCCTTCGGCGCCGACGCCGGCGGCGACGACCGCTGGCAGTACTCGATGACGATGTGGCCGGGGCTGGCGATCGCCGGGGGCACCAACGAGATCCTCCGCAACATCGTCGGCGAGCGGGTCCTCGGCCTCCCCGGCGAGCCGCGTCCCGACAAGGGCGTTCCCGCGGCCGCCACCACCGGTGCGCGGGCATGAACTTCGCCCTCGACGAGCAGCAGCTCCTCCTCCAGCGCACCGCCCGGGAATGGTTCGAGGCCCGCGGCGGACCGGCGGCGATGCGGGCGATGCTCGACGGCGCCGCGGCCCCCGACATCGGCGACGCGCTCGCGGCGGTCGGCTTCCTCGGCGTCCTCGTCGACGAGGAGCGGGGCGGCAGCGGCCTCGAGGTCCTCGACCTCGCCGTCGTCGCCGAGGAGGCGGGGCGCACGCTCTCCACCGCGCCGCTGATCGCCGCCGCCTGGGTGGCGTCCCTGCTCCGCTCGCTCGACACCGAGCCGGCGTCGGCCGCGTTGAGCGAGATCGCCTCCGGCACCATGAGCATCGCCGTCGTCGAGGAGGACGGCGCTCCGGTGATCGGCGCCCTTGACGCGACCTCCTTCCTCGCCGTCGGCGGCGGCGAGCTGGTCGTCGGCCGCCGCGACATCTGCGAGATCGCCGGGCAGCCCCAGATGGATCCCACCCGGGGGCTCGCCCGGGTGCGGGTACCCGGGGGCAAGCCCATGGGACACATCGCTCCCGAGGAGGTCGAGCGCGCCCGGCGCGTCGCCGAGGTGGCGCTCGCCGCCGAGGACCTCGGCACCGCCGCCCGCTGCCTCGAGATGGCGGTCGACTACGCGAAGCAGCGGGTCGCCTTCGGCCGGCCGATCGGCAGCTTCCAGGCGATCAAGCACATGTGCGTCGAGATGTTCGCGGCCGTCGAGCAGCTGCGCTCGCTCGTCTGGTACGCCGCGTGGTGCGCCGACCACGACCTTCCCCAGCTCCCGGTCGCGGCGAGCGCGGCGAAGGCCTACTCGGCGGAGGCGGTCGAGCTCTGCGCCTCGACCTCCATCCAGGTCCACGGCGGGATCGGGTTCACCTGGGAGCACGACGCCCACCTCTACTGGCGCCGCGCCAAGGTGGACCGGGTGCTCCTCGGCGACTCCGCCCACCACCACGCCCGGGTCGCCGAGCTGGCCCTGGCCCGGGTCTGACCGCTCCGCGACGCCGTCCTGCCACCATGGCGGTATGGCTGCCCGGCGCGACCTCTGGTGCCCCTCCCAGTGCGAGGAGGGCCGCTTCGAGGTGCTCAACGCCCCGGTCATCGTCGGCCGCGACGGCCGCTACCTCGGCCACGACGACCGCCACGCCACCTACGTCTGCGCCGTCTGCGGCGGGGTCGCGATCGACCTCGCGGCCGCCGCGCGGCAGATGCGCGAGCAGGAGGCGCCGATGCCCGCCACGCTCACCTGCCCGGCGTGCGCGACGGTGATGCTGCCCCCGGAGGACGACCCGCTGGCGAGCCTCGTCGAGTGCCCGATGTGCGGCCAGCGCTTCTCCCCCGAGGAGGGGACGCCACGGCTGCACGGCGGCGGGTTCCTCGACGCGGAGCCGCCGGACTGAGCATGGGCAGGCCGCTGCTCGTGGTCGGCGACGTGCAGGGCGACGCCGAGAGGCTGGCCGGTGCGCTCGCCGCGTACCCGGAGGACGAGGTCGACACCGTGTTCCTCGGCGACTTCTTCCAGGGCGGGCCGCCCGGCGCCGCCGGAGGCGCGGCGGCGGCGCGCATGGCACGCGAGCGCCGCAACAGCCGCAGCATCCTCGGCAACCACGACCTCCTCCTCCTCTGCGTGCTCGAGGAGGTGCGTCTCGGCAACACCCCCGAGGTCGTGCTCGCCGGCGACCGCCGCTCCCTCGCCGAGGTGTGGCTGTGGCGCCGCGGAGACTGGGCCGACCTCCGGGCCGTCGCCGACGATCCCGCGCTCGAGACGTGGTTGCGCGAGCTGCCGCTCATGCTCCTCCTCGCGGACGGGACCCTCGCGCAGCACTCCGACGACGACGCCTATGCGCGGCTCGGCGACGACGTCGGGGCGGTGAACGCGCGGGCGCGCGAGGCGCTCACGACCCCCGGGGGAGCCTGGAAGGTCTTCTGGCACACCGTCGGCCGCAGGGCCTTCGACGAGGACACCGAGCGGCTCGAGCGCCATCTCGCCCGCTTCGGCGCCCGGCGGATCATCCACGGCCACACGCCCCACCGCGGCGAGCGCCCGCTGGCGCGCCACGACGGCAGGCTCTGGAGCTTCGACGGCTGCTTCAGCCGCTACTGGAACCGCGACGGCAGCGGCGCCGGGCCGGTCGGCGCCACGGTGGCGCTGCTCCCGCCGTTCGACGGCGCGCCGGCGGTGGAGCGGCCCGCGGGCGCCGATCCCCGAGAATTCCCGGAGTGACCGACGACACCCCGCTCCTGAACGGCGTCGACGCCGTCTTCGACCACGCCGCCCACGGCGCGCGGCGCATCCGCGACCTCCTCCCCCTCTACCGCGACCTGCTCGGCGGTCGCTTCGTCGCCGGCGGCGACAACCCCCGCGCCGGATACCGGGCGCTGCAGCTCGGATACAGCGACGGGACGAGGATCGAGCTCATCGAACCCCTCGAGGGGTCGACCTTCCTCGACAGCTTCCTGGCGAGCCGGCCGCGGGGCGGCCTGCACCACCTGACCTTCAAGGTGGCCGACGTCCGCGCCGCGCTGCGCCGGGTCGAGGAGCTCGGGCTCAGCGCCACCGCGGTGTACCTCGACAACCCCCAGTGGCAGGAGTTCTTCGTCCACCCGCGCGAGGCCCACGGCGCCCTCATCCAGCTCGCACAGAAGGGTCCGGGGGAATGGGGAGGGGCGGGCCTCACCCTCGAGGACGTTCTTGCCGGCCATGGCCCCAACGGCGACCGCCGGCCGAGCCCCTGAGCCGCAGCCCGGCGGCCGGTCCCGCTCAACGCACTTAACGCGTCAATTGATCTATTCGCTCTGCACTGTCCGTTTGCGCTGAACTTCGTTGGGGGCGAACGCCTGCAAAGCGGCTGAACGCGTCAAAACTCCTGCGCTAACGAGGTTGACTGGTGCGACACGAGGTGTAAGGTGAGTGACGATTCATCAGCCAGTGGCGGGCTACAGGAAGGGGTTGGACCAATGCGTCTGCGTTCGTCTCCGCTCGTGATCGGCGCGCTCGCCATCGCCACCACGGGCAGCCTTGCACTCACCACCACGACCGCGTTCGCGTCGAGCCATCACGGTTCGGGGCACAACAAGACGAGCATCCACGGCAACTGCAACGTGGTGGGAAACAACAACAACGTGCACTGCACGTCGATCTCGCACTCGCACCGCCACGGCGGCGGTGACTTCGGCGGCGGCGGCGAGTTCCACCACGGCGGCATCCTCGAGGGTGTCGGCGACGTCGTGGGAGGCCTGCTCGGCGCGCTGTAGCGACGTCTGACACGGCGCGGTCCCCCTCGGACCGCGTGGACCCTCCGCATACGCCCGCACCCAGACGCGGGCGTGAACGTGACCGCGGCGGGAGTGACGGCGTGCAACGCGCCGTCATCTCCCGCCCCCTCCGTCCCGTCTCCATCACAGGTCGTCGCTCATGAGCATCCTCCGTCTCGCCACCACAGCCGCCGGTGTCACGCTCGCAGGCGTTCTCGCCGCGTGCGGCTCGACCACGCCCTCGACCGGGTACGCGCCGATCACTTCGTCGGGTGCGGCGGCACCGGCGCCCGCGGATCCGGCGCAGGCGCCCGCGGACTCCCAACAGGCGCCGGTCCAGGCGCCGGTCCAGGCGCCCGCCCAGGTCGTCCCCGCGGGGTCGGCGCCGGCCAAGGCCGCGCCCGCGCCGCAGGCGCCGACCGACTACACCGCGCTCGCGCGCCGCTTCGTGTCGCTCCGCAACCAGGGGACCCAGGCGCTCGCGACGGTGAAGGGGCAGGCGTCGAGCTCCGACCTCAACGTCGACAAGCAGCTGATGGCGACGGCCGCCAACGTCTACACGAGCTACGTGTCGGGGCTGCGCGCGTTGCCCTTCCCCGCGTCGATGCGGAACGACGTCGCCGCGCTCGCCACCGTCCTGAGCAGCGAGCAGGGAACCTTCGTGCAGGCTTCGCAGGTGTCGACCTTCGACCAGCTCGACCCGCTCCTCCAGACGCTCGTCAACGACCAGGACGACCAGCTCAACGCGACCAACGCCGTCGAGAAGGACCTCGGTCTGCCCCAGTCGACGCCGCACCCGTAGGGCGTCAGCGCCGGACCCCCGCGCCGACCTCCTTGGCCCGCGACGTCTGCTTGGCGAGCACAGGGACCAGCCGGCGCGTCTTCGCGACCATCGCCGCGGCGCGGACGAGCTGTCGTGACACCATCCGCGGTCCGGGACCACCGGGAACCTCGCGGCGGCGGAGGCTGCGCTCGGTGTCGAAGAGCTCGACGACCTCGGGGCCGATGCGGGGGTCGACCGACGCCCAGTCGGCCTCGCTGAGCTCGGCGAGGGTGCGCCCGGCGCGCTGCGCCACCCGGACCGCGCGGCCGACGAGGCGGTGTGCCTCGCGGAAGGGCACGCCCCGCACCACCAGCCACTCGGCGACGTCGGTCGCCATGAGCAGCGGGTCGGAGGCGGCGGCGGCCATCGTCTCGACGTCGTAGCGGACGACCTTGACCACATCGGCGAGCATCACCACCGCGGCCTGGGCGGTGTCGACGGCGTCGAAGATCGCCTCCTTGTCCTCCTGGAGGTCGCGGTTGTACGCGAGTGGCAGGCCCTTGAGGGTGGTGAGCAGCGACACCAGCGCGCCGGTCACCCGCCCGGTGCGGCCCCGGATCAGCTCGAGCACGTCGGGGTTCTTCTTCTGCGGCATCAGGCTCGAGCCGGTGGCGTAGGCGTCGGGGAGCTCGGCGTAGCCGAACTCCGTCGAGGTCCAGAGGACCAGCTCCTCGGCGAAGCGGGAGAGATGGGTCATCAGCAGCGCGCAGGCGGCGACGATCTCGACGGCGAAGTCGCGGTCGCTCACCGCGTCGAGGCTGTTCGCGCTGACGTGGTCGAAGCCGAGCTGATCGGCGACGACCCGCCGGTCGATGGGCAGGGTGGTGGCGGCGAGCGCGCCGCTCCCCAGCGGGAGCACGTCGCAGCGGTCGTGGCAGTCCTGGAGCCGTTCGATGTCGCGCTGGAGCATCTCGACGTACGCGAGCAGGTGGTGGGCGAGGGAGACGACCTGGGCGCGCTGCAGGTGCGTGTACCCGGGAAGCGGGGTGAGCCGGTGCTCCTGGGCGCGGCGGGTCAGCTCCTCCTGGAGCGACGCGATGGCGAGCATCAGCTCCCGGCACACCCGTTTGCCGTACATGCGCAGGTCGGTCGCGACCTGGTCATTGCGGCTGCGCGCGGTGTGCAGCTTCCCGGCCACCTCGCCGGCGACCTCGAAGAGGCGGCGCTCGATGGCCATGTGGATGTCCTCGTCGCCGTCGTCGAAGACGAACTCGCCCCGGTCGAGCTCGCGCTTGATGTCGCGCAGCCCGGCGTCGATCGCCTTCTGCTCCTCGCGGGTGATCAGCCCGATGCTGCGGAGCATGCGGGCGTGCGCCTGCGAGCCCTGGATGTCCTCGGGGTAGAGGCGCTGGTCGAAGGCGAGCGACGACGTGAACTCCTCGACCCGCCGCGCAGTGCGGGTGGCGAAGCGTCCCGACCACGCCTTCTCCGCGGCCGGTGCCGGCGGGGCCGGCTTCTCCTCGACCTCGGGCACCGTGGGGGCGGGGGGCAGCGGCGGCGGCGCCGCCTCGACGTCGGTGGCGCGGCGGCGGGGTGGGCGCGGCGGCGTCCTCGGCTCGGGGAGGCTGCGGTCGTCGTCCTCCCCGACCCCGGCGCCGACGACGCGGATGCCGCGGGTCACCCCGGTCCGTCCGCGGAGAGCCGGTCGAGGCGCTCCGGGAGCAGCCGTCGCGAGGCGTCGCCGAGGGTGTGCTGCACCGCGGTCTGGGTGCGCAGCGGCAGCCCGAAGAGCTCGATGAAGCCGCGCGCGGCGGAGTGGCTGAAGCTGTCGTGGGCGCGATCGTAGGTGGCGAGCTCGTGGCGGTAGAGCGACTGCTGTGACTTCCGTCCCACCACCCGCAGCGAGCCCCGCTGCAGGCGCAGCCGCACCTCGCCGGTCACGAACTCCTGGGTCGAGCGCACGAACGCCCACAGGTCGTGACGCAGGGCGCTGAACCAGAGGCCGTCGTACACGAGTCGCGCCCACTCCTCGGCGACGATCCGCTTGAAGCGCGACACGTCGCGCGCGAGCGTCAGCGTCTCGAGCGCCTGGTGGGCGGCGAAGAGGATCGTCGCCGCCGGCGCCTCGTAGATCTCCCGCGACTTGATGCCCACGAGCCGGTTCTCGACGTGGTCGATGCGGCCGATTCCGTGGACGCCGCCGAGCGCGTTGAGACGCTCGACGAGCACCTCCGCGGCGAGCGTCTCGCCGTCGATCGAGACCGGCCGCCCGTGCTCGAAGGCGATCTCCACCAGCGCTCCGTCGGGGGGCGCCTCGGCGGGCTCGGCGGTCCACTGGAAGACGTCGCGGGGCGGTTCCTCCCAGGGATCCTCGAGCACGCCGGCCTCGATGCTGCGACCCCAGAGGTTGGCGTCGACGGAGTACGGCGACGCGACCGTCGCCGGCACCTCGATGCCGCGCTCGGCGGCGTAGCGCAGCTCGTCGGGCCGGCCCATGTCCCAGTCGCGCACCGGCGCGAGCACCTTCAGCTCGGGGGCGAGCGCCGCGACCGCGACGTCGAAGCGCACCTGGTCGTTGCCCTTGCCGGTGCAGCCGTGGGCGACCGCGCCCGCCCCCTCCTCGCGCGCGAGGTCGACGAGCAGCTTGGCGATGAGCGGCCGTCCCAGAGCGGTGGCGAGCGGGTACACGCCCTCGTAGAGCGCACCCGCCATCAACGAGGGGAAGGCGAAGTTCTCGACGAAGAGACGGCGCGCGTCGACGACGTACGCCGCCGTGGCGCCGGTCCGCAGCGCGCGCTCCTGGACGCTGCGCAGGTCGCGTGCCTCGCCGAGGTCGATGCTGAGCGCGATCACCTCGGTGTCGAGGTTCTCGCGCATCCACGGGATGGCGACGGAGGTGTCGAGCCCCCCGCTGTAGGCGAGCACGCAGCGCTGCGCTGCCGTCATCCGGGAACCTCCAGGGAGCTGCCGCCCGCCGTCGGGCCGTCGCCGCGCCGTCCGAGGATCGTCTGCAGCCGCGCCCGCAGCGCCGCAGCGGCCGCGCTGCCGCGGGTGATCACGACCACGGTGTCGTCGCCGGCCACGGTTCCGGCCACCTCCTCGTAGCGGGCCGCGTCGATGGCGGCGGCGACGAGCGGGGCGGTGCTCGGACGGGTGCGCACCACCCCGACGAAGTCGACGAACTCGATGCCGCGCACGTGGTCACGGAGCACGCCACGCAGGCGTCCGAGCGCGGGGACCTCCTCCTCGGGGACGGGGGCGATGTAGCGCAGCCCCTCGCCGCCCGCGACCCGGGCGAGGCCGAGCTCGCGCAGGTCGCGGCTGACGGTCGCCTGGGTCACCTCGAGGCCGCGTCCGCGCAGCGCGGCGACGAGCTCGTCCTGGGTCCGGATCGCGCGCCCGCCGACGAGGTCGAGGATCGCCTGCTTGCGCTCGAGCTTGCCGGGGACGCGTGACGCCGGCGGCGGTGTCGTCGCGGCGGCGGCGGCTCCGCGCCGCGCGGTGCGCGCGGTCACCCCGCCGCCTCCGCGCCGGCGAGCCGGATCGCCTCGCCGAGGCGGCGCACCGCCTCGTCGGCCTCGGCCTCGGTGAGGACGAGGGGCGGCACGAGGCGCAGCGTGCGCGTCCCGGTCGCGTTGACGATCACCCCGGTGCGCAGCCCGGCGCGCACCACCGCGTGCGCGATCTCGGCGCCGAGCTCGGCGGCGACCATCAGCCCGCGACCGCGCACCGCGACGACGGGATCGCCGAGCTCGCGCAGGCGCGCCTGGAGGTGGTCGCCGACCCGCGCCGCGTGGGCGACGAGGCCCTGCTCGTCGATGGTGCGCAGCACCTCCGCCGCGACCGCGGTCGCGAGCGGATTGCCGCCGAAGGTGCAGCCGTGGTCGCCGGGCTCGAGCACGTCGGCGCGCGGCGCGGCGAGGACGGCGCCGATCGGCACCCCTCCGCCCAGGCCCTTCGCCGTGGTCATCACGTCGGGGGTGATCCCGGCGTGCTGGTGCGCCCACCAGCGCCCGGTGCGCCCCATGCCGGTCTGGACCTCGTCGAGGATGAGCAGGAGGTCGCGCTCGTCGCAGAGAAGGCGGAGCGCCCGCATCGTCTCGTCGCGCACGAGGTTGATCCCGGTCTCGCCCTGGATCGGTTCGAGCATCACCGCGACGGTGCGCTCGTCGATCGCGGCGGCGACCGCGTCGGCGTCGTCGAAGCCGACGTGGACGAATCCGTCCGGCATCGGCTCGAAGGGCGCCATGTAGCGCGGGTTGCCGGTGGCGGCGACCGTCGCGAGCGTCCGCCCGTGGAACGCGTTGTGGACACAGACGATGCGGTACGCGCCGTCGCGGTGCCGCTGTCCCCACTTGCGGGCGATCTTGATCGCGCCCTCGTTGGCCTCGGCGCCGCTGTTGCAGAAGAAGACCCGCCCTGGGAACGCGGTGTCGACGAGCCGGCGCGCCGCCACCACCATCGGCTCGGTGTAGTAGAGGTTGCTGGTGTGGACGAGCAGCGACGCCTGGCGCTCGAGCGCGGCGCGCACCGCCGCGGGCGCGTGGCCGAGGACGTTGACGGCGATCCCCCCGACCATGTCGAGGAGCTCGTTGCCCTCGGAGTCCCAGACCCGCACTCCTTCGCCGCGGACGAGCGCCACCGGCTGGCGGGCGTACGTGCCCATGATGTACTCGGCCTCGAGCTCGCGCAGGGTGTCGAAGGTGGTCGCCGGCGCGGTGCTCACGCCGCCTCCGGGGCGTCGTCGCCGCCATCTCGGATCATCGTGCCGACACCCGACTCGGTGAGGAGCTCGAGGAGCAGGGAGTGGGGCACGCGGCCGTCGATGATGTGGGCCACCCCCCCGCCCTCGATCGCGCGGAGCGACGCCAGCACCTTCGGGATCATCCCGCCGCTGATCGTCCCCGCGGCGATGAGGCGGCGCGCCCGTGCCGGGTCGATCTCGCTGATCAGCGAGCCGTCGGCGTCGTGGATGCCGTCGATGTCGGTGAGCAGCAGCAGCTTCGAGGCGTGGAGCGCCACCGCGAGCTCGGCGGCGACGGAGTCGGCGTTGACGTTGTACGCCTGCCCGTCGTAGCCGAGCCCGATCGAGGCGACGACGGGGATGCGCCCCTGGTCGAGGATCGACTCGATCGGCTCGGGGTTGACCTGGGCGACGTCGCCGACGAAGCCGAGGTCCTCGCCCGCCTCGGGAGGGCGCGGGCGCACCAGGAGTGTCGGCCCGTCCTCGCCGCTCAGCCCGATCGCACGTCCGCCGAGGCGGTGGATGCCGGCGACGAGCTCCGGGCCCACCTTGCCGGTGAGCACCATCTTCGCGATCTCCATCGTCTGCGCATCGGTGACCCGCAGCCCGTTCACGAACCGGGTCTCCACCCCCATCCGCTTCTGCCAGGCGCTGATCTCCGGACCGCCGCCGTGGACGAGCACCGGGCGCAGCCCGACGAAGCGCAGCAGCACGACGTCCTGGAGCACCGGCTCGGGATCGCCGCCCTCGATGGCGGCGCCGCCGAGCTTCACCACCACGGTGTGCCCGGCGAACCGGCGGATGAAGGGCAGCGCCTCGACCAGCACCTCGGCGCGGCGGATGCGTTCTTCCATCGTCTCGACGCTCATCGGCTGCTCCGCTGAAGCAGGGTGTTGAACATCCTGCTAGGTCGTGTAGTCCGCGTTGATGCGCACGTAGCCGTCGCTGAGGTCGCAGCCCCAGGCGTGTCCCGACGCCTCGCCGCTGCCGAGGTCGACGTCGAGGTCGACGCGCTCGGCGGCGAAGATGCGGCGGATCGCGTCGAGGTCGGCGTCGACGGGTGCGCCGGCGTCGAAGACGGTCACTCCGCCGACGCTCACCCGGCAGCGGTCGAGGACGAACTCGGCGCCGCTGCGTCCCACCGCCGCGACGATCCGGCCCCAGTTCGGATCGCAGCCGTGGATCGCGGTCTTCACGAGCGGGCTGCCGGCAACGGTGCGGGCGGCGAGTCGCGCCTGCGCGACGTCGGCGGCGCCGCGCACCTCGACGCGGAAGTGGCGGGTGGCGCCCTCGCCGTCGGCGGCGATCATCTCGGCCAGGTCGTCGCAGACCTCGAGCACCGCGGTCTCGAGCGCCGCGAGCCCCGCGCTGCCCTCGCTGACGGGATCGCCGCCGGCGGCGCCGTTGGCGAGGAGCAGCAGGGTGTCGTTCGTCGAGGTGTCGCCGTCGACGGTGACGCAGTTGAAGGTCTGGTCGGTCACCCTGGCGAGCAGGGGCTGGAGGACGCCGTCGGCGACGGGCGCGTCGGTGGTCACCAGGGCGAGGAGGGTAGCCATGTCGGGGTGGATCATCCCCGATCCCTTGGCGACACCTCCCACGACCACGGTGCGCCCCTCGATCTCGATGCGCCGCACCGCCTGCTTGGGGACGGTGTCCGTGGTCATGATCGCCCGGGCCAGGTCCTCGCCGCCGCCGGGCCGCATCTCCGCGACCGCCGCGCGCACCCCGGAGAGCACCTGCGGCATCGGCATCGGCCGCCCGATCACCCCGGTGCTGCAGACCAGCACCTGCGCGGGGTCGAGGTCGCACGCGTCACCTGCGGCCTTGCTCATCTGCAGGGCGTCGCGAAAGCCCTGGGCTCCGGTGCAGGCGTTGGCGTTGCCGGAGTTGAAGAGCACGGCCTGGACCCGGCCCTGGCGCAGGGTCAGCTGGGAGATCACCACCGGCGCCGCCTTGACCCGGTTGCGGGTGAACACCCCCGCCGCCGTGCAGGGACGCTCGCTGCGCACGATCGCGACGTCGAGCCGGCCGGCGTCGCCGTGGCCGCGGATGTCCGCCGCCGCCGCACCGGCGAGGAACCCGCGCGGCGCGCAGACCCCGCTGCGCTCGGTGTCGCCGCCGACCACGGCCGCGCTCACGGCCACGCCGGGGTCAGCGGCAGTCCCGCCGTCTCCTCGAAGCCGAAGCGGAGGTTGAGCGCCTGGATCCCCTGACCACCCGCGCCCTTGACGAGGTTGTCGATCGCGCAGGTGACGACGGCGACGCCGTCCTGGTCCGCCACGTTGAGCGCCGCGAGGTTGCTCCCGATCACCGACTTCGTCGGCGGTGGCGCGTCGTCGTAGCGCAGGCAGGGATGCGCGGCGCAGAGGTCGCGGTAGAGCTCGCGCAGCTCGCCGACGGCCGTGCCCGGCAGCGGGTGCAGATAGGCGGTCGCGAGGATGCCGCGGGTCATCGGGATGAGGTGGGGCACGAAGGTGAGCCGCACGTCGGCGCCGTTGTTCGCGGCGCGGAGCTCCTGGAGCATCTCGGCCTTGTGGCGGTGGCCGTCGACCCCATACGCCTTCACCGACTCGTTCACCTCGGCGTAGTGCACCCCGAGCGAGGGCGAGCGTCCGGCGCCACTCACCCCGCTCTTGGCGTCGACGACGATGTCCGGCCGGACGAGCCCCGCGCGCACGGCGGGGACGGTCGCCAGGAGGGTCGCCGTCGGATAGCAGCCGGGCGCTGCGATCAGGGTGGCGTCGCGCAGCCCGTCGTCGAGGAGCTCGACGAGGGCGTACACGGACTCCCCGCACAGTCCCGGCGCGGGATGGGTCACGCCGTACCAGCGCTCGTAGTCGGCGGCGTCGCGCAGCCGGAAGTCGGCGCTCATGTCGACGACCAC
>DATKEY010000014.1:0-11087 GCA_035544475.1 Candidatus Dormiibacterota bacterium | reverse complement strand
CGAGGCTCGGCTGGCAGCAGAGCAGCTCGACGCCGAGGTCACGCGCCTGCTCGATGAAGTGGCTGAGCGGCGCGCCCCCACCGGCCTTGCCGTCCTTCTTGACGTAGAGGTTCTCCGCCACGCCCTTCTTCAGCAGGGTGGGACCGTTGATCGTGAAGTAGATCTTGACGTCCCACTCCATCGCCGCCGCGGTGGCGGCTAGGAAGAAGGGGGTCGCGGCGCGCTGCGGGGTGTCGACCCCGCTCGACTGGATATAGACGACGCTCTTGACATCCTCGTCGTCGGTCATGGGCATCAGCCCTCCCGGCGGATCCAGAACTTGTAGACCCGTCCGTCCTTCTCCATCTTCAGGAGCTCGTTTCCGGTCTCGTCGCACCAGGCGTGCATGTCCGGGTCACTGCCGGGGTCGTCGGCGAGCATGAGCAGGGTCTGTCCCGACTCCATTTTTCGCACCGCCTTCGAGACCTCGATGACGGGGATCGGGCACAGCTTGCCCAGGCAGTCGAGCGTCACGTCGGCTGTCTCGGTTGCCACAGAAAATGTCCTCCTGGCGCGTTTCCAGTATTCGTCCTGGGTCACAGGGGTGTCGTCCCCCTGCCCGGGTGATTTTCCTCCGAACCCGGGGGACCCCGCCCCCGAGGTCACCGGTGGGCGAAGACGATCAGGAAGCAGACGAGGAAGACGACGAGGACGGCGAGGATGACGCCGACCTCGAGCAGTCCGCGGCGCCGCCAGCGCTCGAGGCGGCTGTCGAGCAGCGCGAGCACCGGCTCGCCGCAGAGCGGGCAGGCCGGCAACCCCGCGCGCACCGGGGTGGCGCAGCGCGAGCACGGCGTCGGCGGCCGGCGGCGGGGCACGTGGAGGGCACGCAGCAGGACGTCGGTGTCCGCCATCAGAGCGCCCCGACGAGGCGGCGCCGGTAGATCGCGAGGCCCCACAGGCAGAGCGCGGCGAGCACCGCGCACCCCCAGGCGCCGTAGCCGAACACGAGCCAGTCGCGGTACGGGACCGCGGTGAGGACCATCCGCGGCGATGGGGAGCCCGTCGCGGGCGCGGTGCCGGGAACCAGGCCGCCCGGGGCGTGCACACCTTCGAACCCGCTGAGACCGCCGCCGCTATAGCTCCCGAAGTTCAGAGGCTGGCCGGTGGTCAGCCCGCCGATCCCGCCGAACGTACCGAACCCGCCGCCGGGGACGAAGCCCGAGTCGGGCACGGGCGGCTGGGCGGCGAGGTTCTGCACCACGTGGCCGAGGTGGATGCTGAAGCCGTTGTTCGCGAATGAGTTGGTGGAGAGGAACTGGCACGTCGAGGTCGGGCCGGGAGGCGGCGGCAGCGGCTTGGGCGGCGCCGGGAGCTGGGGCGGCGGGGGCAGGTTCGACCCCGGGTAGCACGCCTGGGGGATCGGCAGACCCGCCGCCTGGAGGTAGTCGAACGGGTTCTGCAGCTGGGTGAAGTCGAGGCCCGGGCCGGTCATCTCCTGGACGATCGGGTTGAGCCCGAAGCCCTTGGCCGGGTCGGTGACCACCGCCGAGCTCACCACCGAGCAGCTGAAGCGGAAGCCGAAGGCCTGGAGGCTGAACTGCTGTCCCCCGGGAACCTGGCTCGGCGCGGCGGTGTTGATCTGGGTGGCGACCTGGTTGCAGTTGGTGCTGTCGACGTCGCCGTAGTCCTTGCCGAGGACGGTGAGGTGGAGGAAGCGCGCCTGCTCGCTGCGCACCGGCGGCTTCGCCTGCCCCAGGGTGGCGGCGTTGAGGTCGAGCACCAGGCCGTCGGCGTGGATCATCCCGCCCAGGCCGTCGAAGCCTCCGAAGACCACCTCGTTGCGCGCGCGGGGGAGGCCATCGGCGCCGGAGTGGAACTGCGAGACGGTGCTGATCCCGGCGCCGCCGAAGATGCCCTGGTTGGCGATCGCCCGGTCGACCCCGGCGGTGGGCTTGTGGAAGTACAGGAGGAAGGCGCGCGCCTGCCGCATCCGGGCCAGGAAGCCGGGTCGCGCCTGCGTGGGCGGCGAGAGCGTGAAGGCGCCGAGCCGCGCCTGCGCGTACGCGTCGGGGGTGGCGTCGGCGTGGGCGACGCCGTCGCCGAGCTCGAGCGGCGTCTTCGGCGATTGCGAGCAGTCGGCCGCCTTGATCGCCACCGACTTCGGCTGGGGCTGTCCCGGCTCGCACGGGAAGGACGTGCGGGCGTCGTTCGCCTTCGTGCTGTCGGACGTCGCCCGGGCGAAGTAGGTGTCGATCGGCATCTTCTGGATCTGGTCGCAGTAGGGGGAGAAGGTGCTGATCAGGCACGCGCCGGTCGGGTAGTTGTCGAGGAAGAGACCGAGCTCAGCGGGGGTGGCCATGGCCATCGCCGACGGGTTGCTGTCGGCGGCGCTCGACGAGTACGGGAAGGACTCGACGAAGGCCTGGTCGAAGGTCGGGTGGTACTGGCCCGGGACGAGATGGAACTCGAACCCCGCGCTGCTCCCCGAATACGAGATGACGCTCGGCGGCGCAGCCAGCTGGGTGGGACGGAGGTCGGCCGGGAAGTCGGCGAGCGCGCCCGAGGGGGCGAGGAAGGTCGCCGCGGCGAGGGCGATCCCGAACACGCCGACCCCGCAGGAGAGTGCGGTCAGTCTCCGGTGGCGCATCTCACACCTCCCCGTCCTTCACTCCGCCGTCGGACCCCCGGAGCGCCCGCCGGATCCATTCGTTGGCGTCCACCCCGGCGGCGCGGGCGGCCTCCTCGATGCGCCGCTTCTCCGGCGCCTCGAGCTGCAGCCGGACCTCGGCCACCGCCGGCCACCGACGCCCATCTCCCGCTCCTCGCCTGCCGGCGGTCGCCACCCGCTCCGCGACGGGCTCGCCCGGCGCCCCCGCGGGCACCGGCGCCAGCAGCTCGCGCCCCAAGTATGCGGTCTCGAGGAGCTCGGGCCTGCGCCGGAGCTCGTCGGCCGTCCCGCTGAAGGCGACCCGGCCGCGCTCGAGCACGAGCGCGCGCGAGGCCGCGGCGAGCGCGAGGTCGGTGTACTGCTCGACGAGGATGACGCCGATGCCGGCGGCCGCGACCTGGGTGAGGATCTCGTAGATCCGCCGGGTGACGAGCGGCGCCAGCCCGAGCGAGAGCTCGTCGACGAGGAGCAGCCGGGGGCGCCCCATCAGCGCCCGTCCGATCCCGACCATCTGCTGCTCGCCGCCGCTCAGCCGGCCGGCGGCGAGCTCGAGGCGGTCGTTCAGCTCGGGGAACCAGCGGAGCACCTCGGCGAGCCGGGCGTCGACCTCCGCACCCCGGAGCCGGGCGCCGCCGACCTCGAGGTTCTCGCGCACGGTGAGCCCGGCGAAGAGCCGGCGCCCCTCCGGGACCAGGGCGATCCCGTGCCGGGCGGCGCGGTCGGCGGCCCACCGGTCGATGCGCACTCCGTCCCACCAGAGGTGGCCCTCGCGCTGGCGGACGCCCCGGGCGAGGGTGCGGAGCAGGGTGCTCTTCCCCGCGCCGTTGGCGCCGAGGACCGCGAGGCACTCGCCCTCGCCGACCTCGAGGCTGCAGTCCGCCAGCGCGACGACGCCGCCGTAGGCGACCTCGAGGTGCTCAGCCCGGAGCATGGGCACCCTCCCCCGCGAGCGCGGCGGCCGCCGCCGCGGTGCCCTCCTCGCCGAGGTACGCGGCGATCACCGTCGGGTCGCGCCGGATCTCGGCCGGAGTCCCCTCGGCGATCAGCCTGCCGAAGTCGAGGACGTAGATGTAGTCGGCGATGTCGAGAACCATCTGGACGTCGTGCTCGACGAGCAGGATGCCGAGCCCGAGCACCTCGCGGATGCGCAGCAGCAGCCGGCCGAGGGCCACCGACTCCGCGGGACCGGTCCCCGCCGCGGGCTCGTCGAGGAGCAGGCAGCGCGGCCGCAGGCAGAGCGCGGCGGCGATGTCCACGAGCCGCTGCCGCCCGCCGGGCAGGTCGGTCACCTGGCGTTCGAGCTCGTCGGTGAGACCGAGGAAGCCCGCCGCGGCGGTGACCCTCTCCCCCACCGGCATCGGCGCCGCCGGCGGCCGGCGGTTGTTCTCGCTGATCCGCGCCATGAGCAGGAGGTTCTCGCGGACCGTCAGCCCCTCGAAGAGGTCGACCGCCTGGAGGGTCCGGGCGAGCCCCATGCGCGCCCGCCGGTGGGCGCTGTGCGGGGCGAGATCGTGGCCGTCGAGGAGCACCTGCCCGTTCTGCAGCGGGGTGAGCCCGCTGATCGCATTGAGCAGCGTGGTCTTCCCGGCTCCGTTGGGCCCGATGACCGCGGCGATCTCGCCCGCGTCGACCCCGCAGGTCACCCCGTCGAGGGCCTGGACCCCGCCGTAGCGGACCCCGACCTCGCGCGCCTCAAGCAGGAACATTGCGGTGGACCTCGGGGGCGACGGTGATCCGGCGGGGCCACGGCCAGCGGCCGCGGGGCAGCCGCAGCGCCATGCCGCGGAGCTGCTCGCGGCCGATGAGGACGAGCAGCAGCCCGACCCCGGCGACCAGGTTGGTGGCGTTGGGGCCGAAGGTGCTGTCGGTGAAGTGCCGGGTCAGCTCCGGGGGCATCCAGCCGTAGAGCAGCCCGGCGACGAGCGCGGCGGCGATCGTCCGCTGGCCGGCGATCACCACCAGGCCGAGGAGGAAGATCGACTGCAGCGGGTTGAACGGCGCCGGGCCGACGCTCTGGACCTCGAGGGCGTAGAGCACCCCGGCGAGGCCCGCGAGCGCGGCGCTGATCGAGAAGGCGGCGAGCTTGGTGCTGACGAGGTCGATCCCGCGGACGCTCGCCCCGACCTCGGTCGTCCGCAGCGAGATCATCGACCTGCCGAGGGCGGAGCGGCGCATCGCCCACACGAGCACGCAGCACCCGACCAGGACGCCGAGCAGCAGGTAGTAGAGGGTGTGCTCGGCGGTGAGGTCGAGGCGGCCGAGCACCGGCCGGGCGACGGTCAGCCCGTTCTGGCTCTCGGTGATCGTCGAGTTGTTGAAGACCGCGTCCTGCATCACCTGGGCGAAGCCGAGGGTGACGATCGCCAGGTAGACGCCGCGCAGCCGCAGCGCCGGCAGCCCGATGACCACGCTGAAGAGCGCCGCGGCGAGCACGGCGGCGGGGGCGGCGAGGTAGAGGGGGAGCCCCACGCGCGGAGCCATCAGCCGGGCGACGGTGAACGCGCCCACCCCCATGAAGGTCACCTGGGCGAGCGAGGTCTGCCCGGCCCAGCCGGTGATCACGACCACGCTGAGCGCGGCGATGGCGAAGATCAGCGCCAGGGACATCGACAGCAGCCGCGCCGAGCCGAGGACCGACGGCATCGCGGCGGCGAACGCGACGAATCCCGCGAGCGCCACCGGGCCGGTGGCCCGCCGGGCGAACGTCGCCGTCATGCCCGCTCCACCACGAGCCCGCCGCGGCGCTGGAGCAGGAGGACGGCGAGGATGAACAGGAACACCGCGATGTCGCCGTTGCCCTGGGTGGTCGGGAAGAACTCCTGGGAGTAGGTGACGAGCTCGCCGAGGAGGAGACCGCCGACCATCGCGCCGGAGAGGCTGTCGATCCGTCCGACGAGGGTCGCGCCCAGCGCCTGCAGCGCGATGAGGGTGAGCAGGAAGGGGGCGACGGTGCGGATCACGGGGCCGAGCAGGATGCCCCCGCCGAGCGCGATCGCCACCCCGAGCGTCCAGCTGCCGACGGTGACGAGGCGGACGTTGACGCCCTGGAGCGCCGCGACCTCGGGATCGGCGGCGACGGCACGCATGTGAAGGCCGAGCCGGGTCGAGGTGAAGAGCCGGTTGAGCCCGTACGCGGAGAGGGCGGTGATGCCGAGCACGACGAGCCCGTCGCGGGGGACGGTGATGCCGAGCAGGCTCAGGCTGTCGGGTGAGACGAGGGGCGGCGCCGAACGGGGGACGTCACCGAAGATGATCGCCACCAGGCTCTGCACCACGAGCAGCACCCCGAGGCTCGAGACGAGCTTCACCGTCGCGCTCGCGCGGCGCAGCGGCCAGCCGATGAGCTGGCCGATCCCCATCCCGATCGCCGCGCCGAGGGCGACCACCGTGATCACCGCGACGATGGTGGGGACGCCGTGCTCGCGCAGGGCGATGTAGGTGAAGGCGCCGAGCGTCGCCATCCCGCCCTGGGCGAGGTTGAGGGTCCGCGTGGTCCGGTAGATCGCCACCACGCCCATGGCGAGGAGGCCGTAGACCGAACCCTGGATGAGACCGAGGACGGCGTCGGTGGCGTACGTCGAGACCGAGGCTGCAGCGACCGGGATCACGGCGGGCAGTGCCAGGCGTGGTCGTTCCACCGCAGCGCGCCGCCGGCGATGGTCACGAACTGGGCGCAGCGATGGGGCGCGTGTCCGGAGTAGTCGGGGTCGAGGCCGGGCTTCAGGTCCATCGGCGGGGTGAGCCCGAGGTCGAGGTCGTGGATGCCGTTCAGCGCGGAGATGATCGCCGCCTGGTCGGCGCGGAGGTCCGGGGAGAGGGAGAGCCGGTTCACGACCTGCGCGAAGAGCTGGGCGCCGAGCCAGCCCTGCTCGGTGACCGAGTCGCGCGCCGTGCCCGGGAAGTAGTGCTGGACGGTGGTGAGGAGGCTCGCCGCGGCGCCGCCACCCTCGAAGGGGAGGAAGGGGGAGATCACGACCGCGCCGTCCTGCTCGCCGCCGGTCTGTCCGAACTGGGCGGCGTAGCGTGGGTCGTAGCCGATCTCGTAGTTCACCCACTTCGGGTGGTACGCGTTGCTCTGCGCCGCCTGGACGAAACGGTCGCCACAGCCGATGTCGCAGAACCACATCAGCAGGTCGACGCCGTCGCTCTTGAACTTCTGGACGATCTGGTCGTACTGCGAGGCGCTCGGGTCGACGGTCTGGACGTCGACGTTGCCGTAGCCGAGCTTCTTGAACTGCCCGACGGCGCCCGCCTCGGCGGCGGTGAGCTGGGAGACGTTGTACCCGAAGATCCCGGGGTGGGAGAAGCCGAGGTGATCCTTGGCGTACTGCGCCATGATCGCCCCGGCGTCCTTGATCGGCACGTCGACGCTCACCTGGTTGGCGAACTTGTAGGCGTTCTCCTCGTAGGGGTCGATGCCGATCAGCGGCACCGCCTGGCCGGCGTTGTCGGAGCCGGGGTTGGCGAAGTACGGGTCGATGGTGTCCTGGCCGAACGGCGACACCATGGCCACGATCGCGAGCACCTTGTCGTCGGTGACCAGCTGCTTGGCGTCGGAGAGCGCGGTGGTGTTGCTGGTGGCGTCGTCGAGCACCTGGTACTGGACCCGGCAGCCGTGGATCCCGCCGTGGGCGTTCGCGTCCTGGAAGAACGCGCTCGCCGCGTTCTTCGCCTCGGGGAACTGGAAGAACCCCGACAGCGACACGATGCTGCCGACGGTCATCACCCCGTTCGGGAAGGGGCAGACGGTCGGCGCGACGGCGTTGGGAACGCTCGGCGGCCGGAACACGGGGCCGGGGGCGGCGCCCGGAGCGCGGAGGGCCGTCCCGCCCGAGGTGATCGGGGAGGTCGCGCCGCCACGGACCGGCTGCGACGAGCCGCCGGTGGTCCCCCCGCCGGTCGACGTCCCCGGCTCGGCCGACGGGAGCGGCGTCGCCTCGCCGCCGGACGCCGGCTCCTGCACCGCGGCCGCCGTCGTCTGGTCGTGGGTGGTCAGGGCGTGGTACAGCCCGACCCCGAACCCGACGGTGAGCACGATGGCGAGGACCGCGGCCGCGATGAACAGCTTCTCGATCCGCGTCAGCAGCATTCCGTCACCACTCCTCCACCACGCCCCCTCCCCGTCACCCCCTTCCCCCACGCCAGATATGTGGGGAATCTACGCCTTTCGATCGACGCACGCCGTCCCCCCTCGGGGGGAAGCCGTTTCACCCACCCCGGGGATCCTCCGGTGCACGACCGGGCCTCATCCCAGGGAGACAGCGGTCACCCGCCCGTCGTTGCCGATCGCGTAGAGACTGCCGCCGCCGACGACGAGCGGACTGCGCACCCCGCTCTTCAGGGTCAGCTTCTGGAGGAGGCGCCCGCTCCGCGCGTCGAGGGCGAGCATGTCGCCCTGCTCGTCGACGGTGATCACCCGCGTCCCGACGAGCACCGGCGGGGAGAGGGTGGTCCCGAGCTGCACCTGGGCGAGGTCGCGGCCGCTGCCCATGTCGAGGATGTGGAGCTTGTGGTACGCGCGGTCGACGGCGTAGACGAGGCCGCCCGCCGGGAGCGGGGCGGTGACCACGCCCGAGGTGACCGGCTCCGTCCAGAGCACCTTGCCCGTGCCGGCGTCGAAGGCGTCGACGCCCCCGATGGTGCCGACGAGCACCTTGCCCGCGGTGACCACCGGGGTGGTGAGCGGGAGGGCGGTGGTGGCGGTCCGCCACAGCTGCCGTCCGCTCGAGGCGATCGCCTGGGCGGAGTTGTCCCAGCCGGCGACGTAGCTGGTCTCGCCCTCGGCCGCCGGTGGGCCCGGGGTGAAGGCGGCGAGGGCGGCGAGCGAGCTCGCCACCGCGCTGTCGGCGTTGACGGTGTACAGGCCCCACTTCACCGTGCCCGACTCGACCCGGCCGCCGACGATCTCGAAGCGCGATCCGTTGGAGAGCACCCCACCGGCGGAGACGGAGGGGATGTCGAGGCCCTTCCCCACCAGCTGGTGGGTGCTCGTCGAGACGACGTGGAGGACGGCGTGGACGCCCTGGGCGGTCTGGTCGGGCCGGGACTCGACGACCGCCACCGAGCAGCCGTTGAGCGCCGGCGAGCCGACGTTGCCGCCCTTCTGGTCGGCGGTCGACCAGTGCCAGCGCTCGACCCCGTTCGAGGTGGAGAGGTCGGCGACCCCGCCCTGCTGTCCGACGAGGAGCTCGTCGCCGACGAGGACCGCGCCACCGGAGGCCTTGCCCTGCCGGGTCCAGCGGACGCTGAGGGTGCCCGCGGTGCCCTGGCCCTGCCCGTCGTGAGCCGGGTCGCCCTGGAGCTGGCCCCAGACCGCACTGCCGCAGGACGGCCCACGGCCGGCGATGGCGGCCGTGACGATGACGGCCACGGCGACGATGACGATCGCGGCGCCGATGGCCGCGGTCCAGCGCGCGGTGAGGGGCAGGCGCCGGCGGCCAGGCATGGGCCCGGAGTCTAGGCGCCGCCGCGGGGCCGCCGGGAGCCGGTCAGAGCAGCCTGTGAGCCGCCTCGAGGGCGCCGGCGACGGCGGCCCGGTCGGCGGTGCCGATCCCGGCCGCGGCCTCCGGAGGGAGCTCGAGGGGGCCTCCCACGAGGATCTCCTCGAGGGCGGCGGCGAGGCCGCGGTCTCGCGGCCGCTCGGCGGTCACCGCGGCGACGGCGCCGGCGCGGACCGTCACCACCAGGGCGGCGCGCCGCGGCTCGGTCAGAACCACCCGCACGAGGCCGCAGCCGGCGCGCACCTTCCAGCATCCCGGCGGGCCCCCGGCGGCCCGCCCCGGCGAGCCCCGCAGCCATCGCTCCACCCCGGGGAGGGCCGCCTCCTCGGCCGTGGTGAGCTCCCCGGGGACGAGCTCGGTGGCACAGGCCTCCTCGACGGCGTCGCGGAGCGCCGCGGTCACCGCCGCCGCCGCCGGAACGGCGCCGGTCGCCTGCTCCACCGACCCCATCTGCGCGGTCAGCTCCTCGGCCATCAGCCGGCGGGCGGTGCCCGACGGCAGCCGCAGCGCGTCGACGAAGAGCCCCGGGTCGAAGGCGCCGAGGACGTTCCCACCGAAGATCGAGGCGGTGCCGATGCTCGCGGCGCCGCTCCCGCAGAGCTTGCGCCCCGAACCGGTCACGTCGATCCCCGGGCCCGCCTCGGCGACGACGCCGAGCCGGGCGTAGGCGCCGACGGCGGGGCCGAGGCACCAGCGCAGTGACGCGGGGTCGGGCAGGGGCAGCCGGCGGCGGTGCACGACGAGCACGTAGAAGGTCTGCTCCGGGGTGATGAGCACGGTGCCGCCCCCCAGCCGGCGGCGCACCACCGGCAGCCCGAGCCGGCGTGCGGCGGCAGGAGAAGGCTGCGGCCCGAGACCGTGGTGGCCGACGCAGAGGTAGGGCCGGTCGGGGCGGACGAGGACGACCGTGTCCGGGCTGTCGTCGTCGAAGCAGGCCGCCACGGCGTGATGGACGCTCTGCGAACGGATCCAGGGCACGGTGCCGAGGTCGAGGAGCCGCATCCGGGCCGACCCCGGGCCGCGGCGCAGAATGCGCGGATCGGATCCGGCGGTCATCGGAGGTCGGGGGCGGTGGCGACGGGAGCGAAGGGGACGGCCGCCCGGCCCAGGAGCACGGCGCGCGAGCACCTCGCCAACGAGCGCACCCTGCTCGCCTGGGTCCGGACCGGGGTCACCCTCATCGCCCTCGGCTTCGCGGCCGCGCGCTTCGGAGTCTTCCTCCGCGAGGACGCCTCGACCCGCTCCCGGATCGACGCCGCCACCGTCATCGGCCTCTCCCTCGTCGGCACCGGCGCCGCGTCGACGGCGGTCAGCCTCCTGCGCTTCCTGCGGGCACGCGACCAGATCGCCGGCGGCCGCTTCCGCGCCGAGTTCTGGCCGGAGGCCCTGCTCGCGGCGCTGACCGCGGCGCTGGGGATCGGGGTGGTCACCTACCTGCTGGTGCGCGGCTGAGGGTCAGCCGCCGCCGGCGAGCCGCTCGAGGACCTCGAAGACCTCGAGGACGTCGTCGGTCCTGCCCACCGAGTAGCGGGGGTTGGCGAGCCGGACCGTGCCCGCCGCGTCGAGCACGAAGGCGGCCCGGCGGGCGCGGCGCTGCTCGGCGTCCCAGACGCCGTAGGCGCGCGCCGCCTCCCCGGTGGGGTCCGAGAGCAGCGGGAAGGGCGCGCCGAGCCGCGACGACCACTCCGCGAGCCGCTCGGGCGGATCGGCGCTGATCGCCACCACCCGCGCCCCGAGGGCCTCGAGCGTCTCGGCCTCGGCGGCGAAGGTGACGAGCTGCTGCCGGCAGTCCGGGGTCGCCGCCTCGAGGTAGAAGAGAAGCACCACGGGCCCGCCGGCGAGGTCCCCGCGGCCGAGCGTGCCGCCGTCGGGGAGCGCGCAGCGGAAGTCGGGCGCAGGATCACCGACCGACGGGTTCACGGTTGTGGATGCTATCA
>DATKEY010000013.1:0-7819 GCA_035544475.1 Candidatus Dormiibacterota bacterium | reverse complement strand
AGGATGCGGCGAGCAGGTCGCCGTAGGCGTCGACCGCGTAGAGGCCGGTGAACGGCTGGGCGCGGCTCGCCCCGGCGGCGATCTGGGTGGTGGGCTGCGCCGGGGTCGAGGAGTTCGGCGCCCCGGAGCCGCGGCCGCCGGTGCCGAACGCCTCGGCGTAGAAGGCGTAGCCGTGCCCGGCGAAGCCGTGGAAGGTCGCAGAGGTCGCCGAGGTGGAGAGCCACGGGGTCCATGCGCCGCCGTCCTGGCTCACGAAGATCTGGTAGGAGGTGGCCGGAACGCTGCCGGAGATGACGCCCCAGGAGACCCCGAAGGCGGTGCTGCTCAACGGTCCCGCCGGCGCGGCCACGGTCGCGATCGGGGCGTGGGAGACGTTGAGGTGGCCGCCGATCAGATCCCAGAGCTCGGTGTGGCCGTCGTCGTAGCCGAGCGCCCAGATGCCCGCGCCGCGCAGGTTCGACTGGTTGGCGAGGTCGTACTTGGCGCCGATCGAGGTGACGTCCTCGTAGTACATCTCCCGCCAGCTGTTGAAGTTGCCGCCGCACGGGTCGCCGCTCGCCGCCGAATACCACGTCGCCCACGGGCTCGCCGCGGTCGCATCCCAGCTCTTCGTGAGCTGGGCGGCGCAGGCGAAGTCGGTGAAGACGCCCGAATAGGTGTCGGCCATCGCCGCGCCGCTGGTCGCCGCGTTGGCGGCCGGTTGGGCGACGCTCCACTTGTAGCCGTAGTACGGCACCCCGAGGATGAGCTTCGACGCCGGCGCCTTGCTCGTGTACTGCGCCACCAGCTTGGTGTCGTCGTACGTCCAGCCGTTGAGCGGCGCGTCCGCGGACGCGTGGTTCGGGGTGTTGTCGAAGTTCATGTCGTACGCCATCACGAAGAAGGCGTCGACGTTGGGGGCGAGCGCGCCGATGTTGAAGAGCCCGCCGTCCCAGCTCGCCGAGCCCGAGTAGGTGTCGACGACCACCTCGCTGCCGCCGATGGCGGCGTGGGTCTGGGTGGTGAGGCCGCCCATGAAGGTGGTGAGGTCCTGCGCGATCGTCGGGTAGGTGGGCGAGGTCGCTCCCTCGAAGTCGACGTCGACGCCGTCGAGGCCGCGCTGCCTGGCGAGCGAGATCGCGGTGGAGATCGCGTTCTGCGCGTGGCTGGGATTGCTGACGATCGACGAGATCGTCGGGGTGTCGAAGCTCTTCACCGTCACCAGCACGCGCACCCCGGCGGCGTGCGCGGCGCCGACCATGTCGGTGAGCTGCTGCCCGGTCCACGCCGGCCAGCCCTCGTCGTGGACGGGGTTGCCGTTGCCGTCGAGGGTGACCCCGAAGTAGGCGATGGTGGAGAGCCGCTGCAGCTGCCACTGCTTCCAGTTCGCCATGTCCCAGTAGGGCGCGAAGCCGAACACCTCGCGCGCCGGGCCACCGGCCGTGCCCGGGCCCGGCGGCGTCGCCGTCGCGGTCGTCACGGTGAGCGGGGACATCCGCACCGCGGTCGCCATCGCCTGCGCGCTGCCGAACTGACGCTGCTGGAGGGCGTGCACGCCCGTCACCGGGTCGTGCTGCGCGGGGGCGGTCGGCGTCGCCGGCGCGCTCGCGCCGTGGGCGCGCACCAGTCCGACGGTGGCGGCGGTGAGCACGGCCGACAGAGCGGCGACGGTGGCGGCCCGGCGCAGGGGGGTCGGCGGTGCGGAGACGGAATGCTTCATGCGGAGACCCAGAGTGTGGCGACGCGTGGCCGCGTGACGCCCGCATGGTAGCCGTCCACAGGCGGGCTCACAACCTGTGGGTGTGGACCGTCACATCGCGCTGAGCGTGCGGTAGACCTCGAGAGTGCGCCGCGCGGTCAGCGTCCAGGTGAAGCGCGCAGCCCATTCGCGGCCCGCCGCGGCCCTCTCCGTCCGCTCCACGGGGTCGTCGACGAGCCGGCGCGCTGCGACCGCCATCGCCTCGACGTCGCCGTCGTCGACGAGCACCGCGGCGTTCCCACCGACCTCTGCGATCGCGGAGTTCCGGAAGGCGACGACGGGTGTCGCGCACGCCATCGACTCGAGCAGCGGCAGGCCGAATCCCTCGTACTCCGACGTGAACAGCAGACAGGCGGCGCCGGTGTAGAGGGCGACGAGCTCGGCGAGGGGCACGTGCCCGCTCACCCGGGTGCGGTCCGCGACCCCGGCCGCGGCGGCCGCGGACGCGACCGCTCCCGCGTACGCGCCCTGGTCTCCGGCCACCACCAGGGCGAGGCCGTCGAGCCTCGCCGCCGCCCCCATCAGCAGGTCGACCCGCTTGCGCGGGTCGAAGGTTCCGACCGAGAGCAGGTACGGGCCCTGGATGCCCAGGCGTTCGCGCGCCGCCTCGACGGCCGCAGCCGGGGCGGGTGAGAACTCGGCGGCGACGCCGTGGGGCACGACGGTGACGCGCCGGGGATCGACGCGCGCCACGCGGACGGTGTCGGAGGCGGTGCACTCGCTGACCGCGACGACCGCGTCGGCACGGCGGAGAAGTCGCAGTGCGGCGAACCGCTCGCGGCGCATCCACGGGTAGAGCCGCGGATACAGGAACGGGATGAGGTCGTGGACGGTGACCACCACCGGGACCCGCGCACGCAGCGGTTGGGCCCATTCCACCGCGTGATACAGGGCGGGACGAACCCGCTGCAGCGCGCGCATCACCAGCACGTGGTCGGCCAGCGGCTGGATCCGTCGCTTCAGCACCGGGATACGTGCCCCCTCGCCGAGGCCCCAGCGCGCCATCTCGGGCGGAGGGGGCGCACCGGAGCGCAGGAGCAGGCTCGGGTGGACGCCGAGCTCGTGGAGCCCCTCGCACAGCCCGCGCACGTAGGTGCCGATGCCGCGCACCGCCGAGCGGTCCTGGAGGGCGCGGCCGTCGATCAGCAGCCCGCTCAGCGGCCCCACCTCCGTGGGCGCCGGGGCGGAGGGCTGACCCCGATGCCGCGCAGCGCCTCCGCCAGCCGGGCGGTGATCGCGTCGACCGAGAAGTCGGCGAGCCGCGCCCGGCCCGCCGCGGCGAGCTCGCCGCGCAGCCGGCGGTCTCCGGCGGCGCGCCCGAGCAGCTCGGCCCACACGAGCGGGTCGCGGCTCCCCACGAGCACCCCGGCTCCGCCGAGGGTCTCGGGCACCGCCCCGGCGGCGCGGGCGACGACCGGGACCGAGAACGCCATCGCCTCGAGGAGGGGGATGCAGAAGCCCTCGTGGTCGCTGGCGCAGGCGAAGACGCTCGCCGCCGCGTAGTGGTCCCCGAGCTCGGCGTCGCTCAGCCGCCGGCCGGGGATCTCGACCGCGCCGGCGACCCCGAGCCGCTCGGCGAGGCTGCGCAGGCCCGCGAGGTAGCCGCCGGTGTCGTCGGCGCCCCCGGCGAGCACCAGCCGTGCCTCCGGGAGGGTGGTCGCCCGGGTCGCGGCGATCACCCGGATCAGCTCCTCCTGGCGCTTGTTCGGGGCGATGCGGCCGACGAAGAGGACCACCGGTGGGGACCCCGGGGTCGCCGGACGCGGGGCGAGCCGGGTCAGGTCGACCGGCGGCGGGATGACGGTGTGCCGTCGCGCTCCGGCGGCGAGCGGCGCCTCGAGGTTGTACGTCGAGTCCCCGACGACGAGGTCGGCGAGCGGCGCCAGCCGGCGGAGCTCGCGCTCGCCGCGCTCCAGCCAGTAGACGACCCGCGGGCTGGTCCCGCGGTAGAACTCCGGCGGGGTCAGGTTGTGGTAGACGAGCACCCGGCGGGCCGGGCTCGCCTCGACCAGCCGGGCGACCGGCGAGCCGATCGAGAGGTGGTAGACGAGGACGTCCTCGCGCCCGAGCGCGCCGGCGAGCTGATCGGCGGGTCGCGCCTCGCGGCCGAGCCGGCGGTCGATGAGATCGGCGTAGATCGTCGAGCGGAAGCCGAGCCGGCGGAGCATCCCCCGCATCTCGAGCACCGCGCCGCCGATCGCGTCGCCGTAGGAGAACACCGGCAGGAGCTGATGGACCGCGGTGACGGAGCTCACGCCGCCAGCTCGCGCACCGCCGCCTCGAGCCGGCCGACGACCGCGGGCCACGAGTAGCGGCGGGCGACGTAGCGGCGGCCGGCGTCGACCATCCGGGCGCGCAGCGCCGGGTCGCCCCGGAGGCGGTCGACCACCTCGGCGAACTCCTCGGCGCCGCCCACCCAGACCCCGCCGCCACTCTGGGCGCAGTGCTCGACGGTGACCGGGCAGCCGGCGTCGACGATCGACGGCGTTCCCGCCAGCCATCCCTCCATGAGCACCCGCGAGAAGCTCTCCATCCGGGAGAGCTGGACGCTCGCGAGCGAGGCGGCGAGGGCGTCGAGCATCTCGCCGTGGCCGACGAACCCGAGGTCGCAGACGAGCGGACGCGCCGCGGCCGGCGGCTGCAGCGGGCCGCCGCCCATGGCGAGCAGCCGCACCGGGCCACGCCGGGAGAGCGCGCGGGAGTAGAGGGTCACGTACTCGAGGACGAGGTGGTAGTTCTTGCCCCGCTCGCGCCGGCCGGCGTAGGCGACGGCGTCGCCGTCGAGCCCATGGCGGCGGCGGAAGCCCTCGCCGTCGACCCCCGCGGCGGGCTCGAAGCCCTCGCCGACGACGCGGTTCGGGGGGAGCTCGCCGAGCAGCGAGGCGGCGAGGTCGCGCTCGGCCTCGGTGTTGAGGATCAGCCCGGCGGCCCCGCGCAGGGTCGCCTGGACCGGGGCGAAGCGGGCGTAGGGCTCGTCGTGGAGGCAGGGGATGACCAGGCTCCGGTCGGGCCGCACCGCCGCGCCGAGCACGGTGCTGGCGAACAGGTACGGGGCGAAGAGCAGCGCGTCGACCCGGGGTGCGGTGGCGGCGATCGCCTCGAGGAGCGGCTCGCTCACGCCGGTGTTCTCGACCCAGGCGCGCTCGCCGTCCGCGCCGAGCCGCAGCCCCGCGTCGAGCACCGGCTGCTGGCGTGCGGCGAGGGCGTGGTCGCGGGGCCGGGTGACCGGGTGGCGGCGGATCCGCACCCCGGCGACGACGCTCTCCCCGGGCGGGAGCGCGTTGAGCCAGGTGTGGTGGTCGACGGCGCAGGTGGTGAGGACCTCGACGTCGTGGCCGGCGGCGGCGAGCCGCTCGGCGTAGTCGCGGACCTGGGTCTCAGCCCCCCCGAGGATCTCCGCGCCGTAGCGTGGGGTGACGAAGGCGACCCTCACCCATGGGCCTCGTCGCCGCCGTCGCGGGCGAGGCGCTCGAGCCGCTCGAGCCTCGCCTCCAGGGCGCGCAGCTCGCGCAGCAGCGCCAGGTTGAAGCGGTTCTGGTCGTGGACGGCGGGGTGCACGTACCAGCTCAGCAGCCGGCGCAGCACCCGCTTGCCGAAGACCACCGCGGAGCCCACCACCGGCCGCTCGGAGCGCAGCGGCCGGCTGCTCTCGACGATGGCGAGCGCCTCGGGGGGCTCGACCTCGTCCTCGACCGAGAACTCGGCGCGGAGCCGCAGCAGCAGCTCCTCCGGATACTCCCCCGCGGCCCGGCGGCGGGCGACCTCGGCCTCCACCTCGGCGACCAGGGCGGTGACGTCGACCCGCTCCTCCTGCAGCACAGCGCGGGCAGCGTAGCAGGGGCGGCGCAGTCGTCGCGCAGTGCCCGGGTCGCACCCGGGAGTCCAGATTCGCGCCGTCTGCGCCCGCGGAGCAGACGGAGTCCCCTGCCGGAACGGCGCAATCCGTTCCCCATCTGTAACCGAAACCTTCGGCCGGAACCCCATCGACTCTGCTAGGGTCCGCCTGTCATGCGCGTGCGGCGCGTCCTCCTCCACGTTCTTGCCATCTCTGTCGCACTGTCGGCACCGGTGATGCTGGCGCGCAGTCTCGCGGGTGCGCAGCCGGTGCCGTACGGCACCGTGCTCGTCGCCGGCGCCGACTGGGCGGGTGCGTCGGCGGCGCTCGGCGACCTCAACGTCTACAGCAACGGCGACGGCAACGAGGACAGCGCGCAGACCTACGGTCTGCAGTACGAGTGCGTCGAGCTCGCGCAGCGCTGGGCGTCGATCCGCTTCGGAGCGCCGGCCATATGGCCGGTCGCGTACGCGTACCAGATGTGGGACGTGGGACCGAGGCTCAGGACGCCGTGGCAGCAGCTTCCCAACGGCGGTGCGGTCGCACCGCAGTTCGGCGACCTCATCATCTTCGGGAGCACATCGGGCTCCCCGGCCGGGCACGTCGCCGTCGTCGCCGGTGTCGGGTCCGACCACGTCGACGTCGTCGAGCAGAACTGGGCGCTCTCCAACCCCACCGGGCGGGCGCGCCTTCCGCTCGGCGGCACCACGATGCAGCCCCGGCTCGGCATGCCGGTGATCGGCTGGCTGCGCGCCTCGACGGCGCCCACCGGGCTCAAGGGGTCCGACGGTCCCGGCGGCTTCGCCCTCGACGGCTTCGGCGGCGTCCATCCCTGGGGCTCGGCCGCGCCGCTCGCCCAGGCCGTGAGCTGGCCGGGCTGGGACATCGCCCGCGGCGTCGCGGTGCAGGACGGCGCCGCCGGCGGCTACGTGCTCGACGGCTGGGGCGGCGTCCACAACTTCGGCAAGGCGCCGCAGGTGAGGGCCGGCGCGTACTGGCCGGGGTGGGACATCGCCCGCGGGATCGCGCTTCGCCCCGACGGGGTGAGCGGGTACGTGCTCGACGGCTGGGGTGGCATCCATCCCTTCGGCGGCGCGCCGCCGGTCGCGGCCACCGCGTACTGGCCGGGGTGGGACATCGCCCGGGGGATCACGCTGCGCGCCGACGGGGTGAGCGGCTACGTGCTCGACGGCTGGGGCGGGGTGCACCCCTTCGGCGGGGCTCCCATCCTCGCGACCACGACGTACTGGCCGAGCTGGGACATCGCCCGGGGGATCGCCCTGCGACCCGGCGGCGACGGCGGCTGGGTGGTCGACGGCTGGAACGGCGTCCACACCTTCGGCGCGGCTCCCGCGGCCTCGTCGACGGCCTTCTTCCCCGGCCAGGACGTCGCCCGCGGCATCACCGCCCTCGACGCCGCCGGCGGATACACGGTGACCGCCTGGGGCCGGGTGCGCGAGTTCGGCGACGCGCCGCCGGTCACCCTCTCCGCCTCCTTCGACGACCCGATCGCCCGGGGCGTGGGCTAGATAGACTTCGCGCCGATGGGCGACCGCCGGCTGGTCGACACCCTCGCCGAGGGTGGTGTGATCACCTGTCCCGACTGCGCCGGAGGGCGGCTCCGCACCGACCCGACGGGGCGTCGCTGCGGCGGATGCGGCCGCGTCTACCCCGAGCGCCACGGGGTCGTCGACTTCCTCGAGTACCGCGACGACGGCGGACCGGCCGCCGCCGTTCCGAGCCCGGAGGTCGTCGAGGCGATCATCCGCGGCACCGGCCTCGAGGACAGCCCCCGGATCCGCAGGGCCGTCGAGGAGATCTATGCGCGGACCGCGCGCCGCACCGGGAGCGCGCAGCAGTCCGCGGAGATCGGCGACATGCTCGACCGCTTCGGGGTCGGCGGCCTCGACGGCGCCTCCGCCGGGCCGCGGCCGGCGACCGGCACGTGGGAGCGGCTGCGCGCGCGGCTGCCGGGAGCCGGCGCGGGCGTCGACCTCGTCTACGAGCGCCACTACATCGAGCCGCGGCTCCCCGCAGGCGCGCGCATCCACCGCAACGTGCGGGTCCGGAACACCGGCCGCCGTCCCTGGTCGCCGGCGGGGTCGCGGGCGTTCCGCCTCGGCTGCCGCCGGGTGGACGGCGGCGGCGCGCTCGCCGCCGGCCCCGAGCCCACCGCCGTGCCGATCGTCATCGAGCCCGGCCGGGCGATCACCCTGCCGGTGCACATCGACGTCCCCGCACAGCCG
>DATKEY010000012.1:0-3207 GCA_035544475.1 Candidatus Dormiibacterota bacterium | reverse complement strand
CGTTCACGATCACCGGTCCGACGTCGACCACCACGACGACGGCACCCGGCGGCCCGGGGCCCACGAGCACCACCACGACGACGACCACGACCACGCTCAGCCGCGGAGCTCCGCCGCGTGGCGCCGAGCTCGCCTCGAGCGTGATCGGGCCGGCCAACAGTGCTGACATCGAGTTCGGCATCGGCCTGCTCCTCGTCGTCGCCGGTGCCGGCGCCCTGATCGCAGCGCTCCGCCGCCGGTCCGACACGTAACCGCCGTTCTCCTCCCCCGAGCCCCGGGCGGCGCCGTCGCCGCCCGGGGCTCAACCCACGTGGTCGCGGTGCGAGGGGAGCCAGTACTCGACGACGGTGCCGGCCCCCGGCCGGCTCCGGATCTGCCACCTTCCGCCGACGAGCTCGGCGCGCTCGCGCATGCTGATGATGCCGAGATGGCCGAGGGCGGGGCTCTCGGCGGTGTCGCCGGCGTCGAAGCCACGGCCGTCGTCGCGGATCGTCACCCGGACCCCGCCGTCCACGTCGGCGAGGTCCACCTCGACGCGGGTCGCGCCGGCGTGGGTGCGGCAGTTCGCCAGCGCCTCCTGCGCGATCCGGTACATCACCTCCCGGGCGGCGCCGCGCGGCTCGGTGGCGAGCTCACCGGTGACGGTGACCTCGACCTCCGCAGGGAACGTGCTCCGGGCGGCGGCCCGGATCGCAGGGACCAGCCTGCCGTGGTCGAGCCCGGGCGGTCGCAGGCCTCCGATGAGGTGGCGCAGCTGGTGCACCGCCGCCGCGAGGGCCTCCTCGATGCTCCGCAGCGTCTCCGCCTCCTCCCGTCCGGGAAGCTGGTCGCCGAGCTGACCGACGAGCATGATCGCGGCGGCGATGGTCGGCAGCGCCTCGTCGTGGACGTGGTTCGCGACCCGCCGCCGTTCCTCCTCCTGGGCGGTGACGAGGTGGCCGAGCAGCCGCCGGCGCTCCTCGTCGGCGAGGTGGAGCTCGGCGATCCTCCTGCGCAGCTCGCTCTCGGCGCGGGTGCGCTCGCTGATGTCGGTCGCCACGCCGATCACCTCGCGCACCGTCCCGTTCTCGTCGAGGAGCGGGCGGAAGCTCCCCTCGAGGGTGACGTCCCCGATCTCGACAACCGTCGAGAACTCCTCTCCCTCGAGCGCACGGGTCAGCACCGATCGCACCAGCTCATGATCCGGGTAGACGCTGAACGCCGAGTGCCCCACGATGTCGGCCGTCCGCAGACCGAGAGTGCGGAGCGCCCGGCCCTCGGCGGAGATCAGGGTCCCCCGGCGGTCGAGCGCGAAGAGCACCACCGGCACGTTGACGACGAGGGTGCGCAGCCGCTCCTCGCTCTCCCGCAGCGCCGACTCGGCCTGCCGCCGTGCCGTCAGGTCGTAGGCGATCATCAGGGCGGCGTCGTGGCCTCGATACGGGACCCGGTGCGAGTAGATGTTCACCTCCATCGCCGTGCCGTCGCGGCGGAGGTGGGTCCAGAGCCCGGAGTCCGAGTAGGCGGAGCCGTCCCTTCGCAGCGCGTCGATGAACTCCTCGAGCCGCGCCGCGTCCTCGGGGGCGCGGATGTCCTGCACCCGCATCGACACCAGCTCATCGCGGCGGTACCCGTACTTCTCGCTCACCGCCGCGTTGACCTCGAGGAACCGCCCGCCGTCGAGCTCGAACAGCCACATCGGCAGCGGGTTGCCCATGAATATCTGGCTGAAGGTCAGCTCGCGGCTGCGCAGCGCGTGCTCCGCCTCGGCCCGCGCCGTCTCGGCGCGGAGCCGGTCGGTGATGTCCTGTGCCTGGACGAAGAAGCAGCGTGAACCACCCTCGGGCGGGTGGATGCTCACCACGTTCAGCTCCACGTGCACGATGTGGCCGTCGCGGTGCAGGAACCTCTTCGTCGTCCGCACCCGGTTCTCGGAGAGCTCGAGCATCCCCTGGAACTGGCGTGCGTTGACCGCCGCGTCCCCGGCCGGGGTGATCCCGAGGAAGCTCACGCCCACGAGCTCGTCCGGCTCGTATCCGAGCATGTCGCCGAAGGCACGGTTCACCTCGAGCAGCCGGCTGTCCGGACCGACGATCAGGGATCCGAGCAGCGAGCTCTCGAATCCGGCGGCGAAACGCGCCTCCCACGACCGGAAGGCGTCGCCGGCGCTCTTGCGGTCGATCGCGGTCGCGAGGACGTTCGCGATGCTCTCCATGACGAGCGCGTCCTGCGGATCGAAGGCGTCGGGCCGGCGGGCGAACGCCGACACCACGCCCCACACCCGTCCGTTCGGCCGCACCCTCGCGGTCAGGATGCTGTGGAAGCCCGTCGCGCGGACGACGACGTCGTCCCCGACCACCGTCCAGCCGAGCTGGCCCGGGGGCCCCACCTCGGCGCGAAGCAGCGCCCGGCCGTCCGCGCCGGCGAGCTCGTGGACGGTCGCGCAGTCGGCGTGGAGTGCCCTGGCGACCGACATCGCCGCCTCGCGGAGCAGCTCCGAGAGGTCGTCGACGACGAGCGCGCGGCGGCTGAGCGCCGCGAGCGCGGTCGCCTGGACGGCGCCGCGCTCGACCGGGATCAGGATGACGGCGCCGGTCCGCGTCGGGGAGACGGTGAGGGGATCACACCCTCCCGCAATGCCGTCGAGACCGCCTCCAGCTTCGAATGCGCATCACACTTGCGGATGATGCTCTGCACGTGGTTGCGGGTCGTGTTGAGGCTGATCCCCAGGTTCTCGCCGATGCCGCGATTCGACACGCCCTGGGCCATCAGGCGGAGCACCTCGATCTCCCGGATGGTGAGCCCGAAGGGGACGGCCCCCGTCCCGCCGTTGAGCCTCGCCACCAGCCCGCGCAGGAGTGTCGGAGGGATGACCGCGTCGCCGGCCGCGGCGGTGCGGGTGGCGTTGACCAGCTCCTCCAGTCCCTTCGTCTTCACGACGTAGCCCGAGCACCCGGCGTCGACGGCCTCGAGGAGGAGGACGTCGTCGTCGGATGCGGTGACGATGACGACCCTCGTCGACGCGCGCTCCGTGCAGATCTGCTGCGCCGCTCGCGTCCCCGTACCGTCCGGAAGACGGTAGTCCATGAGCACGACGTCGGGGTCGGTCTCGCGGACCAGTCGACGCCCCTCCTCGACGGTCGCAGCCGACCCGACCACGACCATGTCGGGGATGGTGGCGAGCGCCTTCGCGACCGCCTCGGCGAACATCCGGTGGTCCTCGACGAT
>DATKEY010000011.1:0-3608 GCA_035544475.1 Candidatus Dormiibacterota bacterium | reverse complement strand
CGAGCGCGGGCGCCGCGTGGCTGTCGGGAAGCCGGTACGGGCAGCTCTGCGCGGCCGCGGTGAGCCGCTCCATGTACGCGAGCGCGTCGGCGTCGCTGGAGAACGCCGCCGCGGCGTCGAAGTAGCCGAACCGGGAGGTGTCGCCGACGCCCTCGAAGGCGACCTCGCGCTCCTCGACCTCGGCGGCGGGCTGGGCGCCGCAGGTGACGCCATGGAGACGGAGGTCGGTCGACACCGCGGTCACGGAGCCGGACGCGAAGTCGTGGATCGTCAGCAGGGCGCCCTGGAGCCCACGGATCGGCACGGGCGAGGCCGACGCCGCGGACTTCACCGGGGTGTCGGCGCCGCGGTGTCCGAGGGCGAGCACCCCGGCGACGGCGACGAGCGCGACCCCGGCGGCGGCGGCGACGACCGGGATGACCCGTCGCGGCGGCCGCGGCGGAGGCGGTGGCGGCGGCGAGGCGCGCGGAGCCGCCGGCGGGGCGACCGGCGCAGGTGGAGGCACGACCGGCGGCGGTGGGGACGGCGACGCGACCGGCGCCGCTGGGGGCGCTGCGGGTGCCGGAGCCCGGGACCGCGCAGGCGCGCGGTGGAGCCGCGTCGGCTCGGAATCGCGCGGGTGTGGGGTCGTCCGCCGCTCGACGCCGGTCCACGGCCTGGCGGCCCGCGCCGCGGTGATGAGCGTGGTCGCCGAGCCGTAGCGGTGATCGGGGTCCTGCGCCATCGCGGTCATCGCGACCCGATCCATCGCCGCGCCCATCTCCGGGCGGATCGCCGAGAGCGCGGGTCGCGGCGCCGACAGGTGGGCCTGGAGGGTGTCGATCTCGCTGTCGCGGCGGAACGGCGAGACCCCGGCGAGGCATTCGAAGAGAACGCAGCCGAGCGAGTAGATGTCGGTGCGGCCGTCGACGGCCTGGCCGCGGATCTGCTCGGGCGCGGCGTAGTCGAGGGTGCCGACGAACAGCCCCGCCTGGGTGAGGCCCGCGGTGGTGGTCCGCTTGGTGATGCCGAAGTCCACGAGGTAGGCCTGGTCGGCGGCGCCCTCGACGCCCGGGGCGACGAGGATGTTCGCGGGCTTCACGTCACGGTGGATCAGTCCCTGCGCGTGGGCGGCGTCGAGGGCGCCCCCGACCTGGCCGAGGATGCTCAGGGTGCGGTCGAAGTCGAGCGGCCCCTGGTCGATGAGCAGGCGCCGCAGGTCGGTGCCCTCGACATAGCGCATCGCGATGTAGAGCACCCCGTCGGCCTCGCCGGCCTTGAAGATCGGGACGATGTTCTGGTGGTCGAGCGAGGCGGCGAGCCGCGACTCGCGGACGAAGCGCTCGCGGAACTGCGGGTCCTCGGCGTACTCGGCGCGCAGGATCTTCAGGGCCACACGCCGCGGGAGGGTGAGGTCCTGGGCGAGGTAGACGAGGCCGACTCCGCCGCGCCCGAGGAGCGCCTCGATGCGATATCCGGCGAACTCCGTCCCGATCCCCGGCGCCCCCGTCATGTCCTGCAGTTATACGCGGTACGGGTGCCGCCGACAGCGCGCGCCTCCACGTGCGCGCGACATCGCTGACAGATCCGTCACCACCCTGCTCCGCACTCATAGCCGGGACGGCACGCGACCGACCCGACAATCTCGCGGTGAGCACAGCGACGGACCGTGTGTCCGGCAACCGGCTGTTCGCCTGGCTGTGCGTCGCGGTCGCCGCCTGCTCGGCCGGCTGCGCCGTCTGGGTCCTCCTCGGCACCGGCGGTCCGACCGTCACCCGCGGTGTCGAGGACCTCGCCGACCTCGGCGCCGCCGGGGTCGCCGCGGCGGCCTGCTGGGTCGCCGGCCGCCGCCACGGCGGGCGCGCCCGCCGCGCCTGGACGCTCATGGGCCTCTCCGCGGCGGTGTGGGGCGCCGGCCAGGCGGTGTGGTCGTGGGACGAGCTCGTGCTCCACCACGAGCTGCCCTTCCCCTCCGCGGCCGACGCCGGGTTCCTCGCCGCCGTGCCGCTCGTCGCCCTCGCCGCCCTCAGCTTCCCGATCGGCCGCCGCGTCGAGGGTGAGCACGACAGCCGCCTGCGCG
This sequence comes from Candidatus Dormiibacterota bacterium, assembly GCA_035544475.1. Classification (GTDB taxonomy): domain Bacteria; phylum Chloroflexota; class Dormibacteria; order Aeolococcales; family Aeolococcaceae; genus CF-96. Next base: position 1,549 of record DATKEY010000011.1, on the reverse strand, counting down.
GCGTCCTCGACGGGCTGATCATCGCCACCGGGCTGCTCGCGGTCAGCTGGGCGACGGTGCTCCAGACGGTCGCGGACGCTCACCCCGGACACGGGGCGGTGGAGGTGCTCGCGCTCGCCTACCCGATGAGCGACGTCGTCGTCGGCACCATCCTGCTCGGCCTCGCGGTGCGCGCGACCCGCGCCACCCGCATGCCGCTGCTCCTCCTCGCCGCGGGTCTCGGCGCCACCACGCTCGCCGACAGCGCCTTCGCCGAGCTGATGGCGACGCGGACGACCGGGGTCGGCGCCCACGTCGTCGCGGTGGGCCGGCTCGCGGGCTACCTGCTCGTCGCGCTCGCGGCGCTCCGTGCCACCCAGTGGCCGTTGCCGCGTCCGGAGCGGCGGACGATGCCGTCCCGTCTCGGCCTCGCCCTGCCGTATCTGCCGATGGCGGCCGCGACCATCCTCGAGCTCGCCACCGAGGCGAGCTCGCGACGGCTCGGCCCCCTCCTGGTCGCGAGCCTGCTGCTGCTCATCCTGCTCGTCGGGGTGCGGCAGTACCTCGCCCTCGCCGACAACCTCGGCCTGATGAAGGACCTCAGCCAGCGCGAGCACGCCCTCGAGTACCAGGCCTATCACGACGCCCTGACCGGCCTCCCGAACCGCGCTCTGCTGCGGGAGCGCGTCGACGGCGCCGCGGCGGAGGCGCAGGGCGAGGGCTCTCCGATGCTCGCGGTGATGTTCGTCGACCTCGACGACTTCAAGCACGTCAACGACCGCTACGGTCACGAGGCCGGCGACCGGCTGCTCATCGCCATCGGCCGGCGGCTGCGCACCTGCGTGCGCCCCGGCGACGTCGTCGCCCGGCTCGGCGGCGACGAGTTCGCCATCCTCCTCGACGATCTCGGCGGGGTGGACGAGGCCTTCACCATCGCCGAGCGTGTCGTCGAGTCCCTGACCAGCCCGGTCGACCTCGGAGCCTGCGCGGTCATCGTCGGTGGCACCGTCGGCGTCGCGCTCGCCCGGCCCGGCGAGGCGGGCGGCGAGGAGCTGCTCCGCCGGGCCGACATCGCCATGTACCGGGCCAAGGAGCGCGGAAAGGGGCGCGCCGGCATCTACGAGCCGGGGATGGACGAGCTGATCAGCAGCCGGCTCGAGCGGCGGGCGGAGCTCTCGCGCGCCCTCGAGAAGGACCAGTTCGTCCTCCACTACCAGCCGATCGTCGAGCTCGACAGCGGGCGTCCGATCGCGGTCGAGGCGCTGCTCCGGTGGAACCACCCGCGCGACGGGCTGCTCCTTCCCGACGCCTTCCTCGCCGAGCTCGAGGAGAGCGACCTCCTCCTCCCGCTCGGCCCCTGGGTGCTCCGCACGGCCTGTGCCGAGATCGCGGCGCTCCGCATCGAGACCGGGGTTCCGGTCGCGGTCAGCGTCAACGTCAGCAGCCGGCAGCTCATCGCGGGCGACGTCGGCGGCGCGGTGCGGACGGCGCTCGCGGGCTCGGGGCTCCCTCCCGACGCGCTGATCGTCGAGCTCACCGAGAGCGGGACGAGCATCGACGCCGAGGCGGT
>DATKEY010000010.1:0-5914 GCA_035544475.1 Candidatus Dormiibacterota bacterium | reverse complement strand
CGGTCCGCCCACCGGCCACCCGGGCTACGGCGCCCCCGCGACCGGACCCGCCCCGGGGCTCGAATACGCCGGCTTCGGCGTCCGCCTCGTCGCCTACCTCATCGACTCGGCGATCCTCTTCGTGGTGATCTTCGCGGTCGCGGCGGCGACCGGCGGCTTCTTCAAGACCGACCCGGACACCGGCGTGACGACGATCAACGGCGCCGCCCAGGGGCTCGCCTTCGCGATCAGCATCGGCTACCTCGTCGGCTTCTGGGGAGCGCGCAGCCAGACCCCGGGGATGATGGCGCTCAACCTGCGCATCGTCCGCGTCCAGAACGGGGCGCCGCTCGACTTCGGCGCGGCGATCCTCCGCTACGTCGGCTACATCATCTCCTCGATCCCGTTCGGGATCGGCCTGCTCTGGGTCGCGTTCGACCCGCGAAAGCAGGGATGGCACGACAAGATCGCGGGCACCGTCGTCATCCGCCCGGTGGCCACGTGACCGCAGGCGACATCCCGCCCGACGATCCCGGCCCCGGCGCCCCCACCCCGGCGCAACCGCAGCCGGCGCCGATCGGCGCCGGCACCCTCTCCCCCGACGGTCACTGGCTGTGGGACGGGACCCGCTGGATCCCCGCCCCGCCACCGCCTCCCGCACCGCCCGCGTACCCGCCGCAGCAGTACGGATACCCGCCCACGGCGTACGCGCAGCCGGGGCAGGCGTACGCGCCGCCGGAGGGATATCCGCCCGCGCCGCCACCGTACGGTTATCCGCCGCCGCCGGGATACGGCGTCCCGTACGGGCAGCGTGCCACCGGCCCCGCCCCGGGGATCGCCTACGCCGGCTTCGTCGTCCGCGCCGGGGCGACGATCCTCGACAGCCTCATCTTCGTCGTCCCCTTCATCACCTTCATCACCGTCATCGCCGCCTATGCGAACCAGGACACCGGGCGCAACGACGCGGGGGTCGCCATCGGCGTCATCGGCCTCGTCTCCACCGTCCTCGCCGCCCTCGTCTACTCGATCGTGCTCCCCGCGCACGGGGGGACCTGGGGGATGCGAGCCCTCCACCTCCGCGTCGCCCGGGCCGACAACGGTGCCAACATCGGCATGACGCTCTCCTTCGGTCGCTGGCTCGTCTACGCCGCCATCGCCGCCGTCGGCTTCTGGTGGCTCGACAGCCTCTGGGTCATCTGGGACGACCGCAAGCAGTCGCTCCACGACAAAGCGGTCGGGACCCTCGTGGTGCGGCCGATCGTCCAGTAGCGGCTACAACCGACCGCGACGTTTCAGCTCGAGATAGCGGTTGACGAGTCGCGGACTTAAACTCCGTGCGTCGGCGTCGAGGGTGTCGACGCCGCTGCGCCGGAGCACGCGCAGCGACGCCTCGCGGTCGGCGAGCAGCCCGCCGGCGACGGCGCGCGCGTAGGCGCCGGAGGCGTCGCGCGGCAGCGCCCGGGCGGCGTCGTCGAGCGCGGGGTCGCGCACGGTGATCACCAGGGGGAGGTGGCGGCGGCGCAGCCGGGCGCACTGGCGGAGGAGAGCGGCGCCCTGATCGGTGTCGAGGACGTCGGTGAAGATGGCGAGCAGCGCCCGGCGCCGCTGCCAGCGGCTGAGGTAGGCGAGCGCCTCGTCGTAGTCGGCCTCGGTGACGCCGGCGCGCAGCGGCGAGAGCGCGTCGAGGACCGCGCGCATCTGGCCGCGCCCGGCGCGCGGGGTGAGGGCGACCGTGACCCGGTCGTCGAAGGCGAGCAGGCCGGCGCGGTCGCCGCTGCGCAGGGCGACGTGGACGAGGAGCAGCGCCGCGTTGATCGCGTGGTCGAGCTTGGTGAGCTCACCGGCGCCGACGCCCATGAGCCGGCCGTGATCGAGGCAGATGATCACCGGCTGGGCCCGCTCGGGGATGAGCTCGGTGGCCATCAGCCTGCCGCTGCGCGCCGTCGCCCGCCAGTTGATCGTGCGCAGCGGATCGTCGGGAACCGCATCGCGGACGCGCTCGAACTCGGTGCCCTCGCCCGGGCGGCGCAGGCTGCGCACCCCCATCTCGGCGAGCTGTCCGCGTCGCGCGAGCGCCTCGAAGCTGCGTACCGCGCTGAGGTCCGGGTCGACGCGCACCGTCGCGGGTGCGCCGAGCGACGACTGCCGCCAGCCGAGCCGCCAGGGGCCCTCGGCGCGCACCACGGTGCGGCCGAAGTCGCGGCTGCCGCGCACCGGCGGGGTGAGTGTGTAGGCGACGTCGCCGGGGATCCACAGACGCGTGAGCTCCGCCGAGGCGCGCATGCCGGCGGGATGCTCGTCGCGCACGGTGGCCCGGTACCGGCCTGCGACGAGCACGTCGATGCGCAGCCGGACGGGGTTGGGACGGCCGACGGAGAGGGGGTCGTCGTGCTCGCGCAGCACCCGCAGGCGCGACGCGCCCGGCGCCCGGCGACCGTCGACCACCACCGCGACGAGCCCGGCGAGCAGGAGGACGGCCGCCACGAAGCCGAGCGGCGCGACCCGCGCCCCGAACCCCAGGGGCACGAGCGGGGCGAGCAGCAGCGCCGCCCCCCGGGCGGTCATCGCGGCACCGGCACCCGCGCCACCGACCGCTCCACCGCCGCCACCTCGGTGACCCCGGCGAGCTCGGCCTCGGGGCGCCGCACCAGGCGGTGGCGGAGCGCGGGCACACAGAGGTCCTTCACGTCCTCGGGGATGACGTAGTCGCGCCCGCCGATCGCCGCCGCCGCCTTGGCGCCGGTGAGCAGAGCGATGGCGCCCCGCGGACTGCAGCCGAGGAGCAGGTCGGGGGAGGTCCGCGTCGCCGCGCACAGCTGGGTGATGTACGAGATGATGCCATCGGTGACACGAACCGCCGCGACGTCGGCGCGGGCGGCGACGAGCACGCCGGCGCCGACGACGATGCGCAGGCCGGCGGCGTCCAGGTCGAGCGGGGTGAACCCGCGGTCGACGCGGCGGAGCAGCTCGGCCTCGGCGTCGGCCGTGGGGACCGGGACCTCGAGCTTGAGGAAGAAGCGGTCGAGCTGCGCCTCGGGGAGCGGGTACGTGCCCTCGAACTCGACCGGGTTCTGGGTGGCGATGACGAGGAAGCGGTCACCGAGCGGCATCCGGGTGCCGTCGGCGGTGACCTGACGCTCCTCCATCGCCTCGAGCAGCGCCGCCTGCGTCTTCGCCGGGGCGCGGTTGATCTCGTCGGCGAGCAGGGTGTCGGTGAAGATCGGTCCCTCGCGGAACTCGAAGCTCCCGCGGTCGGCGCGGTAGACGCTGGTGCCGACGATGTCGGAGGGGAGCAGGTCGGGGGTGAACTGCACCCGCCGGAAGCGCGCGTCGGTCGCCGCGGCGAGCGAGCGTGCCATCAGCGTCTTCGCGGTCCCCGGCACGCCCTCGAGGAGGATGTGCCCGCCGGTGAGCAGGCCGAGGAGGAGCCCGTCGAGCACCTGCGTCTGCCCGACGATGACGTGGCCCAGGCTGTCGTGGAGGGCGGCGCGGAGCTCGGCGGCGCGGGTCACGGCGGCATTGTGCCGCTCGCCGCCGGGCCGAAGGCGCGCTCCGCCGCGTCCACCTCCCGGGCCAGGGCGAGCAGCGCGTCGTCTCCCGGACGCCCGGCGGCGAGCGTCCGCGCCCGCGAGAGCGCCGCCTCGACCGCCCCGGCGCGGGCGTCGCCGAAGCCGAGCAGGCGGTCGACGAACACCTCGTCGTCGAGCGCAGGCTCGACCCCCGCGGCCGCGCCCACCCTCTCCTTGAGCTCGGCCGCGTAGCGTTCGGCCACCCCGCCGAGCCGGCTCGAGCGCTCGTGGAGCCGGGCCATCGCGGTGACGAACTCCTCGGCGCTCGGCACCCGGGCGGGATCGCCCGCGGGCACCGGCCGGCCCAGCCGGCGGCCGTTGACGCCGAGGAGCGCGAGGAGCACGAGGCCGCCGAGGAGCCCGGCAGCGCCCACGGGGCCGGAGAGGACCGCCCCGGCCCCTCCCGAGGAGCCCTCTCCGTGGTGGACCTCGTCGAAGCCGACCCGCCCGCCACGCGACCGCTCGAGGAGCGCGAGCACCAGCGCGCCCGCGTCGCCGTGCCGCGGCTCGAGGCCGATGTTGCTGAGCGGGTACGGGCTGCCGAGGACGTAGGCACGGCCGGCGCCGACGGCGGTGCCGACGAGCACCACCGCGCCGTCGCGCTCGAGGAGTGGGACGGTGGGCGCCGGAGTGTCGAAGGCGACGCCGTCGCCGACGGCGACCTTCGTGACCCGCCCTCCGGGGTCGAGCGGCTGGACCGGCAGGGCGTCGCCGGCGCCGACCGCATGGGCGACACCGACGTCGACGCGGTCGAGCAGGTGCTGGGCGATGGGGACCGCGGGCCCGTCGACGGCGAGGAGCAGCTCGCCGCCGCCGCGCAGGAAGGCGGCGACGGTCCCGACCTCGGCGTCGGTGAAGCCGACCGTCGGCTCGGCGACGACGAGGAGGTCGGTGCCGTCGAGCTCGAAGGCCCCGCTGATCCGGTGGACGGGGAGCCCGAGCCCGTCGGCGCCGAGCCAGGAGTAGAGGGCGAGGGTGCCGGCGCGCCCCGCGCTCCGCGACGAGGGGTCGGCGTCATCGCCCGTGCCCGGGGTGATGAGGGCGACGACGACGAGGATGGTCAGCGCCGCCACGAGCGCCGCCAGCGGCACCCTCATCCCCGACCGCGGAGGGGCGCTCATGCTGCGGCCCGGTGCGTCGAGGCGAGGCGGCGGACCGCCGCACAGCGGTCGCGGGCGACCAGCCAGTCCGCCTCGCCGACGGCCGTCCCCGAGTACCAGGCGCGGTCGAAGGCCGCGGCGGCGGGGGCGAGGGCGGCGACGAGGTCGGCGTCACCCGCGGCGCGCGCGAGCAGCTCGCGGGTGGTCCACGACGGATCGACCGGCAGCCGGCCGCGCGCCGCCACGGTGAGCAGGGCACTGCGGAACGCGCGCCGGATCGCCTCCCGGTGGTCGCCCGCCGCCGCCGCCGTCAGCGCCGCGGTCCACTCCCGCTCGGGGTCGTCGCCCCCGGCCGGGCGCTCCTCGGGCGGGCCGCGCATCCGCCGCCCGGCGGCGCCCCGGAGCAGCCGCAGGGTGAGCGCGATCGCCGCGAGGAGCACCAGGCCGCCGGCGAGCAGCGACCCCGCGGGCCCGAGCGCCCGGGTCAGCCCGCCGAGGAGGCGGCGGAGCCCGTCGTAGAGCCGGGAGAGCAGCGACGGGCTCGGGACCCGATCGAGGTGGGCGAAGGCGGGCTCGCGGTACACGCCCTCGAGCCGGCGCCGCGCGTCCCCCGCGTCCCCCGGCGCGGCGCCGGCGGGCAGGGCGAGGACGTCGCCGATCGCCCGCAGCCGCGTCACCGCGTCGGCGACGTCCGGGGGCCGGCGGGAGAGGTCGGAGACGACCGCCGCGAGCGCGCCTCCCGGCGGCGGGGCCAGCCGCTGCGCCGCGGTGATCGCGTCGCGCGCAGCGGCGAGGTCGGGGGGCGACGCCTCGAGGTCCGCCCTCGCGGAGTCGACGACCCGGAGGTAGTCGGTCGCGTCGGTGGCGGCGGCGCGCGCCGGCCCCGGCGCGACCGCGGCGAGCAGGGCGAGGAGGACCGCGCCGGCCGCGAGCCGCGCTCTCACAGCGACGCGGCGAGCATCTCGATGTCGAAGGCCTCCCTGCGGATGCGGAGGTCGTAGTAGACGAGCGTGAGCGCGATCAGGCTGAGCGGCGTGACCACGACCGAGGTGATCGCGCTGATCGCCTGGCTGACCAGCTGCTGGGTGCCGGTCCTCGCCCCCGAGACCAGCAGGCCGATGGGGATCTGGAGCACCGAGCCGACGACGGTCTGGAGGATGAAGACGACGAGGAGGATCGCGAACGTCCGCCAGAAGAAGCCGCCGGTCAGCCGCCAGCTGCGCCGCAGGCCGGCGGCGCTCCCCACACCCTCGACGACGATGGCCT
>DATKEY010000009.1:0-17934 GCA_035544475.1 Candidatus Dormiibacterota bacterium | reverse complement strand
AGGCGCGGGCGCGCCATCTCCACGTCGTCGACGGCGCCGTGGACGACGTGCTCGCCGCCTGGCGCGCCCACCTCGGCGACCGGATGTGGATCGTCTCCCGCGACCAGGCGATCGAGGAGGGCTGGTTCGGCCCCGCGGTCTCCGACCGGATCCGGCCGCGCATCGGTGACGTCCTCGCCGCCGCGTACGGCGATGTCGGCGTCTTCCAGCGCTCGGTCGACCCCGCCCAGGCCCGGATGATGGGCCATCACGGATCGCTCACCGCGGCCGAGCAGCTCGTCCCCTTCGTGATGGTGCGCCGATAGCGGCGCCGAACGGCGAGGCGGCGAGGAGCCGGGTGGCGACGATCGCGAGCGCGAGGGTCGCGCCGGTGAGCAGGACGAACCCCGCCACCGACACCGGGAGCGATCGCTGGAGCATCGACGCCAGCAGGAAGTGCCCGACGAGGTAGGCGATCACCGGGTGGGTGATGTACACGCCGAGCGAGTCGCGGCTCAGCGCCCGCAGCGCGTGGCGCATCCAGGGCCGGTCGCGGAGCAGCTTGGGCGCGCCGAGCACCACCGCCGCGCAGACCGCGAGCACCGGCGGCACGAGCGCGGGGCGCAGGAAGGCGCCCGTCCCCGTGGCGAAGTCGCCGTGCGGCAGGCCGTCCGCCGGGCGGGCGAGGAGCAGCGCGAGCGCCGGGGGGATCGCCGCGAGGCAGGCGAGGGCGGCTCGGGGGTGGTCGGCGCGGTCGCGGTGGGCGGCGAGGAGGCGTCCGGCGCCGATCCCGACCCCGAGATAGCCGATCCAGAAGGGGAAGAGCTCGTATCCCTTCCAGAGCGCGAGCCGCTCGAGGGTCGGGGGCATCGGGCCGCTGAGCCGCAGCGTGTCGAGCGCGAGCTGTGCCGCCATCGCCCCCGCCGCGAGCCCCAGGGCGGGGCCGAGCCGCTTCGGCCAGAGCAGCGAGACGGCGTAGAGCTGGGGGACGAGGAGGAGGAAGTAGAGGTGGCCGCCGCCGCCGAGCAGCCAGCCGGCGAGGCCGTCACCGTCGATGTCGCCGGTCAGCCAGAGCCCGAGCACGCAGTAGACCGGGGCCCAGACCGCCCAGGGGAGGAGGGTGCGCCGGAGCCGCCGGCGCACCCAGGGACCACGCCGCCCGCCGCCACCGCGAAGGCCGATGAGCAGCCCGGAGAGGACCACGAAGGCGGGCACGCAGAAGCGTGAGGCGAGGTCGACCCAGGACCACACGAGCCGGTCGGCGCCGGCATCCTGCAACGGCCAGGCGCTGGTGTGGACCACCACCACCGCGACGGTGGCGAGCGCCCGAAGCGCGTCCGCACCCTCGAGGTGGAGCGGCGCCGGGCGGGTGTGGGCCCGCACATCGGGAGAGGCTTTATTGATAGCGAGCAAGTCAGGAATGCTACCCAGCCGGCACCCGTGCACGCATCCGGGTCATCCCGTGAAGATCCCGGAGACGGACCCGGACATCTCAGGAGGGACAGCCGATGCGGGAGATGAGCGCCGAGGAGAGGCGCGCCTTCCTGCTCGAGGGCACCCGGACCGGGAAGCTGGCGGTGACCCGGCTCGACGGCTCGCCGTACGTCCTGCCGGTGTGGTTCCTCCTCGACGGCGACGACGTGATCTTCAACACCCACGGGGACACGGTCCGGGGCCGGGCGCTGCGTCGCGACGGCCGGGCGTCGATGCTCGTCGACGAGGAGCGCCCGCCGTATTCCTTCGTGCGCATCGACGGCCGGGCGCAGATCAGCGAGGACCTCACCGAGATGCGGCGCTGGGCGCGCGCGCTCGGGGCGCGGTACATGGGCGAGGACGTCGCCGACCGGTACGGCGAGCGGAACGCCGTTCCCGGCGAGCTCCTCGTGCGCCTGGTCCCCGACCGGATCGTCGCCCAGGCCGACGTCTCCGACTGACGGGCGGCGGATCGTTCATGATGGTGATCGGTCCCGTACACCATGGAGGACGTCCGCATGGCTGGGCGTGTCGCCGGGTTCCGGCTCGGCATCTACGTGTTCAAGGACGCCGAGATCGTCGACTTCGCCGCTCCCCACGGCGTCTTCTCGGTCGCCCGCCGCTTCGACCCCGAGCTCGACGCCTTCCTCATCGCCGACGCGATGCGGCCGGTCCAGGCCCAGGCCGGGTTCACCGTCCTCCCCAACTACTGCTTCGACGACCGTCCGGCGATGGACGCGTTCCTCATCCCCGGCGGCTTCGGCACCCGTCAGGAGCTGTACAACCGCCGGCTCCACGAGTTCGTGCGCTCGCTCCCCGAGACCACCCTGCTCACCAGCGTCTGCACCGGCTCCTGGATCTACGGGCGGATGGGCCTCCTCGACGGCCTCCCGGCGACCAACCGCAAGGAGCCCGACCGGGTCGAGGCCGGCGCCAACGGCATGGTCCCCCTCGACCGGCTCGCGAAGATCGCCCCGGCGTGCAGGGTCAGCCGCGCCCGGGTCGTCGACGCCGGCCGGATCATCACCGCCGGCGGGATCACCTCGGGGATGGAGATGGGCTTCCACCTGCTCCGCCGCGCCGGCTGGGACGAGGCGCTCATCGCCGAGGTCGCCCGGGTGATGGAGTACTCGGCGGCGTACGACCTGTACCGCGCGGACGTCGAGACGGCGGTGCCCGCCCCGGCCTGATCTGCCACCATCGCGCGCCATGGCAGCACCGCTGCGTGGCGTCGTCGTCCTCGCCCTCGAGCAGGCGGTGTCCGGGCCGCTCGCCAGCCGGCTCCTGCTCGACCAGGGGGCGACGGTGGTGAAGATCGAGCGTCCCGGGGCGGGCGACTTCGCCCGTCACTACGAGCACAACTCCGCGGGTGTGAGCAGCTACTTCGCCTGGCTGAACCACGGAAAGGAGTCGGTCGCGCTCGACCTCAAGACGCCGCACGGTCGCGACATCGCCCACGCGCTCGCCGACCGTGCCGACGTCGTCGTCCAGAACTACGCCCCCGGGGCGGCCTCGCGCCTGGGGCTCGGCCCGCGCCAGCTGCGGCGGCGGCGCCCGGAGCTCGTCTACGGGTCGATCAGCGGCTACGGGGAGCGTGGCTCGTACACCGACCGCAAGGCGTACGACCTGCTCGTCCAGGCCGAGGCAGGGGTGATCGCGGTGACGGGCGAGCCGGGGCGGCTCGCGAAGGCGGGGGTCTCGCTGTGCGACATCGCCTCGGGCACCTCGCTCGCGCTCGGCATCCTCGGCGCGCTCAGCGCTCGGGGCAACGGCACGGGCGGCGCGGGCGCCACGCTGTCGGTGTCGATGTTCGACGCCACCCTCGACTGGACCGCGCCGACGCTGGGGCTCTACCTCTCCACCGGCGTCGAGCCGCAGCCGGTCGGGCTGCACCACCTTCACGTCGCGCCGTACGGGCCCTTCCCCTGCGGCGACGGCGGCCTGCTCGTCCTCTGCGCCCAGCACGACCGCGAGTGGCAGGACCTCTGCCTGCGGGTCTTCGACGCCCCCGACCTCGCCGCCGACCCGCGCTTCACGACCGCCGAGGGCCGGGTGCGCAACCGCGCCGACCTCCACGCCGCCATCGAGGCGGTGCTCGCCGCCGCGCCCGCGGAGCTCTGGGAGCAGCGCGTCGTCGCCGCCGGGCTCGCCTGCGCGCGGCTTCGCAGCGTCGCCGAGGTCGCCGCCCACCCCGTGGTCCGCGAACGCGACCTCCTCCAGGAGGTCGCGACCGAGCAGGGCACGGCCCGGGTCCCGCGCCAGCCGATCCGAAGCAGCGCCGCCGCCCTCGGCGGCGGCCCGCGCATCCCGACGGTCGGCGAGCACACCGACCGCTGGCTGCGGCGCCTCGGCTACACCGCAGCCGAGCGCCGCGACCTCTACCGCACCGGCGCCGCCGCCGCGCCGGCACGATGAGCGAGACCGGGGTGGCGGCGACGCCACCCTCGGGCGTCGACGGCCGCGCCGAGGGACGCCGCCCGCTCGCCAACGCGGTGCTGCTCCTCGTCACCCGGACGCTGAGCCGCATCGTCGTGCTCGTCACCGTGATCGTCGCCCAGAACGCGCTCGGCCGCGGGCGGTACGGCGAGTTCCAGACCGCGATCGTCTTCAGCTCTTTGAGCTCGATCGTCGCCGACCTCGGCCTCCAGGTCGTCTTCACCCGCGAGGCGGCGCGGCATCGCGACCGCCTCGGGCGGCTCCTCGCCGTCACCCTCGGCGCGCGGATCCCGCTCGCGGCCGTGAGCGGGGCGGTGCTCGCCGGCGGCGTCGCCCTGCTCGCACCCTCGCTGCTCTCGCTCGTGCCGTCGGTCTACCTGCTGCTGCTCGTGATGTCGTTCTCGACGGTCCTGCGCTCCTGCTTCTACGCGACCCAGGAGATGCGCTGGGAGGTGATCGCCATCGCCGGCGAGACCGTGATCCTCCTCGGTGTCACCCTGCTCGCCGCCCATGCCCACGCCCCGGTGCACGTCTACATCGACGCCTACACGGCGTCCTACGGCTTCACCCTGCTGCTCGGCGCGGTCGTCGTCTCCCGCCGCTACACCCCGCTGCGGATCGCCTGGAGTGCCGGCGAGGCGCGGGCCCTGCTCCGCAGCGGCCTGCCGTTCGCCCTCGCCTTCGCGCTGAGCACGGTGTACTTCCGCATCGACCTCGTCATCCTCCAGGCGCTGCGCGGCTTCGCCGAGGCCGGCGACTACGGCGCCGCCAACAAGTTCCTCGACGGGCTCGGCTTCGTGCCCCAGGCGGTGATGAGCGCGGTCTACCCGGCGCTGAGCATCGCCGCGACCCAGGGCGCCGACCGGGTGCGTGCGCTCTACCTGCGCGTCTACCGGCTGCTCGCGCTCGTCGGCATGCCGGCGAGTGTCCTGTGCGTGGCTCTCGCGCCGGTGATCGTCGCCGACACCCACACGCTGGCGACGGCGGCCCCGAGCCTGCGGGTGCTGGGCGCCACCGCCTTCTTCCTCTTCGTCGTCAACTCCTTCGTCTTCACCCTGGGCGCGATGGACCGGCAGCTGAGCTTCGCCGCCCTCGCGGGTGCGAGCGTTGTGGTCAACGTCGGCCTCAACCTGGCGCTCATCCCGCTGTTCCCGACCGACCAGGGGCCGGTGGCGTGCGCCTGGGCGACGGTCGCCACCGAGGCCCTGCTCTTCGTCGCCGGGCTGACGGTGCTCTCCCGCTACCTCGGCGGGCTCCCGTGGGTGCGGCCGCTGCTCCCGGTCGTGGCGAGCGGCGCCGCGATGGCGGCGGTCGCCTGGCCGCTGCGCGATGCGAGCCAGCCGCTCGCGGTGCTGGCGCCGGTGGCCGTGTACTGCGCCGCGGTGGTCGTGACCGGCGCGCTGCGCCCCGCCGAGCTCCGCCCGCTGCTCGCGGTGATCGGGAGACGCCGCCGAGCGTGACATGCGCACACCGGCGCGCAACGGGCCCGTCGGAGGTCCGTCACCGGTGGCGGGCAGACTGGGGGGGCGGTCAGAGAGGACCGGCCTGGGGGAGTAGCAGCCATGTGGTGGGTCGCGGGCACCGTCGCGAACCTCGTGATCGCGGTCGCCTATCTGGGCATCTCGGTGGCGATCCTGGTGCCGCTCGTGCGCGAGCGGCAGCTGCGGAGCAATCCGCTCGGCTCGGCGACCGCGGCGATCTTCCTCACCTGCGCGGTCCACCACGGCGGCCACGCCGTGAAGGCGATGCTGCCCTTCCTCAGCGCCTGGCACGTGCTCGGATTCGACACGGCGAGCGGCCTCTACACGCGGCTCGCGTGGGATCCGGAGGCGGTGGTCTGGGACGTCCTCTCCGCGGCCGTCGCCATCTACTACTGGTCGCTGCGCCGCAACTACGCGCCGCTGATGCGCGGCGCCAAGCTCTTCGATGACCTCCGAGAGCGCCAGCGCCGGGCGCTGGAGATCAACGACGACATCGTCCAGGGGCTCGCCGAGGCGAAGCTCGCCCTCCAGCTCGACGAGCGCGAGCACTCCGAGGAGGTGCTCACCGCGACCCTCGCGGCCGCCCGGCGGATCATCACCGACCTCCTCGGCGAGAGTGGCGACGAGACCCGGCTCGGTGCCGGCGATCTGCGTCGCAGCGCCGCGGCGGGGGTCACCGACCGGGCGGCACAGGCCACGTGACCACGGCGGCGGCGCCGATCCGGGTGGTGATCGCCGACGACGCCGTCGGGCTGCGCGGCCTGCTCCGGGCGCTCCTCAGCCGCCAGTCCGGGTTCGAGGTGGTCGGCGAGGCCGGCAACGGCGCCGAGGCGCTGGTGGTGGTGAGCCGCACCCGGCCGGACCTCGTGCTCCTCGACCTCGCCATGCCGGTGATGGACGGGCTCGAGGCCCTCCCCAAGATCACCGGCCTGTCGCCGTCGACGCGGGTGGTCGTGCTCTCCGGGTTCGAGGCGGCCCAGATGGAGGACGAGGCGCGGGCGCTGGGCGCCCACGGCTACCTCACCAAGGGGCTGTCTCCGGCGGAGCTGGTGGCGGCGCTGCGCCGGGCCGTCGACGGCGGTCGCCGGGAGCGCCCCCCGGCCGGTGCCGGCGGCGGCGGCGAGGACTTCGAGACCCTGCTCCAGAGCGAGGACCGCTTCCGGGTGCTCCTCGACGAGGTGGTCGACTACGCGATCGTCATGCTCGACGCCGAGGGCCGGGTGGCGAGCTGGAACACCGGGGCCCGGCGGATCACCGGGTACAGCGCCTCCGACGTCCTCGGCCGCCACCTGAGCTGCTTCTACCCGCGCGGCGAGGGCGATCGCGCCGGCGCCGACCTCGCCCAGGCGAGGGACGGGGGTCGGCTCGAGACCGAGGGGGCGCGGGTGCGCGCCGACGGCTCGCGATTCTGGGCCTCGTCGACGCTCACCGCGATGCGCGACGACGCCGGGGGGATGCGCGGCTACGCGGTGGTCTTCCACGACATCAGCGCGCGGCGCGAGGCCGAGCAGGCCCTCGCCACCATGGCCGCGACCGACCCCGTCACCGGGCTCCCCAACCGCCGGGAGTTCGAGAGCCGGCTCGCCACGGTCGGGCGGGGGCGCTTCTCCATCCTCGCCATCGACCTCGACAACCTCAAGGCGATCAACGACGGCTACGGGCACGAGACCGGTGACGAGGCGCTGAGAATGGTGGCCCAGGCGTTGCGCATGGGGGTCCGCGAGCTCGACGTCGTCGCCCGGGTGGGCGGCGACGAGTTCGCCGCGCTGCTCCCCGATCTCACCGAGGCCGAGGCGTTCACCGCCGCCGAGCGGCTCCGGCTCGGGATGCACGGGGTCACGCTGCAGCGCGGCCAGGTGCGGATCAGCGTCGGCGTCGCCGGCGGCGACCCGGGCGCCGACCCGGCCCTGGTGTGGGCGGCCGCCGACGAGGGGCTCTACGCGGCGAAGAGCGCCGGTCGCGACCGCTCCGAGCTGTCGCCCGGCGGTCACGTCGCGGGGCGGACGGTGGGCGCCGGCTGGGGACCGCTGCTCGAGGAGCTCCTCGCCGGCCGCGGGATGCGCAGCGTCTTCCAGCCGGTCGTCGAGCTCTCCGGCGGCGCGACGATGGGATACGAGGCGCTGGGGCGCCCCGCCGGCGGCGACCTGAACGCGGGGGTCGAGGCTCTCTTCGCCGCCGCCGAGCGCCTCGGCTACGGTCGTGACCTCGACTGGCTCTGCCGCCGCGCCGCGCTCCGTGAGGCGCGCAGCCTGCCGGCGGGGAGCACGCTCTTCGTCAACGTCGGGGTCTCGGCCCTCCTCGACCCCGTCCACGACGTCGATCAGATGCTCCTCCTGGTCGGGTGGGCGGGGCGCCATCCCTCCGATGTCGTGCTCGAGATCACCGAGCGCGAGCTGGTGCTCGACACCGCCCGGCTCGGCGAGGTGCTCGCGAGCTACCGGGCCCAGGGGTTCCGCTTCGCCGTCGACGACGTCGGCGACGGCCACTCCACCCTGGAGATGCTCGCCGCCGCGGTGCCGGAGTTCGTGAAGATCTCCGGCCGGCTCACGCGCGGCGCCGCCGGGGTGGGGCCGCGGTCCGCGATCCGGGCGGTCGTCGCCTTCGCCGCGGAGTGCGGGGCCAGGGTCGTCGCCGAGGGGATCGAGACCGCCGCCGACCGGGAGCTGATGCGCGAGCTCGGCATCGAGCTCGGGCAGGGCTTCGGTCTCGAGCGTCCGGCCGTCGCCTCCGCCTGGTCCTGATCACCCTCTAGGCTGCGGCCATGCGCCGTGTTCGCCGGAGCGTCCGCCTCGACCTCCCTCCGGAGCGCGCCTTCGCCGCCTGCCTGCGGCTGCTCACCGATCCCGACCCGCGCCGCGGGATGCTCGCCCGTCGCTGCGAGCCGGATCCGCCCGTCGAGGGCTCGGTGATCGTCACCACGGTGCGGGCCCGTGACGGCGGCGAGCGCGAGCTGCGCGCCTCGGTGGTGGCCGTCGATCCGCCCCGAGAGATCGCCACCGCCAACGAGGGCGAGGGCCCGGCGGTGCGCACCGCGCTGCGCTGCGAGGCCGACGGCGGCGGCACCCGGGTCACGCTGACGAGCGAGGTGACCGGCGCGCTCGTCGCCGGTGCGACCGCCGCCGGCCTGCTCGACCGGCTGCTCTTCGGACGCAGCCAGCGGCGCGCGGCCCGCGCCACGCTGCGCCGTCTGCGAGAGCTCGCCGGACCAGGATGACGCTATCCTGCCCGGCGCTGTTCACGACACGACGCAAGGGAGGCGTGCCTCGGTGAAGCTCCTCGAGTACCAGGCGAAGCAGCAGTTCGCGAAGGCGGGCATCCCCATCCCCGCCGGCCGCCTGGCCCGCACCGCGGAGGAGGCCGAGGCGGCCGCGCGCGAGCTGGGCCGGGTCGCGGTCAAGGCCCAGGTCCCCGTCGGCGGCCGCGGCAAGGCGGGCGGGATCGCGGTCGTCGACACGCCCGAGCAGGCGCGCACCGAGGCGGCACGCATCCTCGCCATGAGCATCAAGGGCTTTCCGGTGCGCAGCGTCTGGTGCGAGACCGGGCTCGACGTCGCCCACGAGGTCTACTGCGGGATCACCCTCGACCGCGACCGGCGGCGGATGGTGCTCATCCTCTCCGGCGCGGGCGGGATGGACATCGAGGAGGTCGCCGCGACCCAGCCGGAGAAGATCGCCAAGCACTGGCCCGATCCCTTCCGCGGCCCTCAGCCGTTCGAGATCCGGCAGCTGGCGTTCACCGCGCTCGGTGCCGTCCCTGCTCTGAAGGAGCGTGCGGGGAAGCTCGCCGCCGCGCTCGTGCCGCTCGTCCAGGCGCTGTACCGGCTCTCCGAGTCGCTCGACGCCGTCACCTGCGAGATCAACCCGCTGGTGATCACCGCGGCCGGCGACCTCGTCGCAGCCGACGGCAAGCTCGAGGTCGACGAGAACGCCGAGTACCGCCACCGCGACCTCGCCGAGGAGCTCGCCCGCGACAGCATCGGCGACGACGGCGTCACCGGCGAGGACCCGTTCGAGGTCGAGGCGAAGCGCCGAGGGCTCACCTACGTGCACCTCGACGGGTACGTCGGCTGCATCGGCAACGGCGCCGGGCTGGTGATGAACACCCTCGACCTGGTCAAGCAGCAGGGCGGCGAGCCCGCGAACTTCCTCGACATCGGCGGCGGCGCTCGCGCCGACGTCGTGCGCAACGCGCTCGACATGGTGCTGAGCGATCCCAAGGTGCGCGGGGTGTTCATCAACATCTTCGGCGGCATCACCCGCGGCGACGAGGTCGCGCGCGGGATCATCGAGGCCCGCGACGAGCTCCACATCACCAAGCCGCTGGTGGTGCGGATGACGGGCACCCGCGAGGAGGAGGGGAGGAAGCTGCTCCAGGAGGCCGGCATCGTCCCCGGGATCAGCGCCGTCGAGGCGGCGCGCAAGATCGTCGAGCTCACCCGGGAGGGCTAGTGGGATGTCCATCCTCATCGACCGCTACACGCGCGTCGTCGTCCAGGGCATCACTGGCCGTGAGGGGAGCTTCCACACCGAGCAGATGCAGGCGTACGGCACCGACGTCGTCGCCGGCGTCGTCCCCGGGCGCGGTGGCAGCACCCATCTCGGCGTGCCCGTCTTCGACACCGTCGACGAGGCGGTCACGGCGACCGCCGCGGACTGCGCCTTCATCATCGTGCCCCCGCCCTTCGCCGCCGACGCGATCATGGAGGCGGCGGCGGCGCGGCTGCCGCTCGCGGTGTGCGTCACCGAGGGCGTCCCGGTCCACGACATGATCCGCGCCCGCTCGGTGATCGACGGCTCGAAGACGAAGCTCATCGGACCCAACTGTCCCGGCCTGCTCACCGCCGGGGAGTGCAAGGTCGGCTTCATCCCCAACCACGTCGCCCGCCCCGGCAGCGTCGGGGTGGTGGCGCGCTCGGGCACGCTCACCTACGAGGTGATCCAGGGGCTGAGCCTCGCGGGCCACGGCCAGACGACCGCGGTCGGGATCGGCGGCGACCCGGTGCTCGGGCTCACCTTCCGCGACGTCCTCGAGCTCTTCGCCGAGGATTCCAAGACCAGGGCCGTGGTGATGGTGGGGGAGATCGGCGGCTCCGACGAGGAGGACGCCGCCGAGCTGATCGCCGGGGACTTCCCCAAGCCGGTCGTCGCCTTCATCAGCGGCCGCACCGCGCCTCCGGGCAAGCGCATGGGCCACGCCGGCGCGATCATCAGCGGGAACAAGGGCACGGCGCAGAGCAAGATCGACGCCCTCACCGCCGCCGGTGCGGAGATCGGCGAGACCATCGAGGACGTCGTCCGGCTCGTCGGGGAGCGGCTGGGAGCTACCCGCCGGGCCTGATCGACAGCGGGGACTACCGCCCGCAGGAGGCGAGCGCCTTCTCCTGGGCAACGGCGGCGGCGCGGATGTACCGGTGCGCGACCGCCACGGACGTCCAGCGCCCCCGGCGCATGATCGCGCGCGCGGGAGCGCCGCACTGTGCGGCGGCGGTGGCGAGGCCGCGGCGGAGCGACTGGCTCGCGTACCGCGAGGGGTCGAGCCCGGCGCGCCGCGCGGCGCGCTGGACGATGCGGGCGACGCTCCCGTCGGAGAGGCGCTCGGATGCGAGCTGGTCGTGGCGGTTGACGGCGCGGAACAGAGCGCCGGTGGTGATGCCCGCTGCGCAGCGCCAGGCGCGCAGGGCGCGCATCGGGCAGGTGTCGGGATGCTGCGCGATCGGGACGCGGACCTCGTCGGCCTCGCCGTCCTGAGCGCTCCTGCTGTGCCGCAGGCGCACGCGCAGGCCGTCCATCGTCTCGCGGACGTCCTCCATGTCGAGGGCGACGAGCTCGCTCCTGCGCAGGCCTCCCGCGAAGCCGAGCAGGAGGAGGGCGCGGTCGCGCCGGCCCGCGAGAGTGTGCGCCGGCGTGACGGCGACGAGCATGCGGAGCTCGGCCGTGACCATCGCCGTCTTCTGCACCGGCGCGGTGCCGAGTGACCGTCGAATGCCCGCCATCGCGGTCCGCACCAGCGGGTCGGTGGTGGGGGAGGGCACGTGCCCCGCGAGCTCATGGGCGTGGGAGATCGCCGGCAGCCGGCGCTGGATCGTCGATGCCTTCGCGCCCCTCTGCGCGAGATCGGTGATGTAGAGGAGGACGGTCTCGGGAGAGGCGGGCAGCAGGGCGACCCTCTGCTCGGCGCACCAGTCTGCGAAGTCGCGCACGTCGGACGTGTAGGCGCGCACCGTGTTGGGCGACGGGTCTCGGAGCATGGGCGGAGTATCGTCGCCGGCCAGGGTTATGTCAATATGTGGTGACTCGTCGACATGTCAGCCGACGGCGTCGAGGATGCGGAAGCCGCCCGGCACCGCCTCGGCGAGGTAGAGGGGCTGGTGATGGTGCCCTGGACCGACGACGGAGACGGTGCCTCTCGGCCCCGCGAAGGAGGCCGACCTCAGCGCCCGGCCGATCTCGACCGGCTCCGTCGACCGCGCCCGCCGCATCGCGTCGCCGACCAGGTGGATCGTCTCGTAGACCGACTGCGAGAGGCTCGACACCGGTGGCGCGCCGTCGCCGGCGCGCTCGTGGTAGCGCCTGAGGAAGGGCCCGTTGAGGCGGGTGTCCAGCTCCTGGAAATAGCCCCAGACACTCCAGAGGCCGGCCACGGCCGCATCTCCGATGTGATCTCGGGTCGACTCGTCGAGGCAGAGGGACAGCGTCCGGGCCCGCCGACGCACCCCCGCTTCGAAGCACTGTCTCTCGAAGGCGACCTCGTCACCCCCGACGAACGCCGAGGCGATCAGATCGGCGCCCGAGCGATCGATCGCCTCGAGGAGGGGACCGAAGTCACGGCTCCCCAGTGGTGCGTAGCGATCACCGACGACCACGCCGCCCGCACGCTCGATGGCCCTCGACACCCAGGCGTTCGTCGCCCGCGGCCAGCTGTAGTCGTCACCGACGAGGAACCAGCGCCGGTGGCCGGTCTCGGCCATCAGCCGCGGGACCGCCTCGCGAACCACGCCGGCGGGGCGCTCACCGAGCCGGAACAGGACGTCACTGGTGCGTCCCCCCTCGTTGACCGGAGAGTGGATGAGAAGGACGCCGGCCTGCGCGGCGACGGGCTCGATGGCGTTGAAGGTCGCCGAGGTCACGTTCGTCACCACGACCCGGCAGCCTTCCGACGTGATCAGCCGGCGGAGCTCGCGCACTCCGATGGCGGGACTCGTCGCATCGTCCGCGACCGCCAGGCTGAGGCGATCGCCGCGAAGCCCATCCGCGTTGAGCTCGTCCACCGCGAGCCGCGCCAGATCCTCACTCGCGCCGGCGTAGACACCGGCGGTGCCCGACTGGCTGGTGAGAAGACCGACGGGGCAGGTACCGGCGCCCGCCTCGACCGGAGGATCCTTGCCCCGCCTGCGCATCCACCAGCCCATCGCCTCCTGGGGGAGCTCGACGACCACGCGCACCGTGCTCCCCGCCTCGTCGCCGCGAATCGTGCAGGTGACGGTTCCGCGCCACGGGAACTCGTGCCGGATCTGGATACGGTGCGGCGGCTCCAGCGCCACGATCCTGCCGGCGGCCTCGAGGGGCGCGCCGTCCTGCGTGCCCACCGGCAGGGCGAAGCGCACCACCGAGCCACGGGCCACCGCGTCACAGCTCGAGCCGAACAGCCAGCCCGCGTCCGCGCTCCGGCCGAAGAGGCCGAACACGGCCTCCGGAGACGCATGGATCACCTCCTCCTCGACGAGGACGAGGTTACCCATCACCCGGTTCGGCGGAGGGACCCACCGTACCCTCCACCCGCCGCTTCAGGTCGGTCAGCGATCCCCGGTAGAGCATGCTGAGGAACTCCACGACCTCGTCGGCGGCGCTCGGCTCGAGCGAGTAGAGGCGGAAGCGGCCGCGGCGTCGCTCGGTGACGAGGCCCGCACCCCGGAGGATCCGCAGGTGGCTCGAGATCCCCGTCCGGCCGACGTGATCGACCTCGGCGGCGATCTGGCCCGCCGACGACTCCCCGTTGCCGGCGAGGACCCGGAGGATGTGCCGGCGGGTGGGGTCCGCCAGCGCCTCGAACGCGACGTTGGAGCTGGAGCCCGCCACCTGGGGTCAGCCTGCAGGACGTGTCATCGTGTGGTGACACATTAGCTGCTCGGCTGTGCGTGCGGAACTGGCGCAGTCTGCAAGTTCTCTCCACGCCATGTGAGGAAACCGCAACCGGGGCTGGGGCGCCTCAGCCGGAGCGCGGGAGGGCGCCGACGCCGGTGAGCAGGGTGACCAGCCGTCTGAGACCCCCCTGCGCGGCCCCTGAGGCGTCGCTGAGAAGGCCCGCTACGGCAGCGTGACGGGTCCACCACCCGGGTGCGAAGAGTGCGCCCTACATTCCGGTAAGTCGGCTCCCGACAAACTGGCAAACCCGTCGCGAGGCGGGGACGCAAAGCCACGGGTCTCACGCAGACAGCCGGGCCGCCGAAGGAGTGCACATGGGGCCGATCCCTTCCCCATGCCCACAACCCACCGACGTCCCGCCGCCGGCGAGAGCGGAGTCTCCCTCGTGGAGTTCGCGCTCGTCGCCCCTGTCCTCATCGTGCTCGTGCTCGGTCTGTTCCTCACCGGCCTCGTGGTGATGAACCAGATGCAGCTCACCAACGCGGCGCGGGACGGGGCGCGTGCCGCCGCGGTCTGCGGCGGGCCGAGCCGCAACGCCGAGGCGGTGACGCCGACCCTGCCCGACGGCCACACCGCGTGCGACAGCACCCTGCTCATCACGTACATCGACGCCCGGCTCAACGCGCTGCCCGGGGGCACGGCGACGAGCGTCTGCGTGTACGCGGGCTCGGAGACCGGGAACACCCTGGGCACCACGTGCGTCGCCGCCGACCCCGTCGACCCCAACATCCTCGACAAGTGCAGCAAGGGCAGCGTGATCCAGGTCGACATCACCTATCCGCAGCAGCTGTACGTTCCGCTGATCGGAAAGCTCCTCGGCGACAACGGGAGCGACGTCCGCACCCTCCACGCACGGGCGCAGGCGACGTGCGAGCAGTGAGACGCCGCCGGGCGCGTGGCGCCGGCCAGGCGCTGGTGGAGATGTCGCTCATCGCCCCCGCGCTCGTCATCCTCCTCGGCGGCGCGGGCCAGATCGGTGCCATCGCCTACGGCGGAGTGACGGTGGGAACGGCGGCGCGCGAGGGCGCGCGGATCGCCGCCGAGTACCCGAACCGCTCGCTCGACTTCGTCTCCTCGCTCGGCAGGACCGTGTACACGTGCGGGCAGAACCCGGCGGACTCCGAGACGGAGGGGTCGGTGTGCGACGCGGTGCGCAGCGCGTCGGGGCTCATCTCCGGGTCGTCGCTCACGATCGTCATCACCGCCAACCACACGGTCTCGCGCCTCCCCACCGACATCGTCCAGGCGGGCAACGCGTGCCCCGGCGGGGCGACCGCCTCGGGGACGGTGAGCAACCTCCCGTCGGGGACGGTCGCGATCCTCGCGTCGCCGAGCAAGTCGACGTCGGGGACGGTGGCGAGCGACAGCACCGGCGCGTACTCGATCTGCCTGTCGACGCCGTCGTCGTCGCAGCAGACGACGATCACCGCCACCGCCGTCGACGCCTCGGGCTGCACGTACAACTCGTCGGTCACGGTCACCGTCGGCCACGACAAGTCGGTCACCCCGACCCCCGCGAACATCGCCCTGCCCACATCGGGGAGCTGCCCGACGCCCGCGGCGACGCCCACCCCCGCGGCCGCGACCCCGGCGGCGTCGACGCAGGGGCCGGTTCCGACCCCGGCGACCACGCCGTCGTGCTCGACGGTCGTCTCCGACAGCTCCTACGTGTCGATCGCGGTCTCCTACGGCGTGCCGATCTTCGCACCCTTCGTCAACCGCCTCCTCGCCGACACGCCGACCGGGTCGGTCCGCACCGTCACGGCCACCGAGACGATGCAGATCGAGCCGTGCGGCATCACCCAGGGGGGCTGAGGTGAGACGCATCGCATCGCGGCGCCGGCAGCTGGGACAGGTGCTGCCGATCAGCGCGATCTCCGCCGGTGTCCTCCTCGGCGCCGCGGCGCTCGCGGTCGACCTCAGCGTCGCGACCACCAACCACCGCAACCTCCAGAACGCGAGCGACGCCGCGGCGCTCAGCGCCGCGCGCGACCTCGGCCACTCGAACGGCGGTCAGGCGAACCAGTCCGACCGCCTCCAGGGCGCCATCGACGGCCTGCGGGTCGTCTACGACCACATGGGCTGGGGGACGTCGGGGACGACGTGGGCGACCGGCGTGGTGAATGCCCAGACCGGCCAGAACTGTGGCAACGGGGCGTCGGCGACCCACTGCGACGTCACCACCCACGGGCCGGGGACGGGCTCGGGGGTGACGGTCACGGTCGACATCCCACCGCGCAACGCCCCCAATGCCGCGTACGACGAGCAGGCCGGGGCGCCGGGGCTGCCCTGGGGGTACGCCGAGGTCGACATCACCGACCCCGCCGCGTCGGGGCTCGGCGGTGCGATCGGGCTGCACCTCGCGCCGACGGGCTCGCGCTCGGTCGCGTACCACCTGCCCGGCGCGCAGCCCTTCGGGTTCGCGCTCTTCTCGAACACGATGGTCACAGGCGGCAACCAGGGCGAGGTGATCGCCGGCAACGTCTACGCCTACCGCGACATCAACCCGCAGTCGGGCGGGCAGTCGATGTTCTGCGCCGGGCCGGACTCGAGCGGAAATCCCGGCGTGGTCGTCCTCGGCTCGCCGCAATCGGGGAGCTTCCCCTCGCCCGACCCGGCCGCCGGGAGCGCGTACCAGTCGAACGTCCTCCCCCACGCCGCAGACAGCATCCATGCGGTGTCCTCGTGCAGCGCCGCGAGCGGCGGCGGGACCGTCGATCAGACCGCCTCGCTCGGCAGCTGCGACGACCTCACCGTCCAGGGCGTCAGCCTCACTGCCGTCCAGGACCCCAACTCCGGGGCGTGCATGGCGTCGCCGGCGCTGCTCCCGCCCGACCTTCAGGGCCCCTCGCTCAGCGGCAACGTCGTGACCGAGAACGGCTCGTCGCTCGGCAACAACCAGTCCGTGCTCACGGTGACGACGGCGCTGACGCCGGGCCTGTACTACGTGACCCACAACCCCAACTGCAGCGCGCCGAGCTGCACCGACGTCGTCATCGACGGCCACAGCGCGCCGTCGAACTGCACCGGCAGCTACGCGAGCTCGTACACGACCTGCCTGCTCGGGGTCACCTTCTGGCTCGACCAGGGCGCCACCATCGGCATCACCAACGGGGCGAAGGCGCTCATCAGCCCCTACCAGCCGCCCTCGGGGCAGACCGAGGACCCCAACGACGGCTTCTACTCCGTCTACGCGCCGACCGGGTCGGCGGGCGGTGTCTACGAGAGCAACGTCTCCTCGTCGTTCACCGCGACCGGGACGATGTACCTCCCCAGCGGGACCCTGCAGGTCGGCCAGAACGCCCGCCTGAACATCGACGGGCAGGCGATCGTCGACGTGTGGAACGTGCAGAGCGGGAACTTCACCAACCCCGAGGTCACCTTCAACCCCACCTACGTGGCGAAGCTGCGCGAGCAGCTTCAGCTCGTCGAATGAGCGCGCTGCGCGAGGGCGGCCCCGGCGAGGAGCGCGCCTGGTTCGAGCCCGGCCTGCTCCGGCGGGTCGAGGAGCACCGCGCCGCGAAGCCGCCGAAGCCCGAGGCCCGCCCGCCGTGGTGGCGGCGGCTCGGGCGGCCGAGCAGCCGCTGGACCGCCGAGGGGACCTTCATGCTCTTCGTCGCCGCGGGGTGCATCACCCTCGGCGACGTCGTGGCGATGGCGGTGACCCACCACGGCAGCGTCGCCTCGATCACCCCCGCGGCGAGCTCCGGCCAGGCCCCGACACCGCTGCCCACCCCGCACTGCATCGCCGTCCCCATCCCGTACAGCGCGCTCCCGCGCTGCTCGTAGGTGGGCTCGGACCGAAGCGGAGCGGTCCGCCGGCCCCGGCTCCGTACAATCCCGGGGATGCGCGAGGTGTGGATCGTCGCCGCCGCCCGAACCCCCTTCGGCCGTTTCGGCGGAGGGCTGGCGCGGCTCTCGGCGACCGATCTCGGCGCCGTCGCCATCCGCGAGGTGCTGCGGCGCGCCGAGGTGCCGGCCGGCGGCGTGGACCACCTGATCATGGGCACGGTGCTCGCCGCCGGTCAGGGGCAGGTGCCGTCCCGACAGGCGGGTCTCAAGGCCGGGCTCCCCGCGTCGGTGCCCTCCTTCACCGTCAACAAGGTGTGCGCGAGCGCGTTGAAGGCGGTGAACCTCGGCGCCCTGCTCATCCGGGCACAGGAGGCCGACGTCGTCGTCGCGGGCGGCATGGAGTCGATGTCGAACGCGCCCTACCTGCTCGAGGAGCAGCGCTTCGGCAGCCGGATGGGCGATCGCACCGCGGTCGACAGCATGATCCGCGACGGGCTCTGCTGCCCGGTCGACGGCGTCCACATGGGCGTCCACGGCAGCCAGGTCGCCGCCGAGATGGGGGTCGGCCGCGAGGAGCAGGACGCCTGGGCGCTCCGCTCCCAGGAGCGCTACGCGGCGGCGCTCGCCGGCGG
>DATKEY010000008.1:0-12530 GCA_035544475.1 Candidatus Dormiibacterota bacterium | reverse complement strand
TCATCCACAACGGCGTCGCCATGTCCGCGCCCGTGGTCCGCTGATCGGGGTCCCGTCATGCTGCGG
Organism: Candidatus Dormiibacterota bacterium; assembly: GCA_035544475.1. GTDB lineage: Bacteria > Chloroflexota > Dormibacteria > Aeolococcales > Aeolococcaceae > CF-96. Next base: position 12,464 of record DATKEY010000008.1, on the reverse strand, counting down.
GCGCGGGGACTGGTCGTTCGATACGGTCCCCGCGCCGCGGTCTCGGGCGTCGACCTCGAGCTCCGCGAGCACGAGGTCCTCGGCCTGCTCGGCCCCAACGGTGCGGGCAAGTCGACGCTGCTGCGGCGGCTCGCGGGACTGATCCACGCCCAGGCCGGCACCGTCGACCTCGACGGCGCCGACCCCGCGGTGTCACCGGCGGCGCGCGCGCGGATCGGCTACCTCCCCGAGGACCCGCCGCTCTACGCCGAGGACACCGCGCTCCAGTACGTCTCCTTCCTCGCCGCGCTCTCGGGAGTGCGATGGCGGCGGCGGGAGACGGCGGCGCGGGCGGCCCTCGAACGGACGGGCGCGGCATCGCTCGCCGAACGGCTCTGCGGCCGCCTCTCGAAGGGCCAGCGGCAGCGGGTGGCGATGGCCGGAGCGCTCGTGCACCGCCCGGAGGTGCTTCTCCTCGACGAGCCGTCGGAGGGGCTCGACCCCCGTCAGATGGTCGGTCTGCGCTCGCTGATCGGCGAGCTGCGGACGACGACGTCGATCGTCTTCTCGACCCATCTGCTCGCCGAGGCGCAGAGCGTCTGCGACCGGGTCGTCGTCATCGACCAGGGACGGGTCGCCCTCGAGCGCTCCCTGCGCGCGGACGGCGGCGGGCACCGGGTCCGGGTCGTGGTCAACGGGGTGAAGCCGGGACAGCTCAACGAGGCACTGCTCGCCGTTCCCGGGGTTCGCCGGGTCGAGAAGGGGATCTGCACCGTCGACGGTCCCGCCGTCAGCGAGGCGATCGCCGCCGCGGTGTGCTCGCGGGGCTGGCGCCTGCGCCTGCTCGCACCCGTGCCCGACGACCTCGAGGCCGCCTTCCTGGCTGCGGTGACGTCCGCGCCGCCCGTGCGCGAGAGGGGGACGTGATGGCCGGGGCTCTGCGCATCGCCCGCCGCGAGCTGCGCGCCTACCTGGTGAGCCCGGCGACCTACGCCGTGTCGGTCGCCTTCCTCGGCCTCACCGGGATCACGTTCTTCATCGTCACCGACGGCTCGCGCGAGGCGAGCCTGCGCTTCTGGTTCCCCAACCTCGGCTTCGTCCTGCTCGTCACCGTGCCGATCGTCACCAGCCGGCTGATCGCCGACGAGTGGCGCACCCGGCACCTCGACGTCCTGTTGAGCAGGCCGATCTCGGCCGCCGGGTTGGTGGTGGGGAAGTGGCTGGCGGCCGTCGCCCTCGTGCTCGGGCTGCTCGCGCCGACGCTGGTCTACGCGGGCTTCATCGCCGCCTGGGGACGCCCGGACTGGCCGCCGATCGCCGCCTCGTACGTGGGGGCGGTGCTGACCATCGCCCTGTTCTGCGCCGTGGGGACGATGAGCAGCGCGCTGACCCCGACCGCGGTCGTCGCCGGCCTGGGGAGCTTCGCGCTGCTCGTCGCGCTCCAGCTCGCGGCGAGCATCGACGTGCTGCACCCGCTCTCCTTCCAGCCCCATCTCGACGACTTCGCCCGGGGCGTGCCCGGGCTCGCCGACCTCGTGTACTTCGTCTCCGGGACCGCGGTGGCGCTCGTGGTCGCAGGCGGATGGCAGCGGCTGCGACGCCGGGTGCTGGCGCGCGGCAGGACCCTGATCGCGCCCGGGCTGGCGCTCGGCGCGGCGGTTGCGGTCAATCTCGTCCCGATCCCGGCACAGGCGCGATGGGACCTCACCGCCGCGGGTCGCTTCACCCTCTCCGAGGCGTCGAAGGAGGTGCTGCAGCACCTCGGCGCGCCGGCGACGGTGACCGCCTTCGAACCGAACGGGTCGCCAGAGGCGAGCGACGCCCAGGTGCTGCTCGACGACTTCACCCGCGCCGACCCCCGGATCAGCACCCGCATCCTCGACTTCTCGACGAGCAGGGGGGAGGCGATCCGCCTCGGTGTCCACGACGAGGGCGAGGTGGCGGTCGAGGTCGGCGGCCGGCGCGAGGTGATCTCGCCGCTCACCGAGCTGACCCTGACGAGCGCGCTGCAGCGGCTGGCCCGGGGACGTCCCCAGCAGGTGTGCGCGCTCGCGGGACACGGGGAGCGCGAGCTCGACGACACCGACCCCGGCGGCTACGACGCCGCCCGGCAGCTGATCGAGCAGAACGCGATCGCGACGGCGCGGCTCGACCTGACCGTCGCCGACCGCATCCCCCCGGAGTGCACCGTCGTCGCGCTCGTCGATCCCCGCTCCCCGCTGCTCCCGCGCGAGGTGCAGCTCATCGACGACTGGATGGTGCACAGCGGCCGGATGCTCATCGAGCGCGATCCGAACGGGCCGAACCTCGACTCGCTGACGACGCCGTGGGGGTTGCGGCTCCTTCCAGGAGTCGTCTTCGATCCCTCGCGCGGGCTCGCGGGCGATCCGACATCCTTGCTGGTGAACAGGTTTCCCACCGAGTCGCCGGTGGCGAAGGACGTGAGCGGGGCCCTCTTCGTCGGCACCGGCGGGGTGACGACCGCGGCGAGCGAGGACGCCGGGCTGTCGGTCGCGAAGGTGGCCCAGTCGTCCGATGCGTCGTATCTCCATCTCGATCCGTCGACGACGAAGTACGAGCCACAGAAGGGGGATCGCGGCGGCCCGGTGGTGATCGCGGGGGCGGCGGACCGGTCGATGGTGCAGCCGACGGGGGAGACGCGGGTGCCGAGCGGCGGGCCGAGCATCGCGCGGACGCGGTTGCTGGTGGTCGCGAACGCGGAGTGGGCGACCAACGAGTTCCTCGGCGAGCTGGGGAACCGGCGGCTGCTCGCGAACGGGATCAACTGGCTGGCGGGGGAGGAGGACATCGTCGCCGTGGGCGGTGAGAATCCCGATCTGCGGCGGCTGACGCTGACGCCGTCGCGGCGGACGCTGATGGGGGCGGTGTCGATGGGCGGGCTGCCGGGCGTGGCGATGCTGGCGGGCATCCTGGTGTGGTGGCGGAGACGGAGGCGGTAGCCGTCTCGCCTACGGGATGCCGTACACCTGCAGGTCGGACTCCTCGTCGGACCGGCCGGAGGCATCGTCCTCGATGGGATCGAGCACCCGCAGCAACCCGTCCCCCCCGCGGGGCTGGGCGAGATAGAGCCATCCATCCGCGTCGCGCGCGGCCATGTCCCCGGTCAGCAGCCAGCCGTTGCGCACCCGCCGCGCCGCGGCCTCGGGATTGCGCCAGTAGGTGAGCCGCGCCTCGCCGCCGACCGGCCGCAGCACGAGCTCTCCCACCTGTCCCACGGCGACCGACCGCCCCTCGACGTCGACGACGTCCATCTCGAGCAGCCCTTCCGGCGGCTTTCCGATGGAGCCGATCGGTCCGACGCCCACGGGGTTGCAGGCGAAGCCGCCCTCCATGGTCACGTACCACTCCAGCACCCGCACCCCGAAGCGCTCCTCGAAGGGTCGCCAGATCGCGCGCGGCATCCCCGCGCTCACGACCAGCCGGACGGAGTGGGCGCGGTCGCGATCCGAGGTGGGTTCGCTGTACACCGCGCACGCGAGCTCGCCGAGGTTCGACCAGGTGGTGACACCGTGCTCGATACAGACGTCCCAGAGCCGGCTCCGCGTGAACCACCGGGAGAGCACGGTGTGATCGACCACTCCCCAGATCGCGGGCATCATCGTCGCGATCAGGGCGTTGCCGTGGGTGAGCGACAGCCCGGTGTACGGGACGTCGTCGGGCCGGTAGCCGAAGAGCTCGGGGACGCGGCGATAGAGCAGCATCCGGTCGTGACCGATCTCCACCGCGTCGGGGTCACCCCTGCCCGCGGTGTAGACGAGCAGCCAGGGCTCGGCGAGGTCGACGACGTGCTCACCGGTCGACGGTGCCTCGGTCCCGTCGAGCGCCTCGTTGAGCAGCGGCCAGCGGCGCGGGGGCTCGATGCCGAGAGCGCGTCCCTCGGGCGTCGACACCACCCAGGTGCGGACCCCGCTGGCCCGGATCACGCGCGCGACCTCCTCGTCGGCGACCACGTAGTCGGCGGTGATCAGTCCGGCGCAGCCGGTGAAGCGCAGATAGTGGTGCAGGCTGTTGCCGCTCTCCCGCGGGTCGATGGGGACGGTGGGGAGCGCGAGGCGGGCGGCCGCCACGAGCGAGTAGACGAACTCGGGGTTGTTGCGCAGCATGATCGCGAGGCGGTCGCCGCGGCGCAGCCCGGCACGATGCAGCTGGGCGGCGACCTGGTTGCCGCGCACCGCGAGCTGGCCCGCGGTCACGCGCTCGGCGGGATGGGGGCTGTTCTCGAACACGAAGACGAGCCGGTCCGCGTCACGTTCCGCCTCGGCCTGCACCACCCGGCTCAGGACCGCGGTGTCGAGGGGACTGACGATGGCTCTCATGACCATTCAGGCCGTGACCGCGACCTGCCCCACACGACGCGCGAGGCGGTCGACGTAGATCTGTCCGGCGCGCTCGATCGAGCGGCTGAAACGCAGCGCGTTGAAGACCTGGGCACCGGCGAGGCCGGGGAGGATGTAGCGCCAGGTGAACTCGAGGCTGGTCGAGCCGTCGCCCTCGACGAGCCGGTAGGCGTGCCACGAGGTGCCGCACTCACGGTTCGGCCAGGTCCACACCTGCGAGGTCTCGAACCACAGCCCGCCGCGCTCGCGGCGGTAGTCCTTCAGGTACTCGTCGACGGTGACCGCCGCCGGCGCGGCCCCGGGGGCGCGGATGCCGACCTCGAAGTAGAGTCCGCTGCCGTCGCCGCGCACGTTGCGCGCGCCCGGGAAGCAGAGCCTCGCCTCGGCCGAGCGGCACCACCGGGCCGCCTCGTCGAGAGGCACTCCGAGGGTGGTACCGACCCTGATCGTGTTGAGCATCGCCGCACTCCTCGCGCCGCCCGCCCGCTACCGGACCTCCGCCCGGACTGGCGAGGCGACACCGCGAACCTCGGTGGACTCGTCGGGGAGCAGCGCCGCCTCGAGAAGCTGTGCGAGGTAGTCGACGCGGTCGCGGAGCTGGTGGTTGGTCGACTCCACCTCAGCGAGCCGGTCGAGCACCGCCTTGTCGTCCTGGGACCGGATCACCACCATCCCCAGGCCGGCGAGGAGGAGCGCGCCGACGCCGCCGACGAGGACGTACGGCATCTGGACCGCGACGTAGATCTCGTCACGGATGCTGATGTAGCCGGCGAGGAGCGCGATCGCGGCGGCGATGATCAGCGCCCCGCCGATGACCTGCCGGCTGTGCTCCCGTGCCAGTCGCTGAAGGTTCTTGTCCATCGTGGTCTCCACCTCGTTGATGTGGCCGTCGTTCGCCCGTGCCGTCCGTCACCGCAGCACCGGCTGCGCCGGTGCACGTGCCTTGCCGAGGTAGGCGCCGTGGAGCACGTCGACCTCCGAGCGGAGTTGCTCGGCGGAGCCCCGGAACACCACCTCTCCCTTGCGGAGCAGGAATGCGGAACGGGCGATGGAGAGTGCGGCGGTCGCCGCCTGCTCGACGAGCAGGCACGCGGTGCCGCGCTCGACGTTCAGCCGCTGGATGGTGTCGAGCAGGGTCAGCACCATCTTCGGCGCCAGCCCGAGCGAGAGCTCGTCGATGAGCATCACCCGGGGCTCGGAGAGCAGGGCACGGCCGATCACCAGCATCTGCTGCTCGCCACCGCTCAGGCTGCGCGCCGTCTGGCGGCGGCGCTCGGCGAGCCGGGGGAAGATCTCGTACACGGGCGCGAAGCGCTGTGCGGAGCCCTTCCAGCCTCCGCCTTTCGCGTACGCGCCCATGAACAGGTTCTCCTCCACGGTCATCGTGGGGAAGATGCGCCGTCCCTGGGGCACAAGGGCGACGCCACGGCGGACGACCTCCTCGGCGACCGGCTCGAGCGGCTCGCCGTCGAGGAGCACGTCGCCGGAGCGCGGCAGCAACCCGGCGATCGCGTTGAGGGTCGTGGTCTTCCCCGCCCCGTTCGGCCCGATCAGGGCGACGATCTCGCCGTCGCCGACGGAGAGGTCGATCCCCTGGAGGACCCGGACGGGACCGTAGGAGACGGTGAGCCCCCGCACCTCGAGCATCAGGCGCTCCTCCCCAGGTACGCCTCGATCACCGCCTCGTTGGTCTGCACCTCCGAGGGGGTGCCGTGTGCGAGGACGGTTCCGAAGTCGAGGACGGTGATGGTGTCGCAGAGGCCCATGACGAAGGTCATGTCGTGCTCGATGAGGAGGATGGCGAGGCCGAGGTCGGCGAGCCGCCGCAGCAGCGCCACCAGGTCGCCGGCACGCTCGGTGTCGAGCCCCGACGCGGGCTCGTCGAGCATCAGCAGGCGCGGTGCGGCGCACAGCGCACGCGCGAACTCGACGACCCTCAGGTCGCCGAAGCTGAGCGCGCCCGCGGGCATCGCGAGGTCCCCCCGGAAGCCGACGATGCGGGCGATGCGCTCCGCACGCTCGTCCGCGCGCAGCCGGGAGAGGCCGGGCTCGAACTGGTAGCCGCGGCCGGTCGCGGTGGCGACCGCGCAGCCGAGGAGCAGGTTGTCGAGCACCGAGAGGGTGGCGAAGAGCCGCGGGGTCTGGAACGTCCTCCCCAGGCCGAGGCGGCCGCGGGCGACCACGGAGCCGCGCAGCCTGCGGCCCTCGTAGGTGATCTCCCCGCTGTCCGGGCTGTAGAGGCCGGAGACGCAGTTGAAGAAGGTCGTCTTTCCCGCGCCGTTGGGGCCGATGACCCCGGTCACCTCACCGGTGCGCGCCACCACCGCGACCTGGTCGAGGGCCTGGAGGCCGCCGAACCGGATCGACAGTCCGGTCACCGTGAGGATCTCCTCGCCGTGGACGCGGCGGTCGGTGAACCACGGGCTCCCCGGGGCCATGCGGGCGGCGAGACGCTCACGCGCGGGCTCGAAACGGGCGAGCTTCAGGGGGTCGGGCCGCAGCACATCCGTCGCCACCGGGAGGCGCGCCGCGATGCGCCGGCGCGCGGTCTGGATGCGGGCGAGCTTGGCCGGGTCGGCGGTCACACCGCGGGGGCGATTGCCGTTGCCGTTCATCGCGTTCCCTCGATCCGCCGCCGGAGGCGTCCGAAGACCTCGTGGAGACCGCCGCGCGTGGTGAGCACGATGAGCAGGGCGAGGAACCCGGCGAAGAACTGGTCGTAGCCGACGAAGCGACCCTCGGAGAGGGAGTCGAAGTACTTCGGCAGGGTGCCGAAGACGATCCCCGCGGCGATCGCGCCGCCGATCGACCCGAAGCCGCCGACGACCGCGTAGGCGAAGTAGAGGACGGAGAGGATCGGGCTGAAGTAGTTCGCCGGGACGACCTGCTGGAGCACGCCGTAGTAGATGCCGGCCACGGTCGCGATCGCCCCGGCGAGGCACACCGTGAAGAGCTTGTAGCGGGCGGGGGAGTGGCCGAGCACGGCGAAGGCCATCTCGGAGTCGCGCAGAGCGGTGATCCTCGTCCCGATCCAGGAGCGGCGGATCACCGCGCAGATGCCCGCGATGGCGAGCAGCGACGCCATGATCAGGTAGTACAGGCGGTAGTCGTCCGACGCGTAGTCGGGGCGATTGATGATCTGGTCGAAGCCACCCTGGCCGCCCAGATAGGTCTGGAAGAAGGTCTTCTGGGCGAGGTAGGCGAAGGCCAGGGTGGCGATGGCGAAGTACACGCCTCGGAGCCGCAGCGCGAAGACGCCGATGACCAGGGAGACGGGCACCGACGCCACCACCATGATCGGGACGATCAGGGCGAAGGGCACGCCGCGCTGCTGCAGGAAGTAGAGCCCGACGACGCCCATGCCCATCTGGGCGAGCGTCGCCAGCGTGATCTCGCCGATCCAGGCCAGAACCGAGATCGACAGGGTCGCCATCGCGACCACCAGACCGAAGTCGAGGGCGTAGGCCGGCCCGGCCCACTTCAGCGCGTACGGCATGGTGAGCAGGAAGGGCACCAGGGCGGCGAGCCCGACGAGGCGGACGGCGATCGTCCGCAGGCTGGGACGGGTCGGGATCGGGATGAGGGCCGACGGGATGATCACCCCGGCCGGGGTGGCCTCGAGGGTCGCGGGCCGGGCCTCGGTGACGGTGCTCATGCCCGCACCACCGCCTGGTCCTCGAGCGAGCTGCGATTGCGCGCGTAGCGCGCCGCCAGCACGATCACGAGGAGGATGAAGGGCCAGGAGTCCGCGAGGCCCTTGACGCCGGGGAAGTACACCTGGCTGACCGCCTCGAGGGTGGCGAGGGTCATCGCCCCGGCGACGGTGAGCGGCAGTGACACCAGGCCGCCGATGAAGGTGACGGTGAGCGCCTTGAGGGTGAGCCCGGTGAGCGACTGGTTGTCGAGGAAGAGGATCGGGGCGAGCAGCATGGTGGTGAGTCCGGAGAGCCCGAAGGCCATTCCCCACACCACCGGCGAGATCAGCCGCGAGCGCACCCCCATGAGCCGCGCGGCGGTCCCGTCGTCGGAGATCGCCCGCATCGCCATCCCCAGCCGGGTGCGGCGGAGCAGGAAGGCGAGGCCGGCGAAGACCGCGGCGGTGGCGACGAGCAGCACGATCTGGTCGTAGGTCACCGAGTAGTCGGCCAGCGGGATCCGCACCGTCTTGTCCAGAAGTGGGGAGGGGAAGAGCTGGCCCCAGGTGTTGCCCCACCAGGGGACGATGAAGACGAACCCCTCGGCGAGGATGAAGAGGGCCAGGGTCGAGATCGTCTGCAGGTCGGGCCTGCCGGCCAGGCGCCGGATGACGATGCGCTCGAAGCCGAGGCCGAGGAGCACCGCCACGACGATGCCGGTGAGGACCCCGAGGTAGTACGGGACGTGGCGCAGGGTGATGAGGTCCCAGGCGACGAAGCCGCAGAGGACGCCGATCCCGCCGTGGGCGATGTTGAGCACCCCGGTCGTCCGGTAGACGAGGACCATCCCGAGAGCGATCAGGGAGTAGAAGGAGCCCGCGATCACCGCGATGATCAGGGTCTGGAGCAGTTCCTCCACGGCGCTCTCCTAGGTCCGGCGGCTTCGGGGTGACGGTACCGTCGCCACTCCACCGCGTCGTCGGTAGGCGCTACCGATTCGGATACGTAGGGCAATCGGTAGGCCCTACGGACGACACCGCCCGCCCCCGGGGTCACGATGAGGCGCGGTACGCCGAGCATGGAGGAGAAGATGTGATCCGATCACGTCCACTACTCGCAGCGCCCGCCATCGTGCTCGTGATGGCCGCCTGCGGGGGGGCGTCGACCGCCCAGCAGGCCGCCCTGCAGCAGGCGGCGCAGCAGCAGGGCGCCTCCGGCGCGCAGAACGCCCAGGGCAACTCGAACGCCAACGGCTCGGGCACCAACCCGAACGCGGCGGTCCCGGGGACGGGGACGTCGGCCCAGTCGAGCAGCGCGGCCCAGCCGGGATCGGCACCCGGCGGCGCGGCAGCGGCTCCGGCCCAGGGTGCAGGTGGGGCTCCGGCGCCGGCGGCGGGCAGCAAGCCCGGCGGGACGGTCCCCGGGCCCCCCAAACCCGGCGGAGTCCTTCCCCAGCCGGGTGCCGGCGGTGCCACCGACACCGGGGTGACCGCGTCCTCCATCAAGCTCGGCCACATCGGCATCTACTCCGGGCCGGTCGGCTCCTTCGGCGCCAATCTGTCGTATGCCTGCCGGGCGACCCTGCAGACCGCCAACGACCAGGGCGGGATCAACGGTCGCAAGTACGACGTTCTCGTGCGTGACGACGCCTGGGACGCGACCAAGGGCAGCGCCGCGGTCCGCGACCTCGTCGAGCGCCAGAACGTCTTCGCGATGGCGTGCACCCAGTCGGTCCCGACCAACGACGCCATCACCCCCTACCTCGACCAGCAGAAGGTGCCGAACGTCGGCAACGACGGTTGGGGCGAGGCGCAGTACGGCGGCGCCTGGAGCTTCCCGGTCGGGGCCTCCGCCTACAACGAGGCGCAGAACCTGGCCGACTACCAGGTCGCCCACGGCACCCGCAAGGCCGGCGTCCTGTACCTGAACAACACCACCGGGCAGGCCTTCGCCGACGCCTACACCAAGATCCTGGAGGCGAGCGGCGGTCAGATGGCGGTCCGCCAGGCCGCCAACTTCGACGACCCCGGCACCTCGACGTTCCTGGCGCAGTGCCGGGTGAACAACGTCGACACGATCACCACGATGGTCGACCCGGGCATCTTCGCCCGGATGGTCCGCGAGGCCGCCGCGCAGGGGTACAAGCCGGTCCACGGCTACTCCGGGAACGCGGCGCTCTACTTCGAGGTGACGCCGAGCTTCACCGGTCCCACCGCGGTCGGCACCATCGCCGCCATCGACTGGACCCCGGACGATCCGGCCGGTCCGTCGGCGGGGAGCGCGGGCTACCGCCAGTACAAGCAGACGGTCGAGCACTACTACCCGAACATCGACCACTCGAACTGGACCAAGGCCGCCTATGTCGGCGGGACCATGCTCAACGAGGCGCTCCACCGTCTCGGTCTCAACCTCACCCGGCAGCGGCTCAAGGACGACCTCGACCGCCTGGTCGGGTTCGACACCGGGCTCGGGCCCAAGATCACCTTCAGCGTCGGCCACCACCGCTCGAACAAGACGACGTACCTGGTCCAGCTCCAGGACGTGGGCGGGAAGCTCGCCTGGAAGTACATCGCGGGACCGATCGTCAATCCCCACGTGCAATCGTGAACTGACAGCCGCCTCGACGTCGGGGGGAGCGCGGTGGGCGCTCCCCTCCGGCGCGTGGCGTTCCACCTGAAGGCGGAGGTGCAACGTTGCGACGGCCGATTCTCCTCGTATCGGCGGTGGCCCTGGGGATGCTCGGCTTCCTGCATCCCGCGCTCGCGGACGAGGGTCCTGCGGCGGTCTTCCCGGGCTTCACCGCGGTCGACTCCCACGCGCAGGGCCAGCTCGCCACGGGCTACCTCTTCGCCGTCGGCGACGAGCTGACCCGCCTGGTCGGCGCCGCCGTGGAGATCAACGGCCCGCCTCCCGGGTCCCAGGCCATCGCCGCCTACATCCAGAAGGGCGCCGGCGGGACGTACCTGTACGGCGTCGCGGGCGGAGGCGGAAACGGGAAGGGCGGGGCGCTGCCCCAGCCGCCGCCCGGTGAGGCCGACGCCTTCTACCCGGCCAATCCGCAGTCCGCGACCTGGGAGGGGCCGCTGACCGGCGGCGCCAAGACCCAGGTGATCGACGGCCGCTTCACCTCCAAGGCGACGTCGACCCCCGACGCCCGCGGCGACGCCGCGGTCACCGATGTCATCGTCCCCGGGGCGCTCGAGATCGCCAAGGGTGTGGTCGTCTCCCACAGCGAGCCGGCCGATCAGGGCGTGGTCTCGGAGTCGTCCTCCGTGCTCAGCGGCATCACCATCGGACCGCTCCACATCGACACCCTCGTCTCGCGCGCGTACGCCTTCGTCCCGGCAGACCCCGGCCCGTCGAAGGGGATCGCGCGCACGATCGTCGAGGGGGCGACGGTGAACGGCAGCCCGGTGCAGATCACCGACCAGGGGATCGTCGCCGGGAGCGGCCCGAGCGGCCCCGGTCCGCAGTCGCAGATCAACGACGCGATGGCCAAGGCCGGCTACCCGCAGGTGAAGCTCACCCCGTCGCTCGTCAAGACAGGCGAGGACGGGTCGTTCAGCGCCACCACCGGTGTCATCCAGGTGATCCACCGCGACGAGAAGCTCGGCGCCCAGAACCCGCAGGGGTTCCAGGGCGGCGGCTTCTCGGTCGGCGGCGCCGAGGTCTCGATCCTCGCCAGCCGCTGCGCGCCGAGCTGCGGCGGCCCGCTCGACCTCTCCGCGCCACCGGTGGCGCACGGGGCCCAGGCCCCGGCGTTCGACGCCAGCCCTCCGGGTCACGGCTCCGGCTATGGCTCGTCGGGAAGCTCGAGCACGACCGCGGTCTCGCCGATCGAGCCCTCCACCTCGTCGGCGTCGAGCGGCCTGCCGTCGAGCGAACCGTCCACCCCGACGACGCCGGTGTCCCCGCCCGAGGGCTCGACGGCGGCGCCACCGGCCGGCTCCCAGCAGGCTCCGCAGGGCGCGCCCCAGGTGACGCCCGCGAAGCCGAGCACGCTGGCCGCCACCCAGCTGCCTCCCGACGTCGCCGGGTGGATGCGCGACGTCTTCCTGGCGGGCGGCGCGGCGCTCCTCATCCTCCTCCTCTCCGGAACCCTTCTCGTCCGTTCGCGCTGAGAGGCGGAACGTCTGACACAAGGGGGGCCTCGCGCCCCCCGGGTCAGGCGGTCAGGCCGTCAGCTCGGTCAGCCGGCGGGCGAGCTCGCCCTTGGAGGCGACGCCGAGCTTCACGTAGACGCGGGCGAGATGGGCCTCGACGGTCCGGCGGCTGATGAACAGCCGGTCGCCGATCTCCTTGGCGGTGAGCCGCTGGGCGGCGAGCCGGGCGACCTGGAGCTCGCGGACGGTGATCCCCTCCGCGCCACGCACCGCGTCGGCGGCGCGGAGGCCCTCGCGGCCGCGGGCCCGGAGCGCCTCGACGACCCGGTCGCGGCGCCACAGGGCACCGGCGGACTCGAAGATCGCCGCCGCGTCGGAGAGCGCCCTCA
>DATKEY010000007.1:0-13356 GCA_035544475.1 Candidatus Dormiibacterota bacterium | reverse complement strand
GCTCGACGCCCCGATCGCGATCATCGACAAGCGCCGCCCGACCGACGACGACGTCGAGGTGCTCAACGTCATCGGTGACGTCGACGGCCGGGCGTGCGTGCTCGTCGACGACCTCATCAGCACCGGCAACACGCTGATCGGGGCGGCTCGTGCGCTCCGCGACAAGGGTGCGGTCGGGGTCGACGTCGTCGTCACCCACGGGGTGCTCAGCGGCGGCGCCATGGAGCGGCTGCAACAGGCGCCGATCGACGAGATCGCCATCACGGACACCGTGCCGCTGCTGGATGCGGACAGAGAATGCCCGGCCGGCTGCAAGCTGCGCGTGCTCACCGTCGCCCCGCTCATCGCCGAGGCGATCGTCCGCGTCCACGAGGGACGCAGCGTCAGCGAGCTGTTCCGATGAGCGCTCCCGAGTCAGGTCTGGTCACCGCGACGTGACCGGTCTCGTCGTCCTCCTCATCGTCTCGCTGCTGCTCGCCGCCTTCGCCGCAACCGCGGAGACGGCGCTGACCAGCGTCAGCCGGCTGCGCATGCGCAGCCTCGCCCAGAGCGGCGACCGCGCCGCGCGCCGCGTCGTCCGGCTCCACGAGAAGCCCAACGCCTACCTCTCGACCATCCTCACCGTGAACACCCTCGCGGTGATCATCGCCTCCACGGTGACCACCGTCCTCGTCGTCGACCACTGGGGATCCGCGGCCGCCACCGCCGCCACCGCCGTGCTCTCGCTCGCCGTGCTCGTGGCCTGCGAGATCCTCCCCAAGTCGGTCGCGCTGCGCTTCAGCGAGCGCACCGCGCGGCTGGTGTCGGGGCCGGTGACGACGCTCACCACCGTGCTCCGCCCCCTCGTCTTCGTGCTCACCTGGCTGAGCGGACAGCTGGTCCGGGTGGTGGCCCGTGGCGGTGGCGTGCCCGGCCCGTACGTCACCGAGGACGAGCTCAAGATCCTGCTCGCGGTCAGCGAGCGCGAGGGGGTGGTGGAGGAGGAGGAGCACGAGATGATCAGCGGTGTGCTCGAGCTCACCGACAAGGTCGCCCGGGAGGTGATGGTGCCGCGGGTCGACGTCGTCGGCGTCGACGTCCGCTGCGGCATCGAGGACGCGATCCGGCTCGTCAACCAGCACGGGCACTCGCGCATCCCCCTCTACGAGGAGACGATCGACAACGTCGTCGGCCTCGTCTACGCCAAGGACCTGCTGCGGATGCGGAGCTCCGCCCCACCGCCGCCGCTCCGTCAGGTCGCCCGCGAGCCCTACTTCACCCCCGAGCTCAAGAAGGCGGGCGACCTGCTCATCGAGATGCGGAAGAAGAAGGTGCACCTCGCCGTCGTCGTCGACGAGTACGGCGGCACCGCCGGGATCGTCACCATCGAGGACCTGATCGAGGAGATCGTCGGCGACATCCGCGACGAGTACGACGTCACCGAGCCGGAGGAGATCCAGTTCGTCTCCGACCGCGAGGCGCTGGTGAACGCCCGGGTCTCCCTGGACGACATCCAGGCGCTCCTCCACCTCCCCGTCGACGTCGAGGAGGTCGAGGCCGACACCATCGGCGGGCTCGTCTACGAGCGCCTGGGGTCGATCCCCAAAGCGGGGGCGACGGTGCAGGTCGGCGACGTCACCATCCGGGTCGAGTCGGTGCGCCGTCAGGCGATCCGCACCCTGCGGATCAGCAGCCCCCGTCCCCTGACCGTCCACGAGGACCTCCCCGAGGACGCCGGGCACGAGCGCGACGGCGCCGGCGCCGCCGGAGAGCGATAGCGGAGCCCGATGCCGACCTACGTCGACGAGGGCATCGTGCTCCGCCGGGTCGATTACGGGGAGAGCGACCGCGTCCTCACCGTGCTCACCCGCCACCACGGCAAGGTCGGGGTCCTCGCCCGGGGGGTGCGCAAGCAAGGGAGCCGGCTCGCGGCGCACACCGACCTCTTCAGCCGCGGCACCCTGCAGCTCGCCCGGGGGCGGGGGGAGCTCGAGGTGCTCACCGAGGCGCGCCGTCTGGGAGCGGTCACGTCGCTCGGCGACGCGCGCCGCTCCGCCTGCGCCGCGCTCTGCGCCGAGGTCGCCGACACCGCCCTCGAGCCCGGCCAGCCCCTCGACGAGGGCCTCTTCGACCTCGTCGCCGAGGCCCTCGAGGCGTGCGCCGACCCCGCCCGCGACCCCCGCGCCGCGGTCGTCTGGTTCGCCCGGCGGATGATCGACCGGCTCGGCTACGCCCCCGAGCTCCACCTGTGCGCGAGCTGCGGCCGCCGCCTCGAGGAGCGGCCGGCCCGCTTCAGCGGCGCGGGGGGAGGGCTGCTCTGCCCGAGCTGCGCGCCCGGCGATCCCGGCGGGATCGACTGCCCGGTCGCGGCCATCAAGGTGCTCCGGGTCGCCGCCGCCGGCGACGCCGAGCTCTACGCGCGGCTGCGCCTCGGCCCCGAGGTGCTCACCGTGCTCGAGGCGGTGGTGGAGCTCGAGCTCGCGCGCCACATCGACCGCCGATTGCGCAGCCTCGAGGTCCTCCGCGCCCTCCTCCAGTAGGTCGCGCCCTCGCTACACTCCGGCCCCATGTCCGAGGCTCCCCGGTCCGACCTCATCGAGACCCTGGTCTCGCTCGCCAAGCAGCGCGGGTTCGTCTATCCCTCGAGCGAGATCTACGGCGGCATCAACGCCCTCTACGACTTCGGGCCGCTCGGCACCCGGCTGCGGCGGAACATCCGCAACCGCTGGTGGCGCAGCATGGTCGAGCTCCGCGACGACATCGAGCCGATCGAGACCTCGATCATCATGAACCCCCAGGTGTGGGTGGCCAGCGGGCACGTCGCCGGCTTCAGCGACCCGCTCGTCGACTGCATCGGGAAGTGCCGCAAGCGCTGGAGGGAGGATCACCTCGCCGCCGAGCGCACCGAGCGCGGCAAGGACCCGGCGGCGCGACTCTGCCCGGAGTGCGACGGGCCGCTCGGCGAGCCGCGCCAGTTCAACCTCATGTTCAAGACCTTCCTCGGCCCGGTCGAGGAGGCGGCGGCGACCGTCTACCTCCGCCCCGAGACCGCCCAGGGGATGTTCGTCAACTTCCAGAACGTGGTGAACTCCACCCGCCGCCGGCTTCCCTTCGGCATCGCCCAGAACGGGCGCTCCTTCCGCAACGAGATCTCCCCGGGGAACTACATCTTCCGGCTGCGTGAGTTCGAGCAGATGGAGATGGAGTACTTCTGCGAGCCGGGCACCGACGACGGGCTCTTCGAGTACTGGTGCGCCGAACGCCACCGCTGGTACATCGAGGACCTCGGCGTCCGGCGGTCGAACCTTCGCCTGCGTCCTCACGAGAGGGACGAGCTCGCCCACTACGCCAAGGCGGCGAACGACGTCGAGTACCTCTTCCCCTTCGGCTGGAGCGAGCTCGAGGGCATCGCCAACCGTACCGACTTCGACCTCAGCGCCCACCAGAAGCACTCGGGGCGCGACCTCAGCTTCTACGACCAGGCGGAGAACAAGCGGTTCGTCCCCTACGTCATCGAGCCCGCCGCCGGCGTCGACCGGATCTTCATCACCCTGCTCTGCGACGCCTACGACGAGGAGGAGGTGCGCGGCGAGACCCGCGTCGTCCTCCGCCTCCACCCCGACGTCGCCCCCTTCCAGGTGGCGGTGCTGCCGCTGTCGAAGAAGCCGGAGCTGAGCGAGGTCGCGCGGAGCGTCGAGCACGACCTGCGCTCGCGCTTCGCCACCGAGTACGACGAGACCCAGTCGATCGGCCGCCGCTACCGCCGCCAGGACGAGATCGGTACCCCGCTCGCGGTGACGATCGACTTCGAGAGCCTCGAGGACCGCGCCGCGACCATCCGCGAGCGTGATGGCATGACCCAGGTGCGCGTCCCGCTCGACGGGCTCGCCGTCGCCCTCGGCGAGCAGCTCGACGCCTGCCGCGCCCGCGCCCTCGACCGAGCGCAGGGGTCCTGACCCTCGGCCGCGCGGCGGCCGAGTGGTACGCTCCCGGCGCCTTTCCGCGAGCAGACGGAGACGAGGAGAACGATGGCCGTCAAGTCCACCGCCCGCACCACGACGACGCGCAGGAAGGCCCCGGTGGGGGGCGCTGGCGGAGGTCGGACCCGCGGGTCCGCGCGCGCGGCCACGGCGACGCGGCGGAGCCGGACGCCCAAGTGGGTGTACCGCTTCGAGGAGGGCAATGCGACGATGCGCGACCTCCTCGGCGGCAAGGGCGCCGGCGTCGCCGAGATGACCAACGCGGGGCTCCCCGTCCCGCCCGGGTTCACCATCACCACCGAGGCGTGCAACGCCTACTACGCCGGCGGCGAGCGCTTTCCCGAGGGGATGTGGGAGCAGGCGCTGACGGCGCTCCGCGGCGTCGAGAAGGCGACCGGCAAGGGCTTCGGCGATGCCGGGAACCCGCTGCTGGTGAGCGTGCGCAGCGGAGCGCGCTTCTCCATGCCGGGAATGATGGACACCGTGCTCAACCTCGGCCTCAACAGCCAGACCCTCGAGGGGCTGGCGAAGCTCACCGGCAACCGCCGCTTCGCGCTCGACTCCCACCGCCGCTTCATCCAGCTCTTCAGCAAGATCGTGCTCGGCGTCGACGGGCATCACTTCGAGGAGGCCCTCGAGGAGGCCAAGAAGAGATACGGCGCCGCGACCGACGCCGACCTCTCCCCCGAGGCGCTCGCCGAGCTCATCGCCCGATACCGCGAGATCGTCCGCGAGCACGCCAGTGGAGAGTTCCCCGAGGACCCGGTCGAGCAGCTCCGCGCCGCCATCGGCGCGGTGTTCTCCTCGTGGAACAACAAGCGCGCCGTCGACTACCGCAACTTCAACAGGATCCCCCACGACCTGGGAACCGCGGTCAGCGTGCAGACGATGGTGTTCGGCAACATGGGGGACGACTGCGCCACCGGCGTCGCCTTCACCCGCGACCCCAACACCGGCGAGCGCGTGCTCTTCGGCGAGTACCTCCCCAACGCCCAGGGCGAGGACGTGGTCGCCGGCATCCGCACGCCGCACCCGATCTCCGCGATGAACGCGGAGATGCCGAAGGTCTACCGGCAGTTCGACCAGATCGCCAAGCGGCTGGAGAAGCACTACCGCGACGTCCAGGACCTCGAGTTCACGGTCGAGCGCGGCAAGCTCTACATGCTCCAGACCCGCAGCGCCAAGCGCACCGCGCAGGCGGCGGTGCGCATCGCCGTCGAGATGGCCAAGGAGAGGCTGATCACCCGCGAGGAGGCGGTGCGCCGGGTCGAGCCGTCGCAGATCGACCAGCTGCTCCACCGGCGCATCGACCCGTCGGCCAGCGTCGAGGTGCTCGCGACCGGGCTCGCGGCGTCGCCGGGCGCCGCCTACGGCAAGGCGGTCTTCGACGCCGGACGCGCCGAGGAGATGGCGAAGCAGGGCGAGAAGGTCATCCTCGTGCGCATCGAGACCAACCCCGACGACGTGCACGGGATGATCGCCGCCGAGGGCATCCTCACCGCCCGCGGCGGGCGCACCTCGCACGCGGCGGTCGTCGCCCGCGGCATGGGCAAGCCGTGCGTCGCCGGCTGCGAGACGGTGCGCGTCGACCTCGAGAAGCGCCAGTTCAGCGTCAACGGTCGCGTCCTGCGCGAGGGCGACGAGTTCACCATCGACGGCAGCACCGGCAACGTCATCGCCGGCACGGTGCCGATGATCGACCCGGAGATCAGTGGCGAGCTCGACGAGCTGCTCCGCTGGGCCGACAGGATCCGGCGCCTCCAGGTCTGGGCGAACGGTGACTACCCGCGCGACGCCGAGCTCGCCCGCGAGTTCGGTGCCCAGGGCATCGGCCTCTGCCGGACCGAGCACATGTTCATGGAGCAGGACCGGCTGCCGATCGTGCAGCGGATGATCCTCGCCCCCGACGAGGCGTCGCGGCGCCGCGAGCTCGACCTGCTCCTCCCGGTGCAGCGTCAGGATTTCAAGGGCATCCTCGATGCGATGCGCGGGCTGCCGGTCGTCATCCGGCTCATCGACCCGCCCCTCCACGAGTTCCTCCCGTCCTTCGAGGAGCTCCTCGTCGACGTGACCCGTGCCCAGGCGCTCGGTGAGCCCGAGGAGAGCTACGCGGAGAAGCGCCGGCTGCTCGACGCGGTGCGCAACCTGCGCGAGCAGAACCCGATGCTCGGGCTGCGCGGCTGCCGGCTGGGGCTGCTCTTCCCCGAGATCGTCGAGATGCAGGTGCGCGCCATCCTCGAGGCGGCGGCGGAGCTGCGCCGCGAGGGCGTCGACGCGCGTCCGGAGATCATGGTCCCGCTCGTCGGTCACGTGAACGAGCTGAGCCGCACCCGCGAGGTCATCGAGCGCACCGCGCGCGAGGTGCTGGCGAGCGCCGGGACCCGCGTCGACTACAAGGTCGGCACGATGATCGAGATCCCCCGCGCCGCGCTCACCGCCGGGGAGATCGCGCTGGAGGCGGAGTTCTTCTCCTTCGGCACCAACGACCTCACCCAGACGACCTTCGGGTACTCGCGCGACGACGCCGAGGGCAAGTTCCTGCTCAAGTACGTCGAGGAGAAGATCCTCCCCGCGAACCCGTTCGAGAACCTCGACGCCCGCGGGGTCGGGCGGCTGATGCAGGCGGCGGTGACCGAGGGACGCCAGGCCCGGCCCGACCTCGAGGTGGGGATCTGCGGCGAGCACGGCGGCGACCCGTCGTCGATCGCGATCTGCGAGGAGCTCGGTCTCGACTACGTCTCCTGCTCTCCGTACCGCGTCCCGGTGGCGCGGCTCGCGGCGGCCCAGGCGCGTCTCGCGTCGGCGGACAGGGATCGCTGAGCCGACTGCACTCGGGTATCCTGCGGCCGCATGGCTGAGCACGTGCGCATCCGCAAGACCGGCACGCGCGACGGGCGCCCGGTGATGCTCGACGACGGCCACGTCGTCGAGGGCGACGAGCTCGGTCCACCGACCCCGGGGATGCCCTACCTCGTGCGCCGCACGGTGATGGAGGAGGAGACCGCTCCCGAGGTGTTCAACACGTCGCCGGTGCGCGCGGTGATCACCGACCGCGCCGGCCTCATCACCCTGCTCACCGACAACTCGCGCTACAGCCTGGAGATCGTCGGCAGGTAGTGGCTCCCGCCCCGTCCCCGGCGCTTGACCCGAACACCTGTTCGGAGCGAGAATCCTTCGGTGGCTGACGCCGTCGCCGAGGTGAAGGCGCGCCTCGACATCGTCGAGGTGATCGGCGGCTACGTGCGGCTCCAGCGGAGCGGCCGCGACCACAAGGGCCTGTGCCCGTTCCACGCCGAGCGCACCCCGTCGTTCGGCGTCTCCCAGGAGAAACAGGCCTGGTACTGCTTCGGCTGCAGCGAGGGCGGGGACGTCCTCCGCTTCATCCAGAAGATCGAGCACGTCGACTTCTACGGGGCCCTGGAGATGCTCGCCGAGAAGGCGGGGGTGGAGCTCGAGCGCGACCACCCCGGCGATCGCCAGCGTGGCCAGGCCCGTCGCCGCCGCCTTCGCGTGCTCGAGCTCAACGCCCGAGCCCAGGCGTACTACGAGCACGTGCTCTGGTCGGACCCCGCCGGTGCCCCGGGGCGTGAGCTCCTCGCGGAACGGAGGGTGCCCGAGGAGGTCGCGCGCCAGTTCGGGGCCGGGTTCGCCCCCGCGGGCGGCGCGGGCGGGGACGCCCTGCTCCGGTACCTCTCCCGCCGCGGGCTGGGGAGCGCCGCCGAGGCGGCCGACGCCGGCCTCGCCCACGCCTCCGAGCGCGGCGGCGCGCCGCGCGACCGCTTCCGCCACCGCCTCGTCTTCCCCATCCGGGACGAGCGCGGCGAGGTGCTCGGCTTCGGCGGCCGGGCCCTCGGCGACGCGGTGCCGAAGTACCTCAACTCGCCGGCGACCCCCGCCTACGACAAGTCGCTCGCGCTCTTCGGCGTCGACCGCGCCCGCCCGGCGATCGAGGCGGCCGGCTCTGCGGTCGTCGTCGAGGGCTACTTCGACGTGCTCGCGGCCGCCGCCGCCGGGGTCACCCACGCGGTGGCGAGCAGCGGGACCGCGCTCACCACCGGCCACGTGCGCCTTCTCTCCCGCTGGACGCGCTGCCTGGTGCTCTGCTTCGACGGCGACGACGCGGGCGTCACGGCCTCCTCGCGCGCCGTCGACGTGATCGCCGCCGAGGGTCTCGACGCGCGGATCTGCGTGCTCCCGCCCGGCTGCAAGGACCCCGACGACCTCGTGCGCCGCGACCCGGCCGCGCTCGCCGCCTGCATCGCGAACGCCCAGCCGGAGTGGCGGGTGCTCCTCGACCGGGCCATCGGCGACGCCGAGTCGGGGTCGGTCGAGGCCCGCCGGGCCGGCGCCGAGCGCGCCGTCGCCCTCCTCGCCCGGATCCCCGAGGCGACCGTTCGCGACCTCTACGTCCAGCAGGCGGCGAGCCGGCTCGAGCTGACCCCGGCCGCCGTCGGCGCCGACGTCGAGCGGCTGCGCCGGGACGGGGCGAGGACGCCGGCCCGGGTGGTCGTCGCTCCACCGTCCCCGCCTGCCGCCTCGACCGCGCCGGAGGAGCCGGCCGGGCCGCCCCCGCCGCCCTGGGAGGAGTACCTGGGGAGCGTCGTCGTCCAGCGACCGGACCTCGCCGCGCTCCTCGTCGAGGAGCACGGCCTCCAGCCCGACGAGCTCGGCCATCCCTCGGTGCGCCGGCTCCTCGACGCGGCGCTCGCCACTCCGGCGGGAGCCGGTCTCTCGCTCCACGACCTGGCGGTGCCCGAGCAGCGGCTGGCGGCGCGGCTGCTGCTGCGGCCGCTCCCCGAGCTGCGCGACGACGCGGGCCCGGCGCTCGGCCAGGCGCTCGCCGACTGTGTCCGGCGGGTGCGCGACGCCTCGCTGAGGGTCGCGCTCGCGACCCTGAAGCGCGAGCTGCAGAAGGCCCGGGACGACGGCCGGACCGAGGCGGCGCAGCGGCTGGCGGCCCGGCTCCACGAGCTCGCGAGCGAGGGATTCCGAGCCCGCGAGGGCGGCCCGGCAGAGGATGGTCGCTCGGCCGTCACCGTTCCATGACAGCGCCTGGGAGTTGACGCGTTAAATAGAGTGTGTCGAGAGACGATCGGGCAGCCGTTGCAGCGCCCTAGACGGGACGGGGAGTAGAGATGGCGGCGAAGGCCAGGGTGCAGGGTGAGGGGGGCGCGGCCGTGAGCGGCACGGACGCGCTGGTCCAGGCGGCCGAGACGCTCATCGTCCGGGGGAAGGAGCAGGGCTACCTGACCCCCGACGACATCCTGCAGGCGTTCCCCGAGATCGAGGCCGAGCCCGACCACCTCGAGCGCATCTTCCACGTCTTCCGCGAGATGGGGATCGAGGTCTCCGACGGGGACCGCGACTTCGAGGCCGTCGACGACATCGACGACGAGATGATCGCGACCGCCGAGGCGATCGACTCCGTCTCCCTCGACGACCCGGTGCGCATGTACCTCAAGGAGATCGGCCGGGTCGCGCTGCTCCGCGCCGAGCAGGAGGTGGAGTACGCCAAGCTCATCGAGCAGGGGGACGAGGAGGCGAAGAACAAGCTCACCGAGGCGAACCTCCGCCTGGTGGTGAGCATCGCCAAGAAGTACATCGGCCGCGGCATGTCCTTCCTGGATCTGATCCAGGAGGGGAACATGGGGCTGATCCGCGCCGTCGAGAAGTTCGACTACCACAAGGGATACAAGTTCTCGACGTACGCGACGTGGTGGATCCGCCAGGCGATCACCCGCGCCATCGCCGACCAGGCGCGCACCATCCGGATCCCGGTGCACATGGTCGAGACCATCAACAAGCTGGTCCGCGTGTCGCGCCGGCTCCTCCAGGAGTTGGGCCGTGAGCCCACCGACGAGGAGATCGCCGAGGAGATGGGGATCACTCCGGAGAAGGTGCGCGAGATCATCAAGGTCTCCCAGGACCCGGTCTCCCTCGAAACCCCGATCGGCGAGGAGGAGGACTCGCACCTCGGCGACTTCGTCGAGGACAAGGAGGCGACCGCGCCGTCGGACGCCGCCTCGCTGACGATGCTCCGCACCGAGGTCGAGGACATCCTCGACACGCTCACCCCGCGCGAGCGGCGCGTGCTCCAGCTGCGCTTCGGGCTCATCGACGGACACCAGCGGACGCTCGAGGAGGTCGGCAAGCGCTTCGGCGTCACCCGCGAGCGCATCCGCCAGATCGAGGCCAAGGCGCTGCGCAAGCTCCGCCACCCGTCGCGGAGCAAGAAGCTCAAGGACTACCTCGAGTAGGCCGCGAGCCACCACCGCAAGGCATCGCGCCGGGAGATCGTTTACAGACAAGTGACGGTCGTCCATCCCTGGGGAGCGTTCGGGGCGGCCTTGGTATCATCCGGCCCGCGTTCCGGGTTAGCTCAGCGGTAGAGCAGGCGGCTGTTAACCGCAAGGTCACTGGTTCGAATCCAGTACCCGGAGCCACGTCAGGCGGACGGTTCCGCGGGATGGCGGGGCGGAGCACACCAGGCCGTGGCCCGGACTGGTAGCGTACGCATGTTCCCCTCAGTCACCCGGTGAGGATCGCCCATGTGGGAGAGCAACAACCTCGACGGCCCCGCGGGCGAGGAGCCCCAGGGGCCCGAACAGGCGCCCGTGGCGCAGCCGGCGGTCCCCTGGACCGGCCCGGTCCTGCAGGGTGCCTCGACGCCACGGGTCTTCAGCGCGCTCGCGAGCGCCGCGGGCACCCCGACCCCCAACGGCACCAACGGCAGCAACGGCTCGTCGGCGGAGGAGCACGACGGGGAGAACGGCCATCACGACGGCCTCGCCGAGGCGGATGAGGACGTCGAGGTCGACGGCCAGATCTGGTCCGCCGAGGCTGCGGCGGCGCGCCGGCGCGCCCAGATGCGCTGGCGTGAGCTCAACCCCGGTCCACCCCTTCCCTCGCTGACCCTCACCGAGGAGGAGGCGGCCGCGCTCCTGCCTCCCGTGGAGAAGCCCGCGGAGCCCGCAGCCACCACCGTGGAGGCGCCGAGGGTCGCGCCCTGGCTGCCGGCGACCCGGCAGCAGCCGGCTCCCGCCGCGGCGTCGCCGGTCCCCTCCTTCGGCCCCATCGGACGGCGGCGCTCGCCCGCGATGGTGGTGCTCTTCTCGGTGATCACCCTCGGCTTCTATGCGCTCTGGTGGCACCACCGCGTCAACAAGGAGATGGCCGAGTTCGACACCCGGATGGACGTCGACCCGGGGATGTCGACCTGGGCGGTGGCGCTTCCGCTGATCACCGCCTGGATCGTCGCCGCGGCGGCGGGTGCGCGCTACCTGCTCGCGCTCAGCGGCACGCCGACCAGCGACCTTCCCATCACCGCTCAGCAGTCGCTCTTCCTCGCCCTGGCGCCGCTGGTGGTGCCGTACCTGATCCTGTTCCTGCCCTTCTCCGCCGCCGCGGTGCTGATGACCCACGAGCGTGCGCGGGTCGTCGAGGACCGGGTCGACACCCCGGTCAGCCGCCAGCTCCAGCCGGTCACCGCGCTCGGCTGGCTGACCGTCCCGATTGTCGGTGGCTTGGTGGGAATGGCGCGAATGCAGCAACACCTCAACGAGGTCTGGCGCAGCGTCGCTCCCTGAGGCTGTCACCTGCACGAGACGGGTGGGTCAGGTGCCTCAGCGTACACTTGGCTCCGTCGACGGCCGGGACTGTCCTCATCCGGCGTCGCCCGCACGCAGCACTGGCGGACCCACAGGCCCATCTCCAGAACCACGTGGCCATCACCATCGCATGCATCTCCGGAAAGGGGGGAGTCGGCAAGACGACGACCACCATCAACCTCGCCGCGGCCCTGGCCGAGCGGGGGAGGCGTGTGCTCGCGGTCGACTGCGACCCGCAGTCGAACCTCACCTCGGGCCTCGGCTTCGATCCCTACCGGATCCCGGTGACGATCGGTGACGTCTTCGCCGGCCGGGTGCGCTCGGCGCCGGACGCGTTTCTCTCCACCCACTGGGACAACCTCTGGCTGCTGCCCGCCAAGCCCGATCTCAGCGCGGTCGAGAACGACCTGAACTCGTCGCTCAATCGCGAGCTGCTGCTCCGGGACGCGCTCAGTCGCGACGGCATTCAGGCGTCCTTCGACTTCATCCTCTTCGACACTCCGCCGAACTTCGGCTTTCACACCATCAACGTGCTCGCCGCCATCCGCTACGTGCTCATTCCCGTG
Source organism: Candidatus Dormiibacterota bacterium (assembly GCA_035544475.1). Classification (GTDB taxonomy): domain Bacteria; phylum Chloroflexota; class Dormibacteria; order Aeolococcales; family Aeolococcaceae; genus CF-96. The sequence continues at coordinate 1,224 of DATKEY010000007.1, read as the reverse complement.
CAGATGTCGGGCTATGCGATCAAGGGGTTGAAGGAGGTGCTGCGCACCGTGCACGCCGCACGGCAACGGCTCAACCCCGAGCTGCGCATCCTCGGGATCGTGGCGACCTTCGTGAACCTCCGCACCAACTTCAGCAGGGACATGCTCGAGGGACTGCGCGAGATCCCCAACCTCACCGTCTTCGACACCATCATCAAGCTGACGGTGAAGCTCCAGGAGACCTCGCTGGCCGGAGTTCCGGTCACCTCGTACGCCGCCTCCTCCGAGGCCGCGCTCGCCTATCGCAGCCTTGCCGACGAGGTGCTGGCCCATGTCTGAGCGCTTTCGGGACCTGGTCGGAGCGTCGCTCGGCGACGACCCGGCGCACAGCGGCGGCGGCTCGCTCGAGCGATGGCTGGCGCCCACCAGTGAGTCACGCGTCGAGCAGGTGCCGATCGAGGCCATCGACGACCCGCACTGGCGCCCGGATACCCCCGACAGCGACCCGAACTACCGCGCGCTGAAGTCGAGCGTGCGCGCGAGCGGCATCCTCCAGCCGCTGCTGCTGCGCCCCCTCGGCGGTGACCGCTACCAGCTGGTGAGCGGAGCACGCCGTCTGCGCGCGGCGCGTGAGACCGGACAGTCGGCCGTGCCGGTGATCATCCGCGAGCTCAGCGACGTCGAGGCGCTGCTCGGCGCCTGGGACGCGGTGATGCGCGCAGGTGTCACCGACTCCGAGCGGCTGACCCTCTCCGCGCGGCTCGGCGAGTCGGGGATGGCCGACGCCGAGGTGCGCGCGCTGCTCAGCGGGGTGCCCGCCCGCGAGGAGGGCGCGACGGCGACCGCCGCACCGCCGCCGGCGCCGGCGACGGCCGCGCCTCCGCCCCCGGCTCCGCCGGTGGCGGCTGCGCCCCCGGTGCCTCCGCCCCCCGCGCCGCCGGCGTTCACCCCGCCGCCGATCCCGCCTCCGCCCGCGCCCCCGGACGTCACCCTGCCGCCGGTCCCGGCTCCGCCGCCGCCCGTCGAGGCGCCCGCTGCGCGGGCCGTCCCCGCCCCGGCGCCGCCCGCCGCCGCGCCCGTTCCCGACGCGGCGCCCCCGGCCCCGGCGCCCGCCGCCCCCGCGGGGCCGCGTCCCAAGGTCATCAGCATCAGCCTGCCCCCCGAGGCCGCCGGAGCGGCGGGCGCGGCTGCGGCAGCGGCCGCGGAGGCTTCGGCTCCCGCCTCGCCCGTACCCGCACCGCCGGC
>DATKEY010000006.1:0-4469 GCA_035544475.1 Candidatus Dormiibacterota bacterium | reverse complement strand
CCTCGACGAGGGGATCGCCCGCCTCGCCGCGCGCTGCCGGGAGCTCTGCCATCCCGCCGACGACGTCCACGCCTCCGCGCGCTGGCGGCGCGCCATGGTCGGCGTGCTCGCGACCCGCGCCCTGCGAAGCGCGCTGCGGTGCTGACCCTCCGGGTGAACGGCGGGGAGCACCGGCTCGATGTCGAGCCCCGCCGGCTGCTCGCCGACGTGCTCCGCGACGACCTCGGCCTCACCGGCACCCACCTCGGGTGTGAGCAGGGGGCGTGCGGGGCCTGCACCGTGCTCGTCGACGGCGCCGCGGTGCGCTCGTGCCTGCTCTTCGCCGTGCAGGTGGAGGGCGCCGAGGTGACGACCGTCGAGGCGCTCGCCCACGGTGGCGCGCTCCATCCGCTCCAGGAGGCGTTCCGCGACCACCACGCGCTGCAGTGCGGCTTCTGCACGCCGGGGATGCTCCTCGCCGCGGTCGACCTGCTCGCCCGCAACCCGGCGCCGACCGCGGCCGAGGTGCGCGAGGACCTCTCCGGGAACCTCTGCCGGTGCACCGGCTACGGGCGGATCGTCGACGCGGTCCTCGACGCCGCCGGCAGGATGCGCGGTGAGTTCACCCGCGGTTCATCGGGGTGAGGTTCGATGACGGAGCCGCCCGGCGCGCGCCGACACCTCGTTGCGTCGGGCGGCGCCCCGTTCCCCATGGCCACGGCGCGCGGCCGGCCCACCCGGCCCGCGCCTCGGCCGGGTGCCTCAGGCCGCTGCCGCGGGGCGGCAGACCTTGCAGGGACGGTACCCGGCGGCGCGCGCCTGCCCCTCCGACCCGAAGGTGACCCGGTGCGCCGCGGTGCTCCGGCGGGCGTGGCGGCAGAACGGGACGCAGAAGACCCTCGTCGTGTCGCTGCCCCAGAAGCGCACCCCGGCGCGGGCGAGGCCCTCGAGCTCGTCGGAGTCGACGCCCTCCGCGGCGAGCACCCGCCGCTTCGCCTCGGGACCGCCGCCGCTGTACTGGCCGAGCCGCCAGTCGCCCTGGACGACGCGGTGGCAGGGGATGACGAGCGGGATCGGGTTGTGCCCGAGGGCGGTGCCGACGGCGCGGACGGCTCCCGGCCTGCCGATCTCCCTCGCGACCCATCCGTAGGTGCGGACCTCGCCCCGGGGGATGGTGCGGGTGGCCTCGAGGACGTCGCGCTGGAAGCCGGTGAGGCCGCCGAGGTCGACGCGCACCCTGCGGCCGTCACCGGACAGCCCCGCGTCCACCGCCGCGGCGAGCCGGTCGGGCAGCCGCTCCGCGCGGTGGACGTCGCGACCGAAGCGGCGGCGCACGAGCGCCTCGAACCCTGCGGCGTCCTCCCCACGGTGCACCGCGACCACCCCTGCCGGACCGTGGGCGACGAACACCGGCCCGAGCGGGCTCTCGACGGCGGCGTACCAGAGCCCGAGCCCGAGCTCGCGGAGGACCGCCGGCAGCAGCGTCTCCGGTGCGCGCACCCGGCCCATCTCGCGCAGCCCGGTCTCGACCACGTCCTCGCTCCTCACGCCTCGACCTCCACTCCCATGCGGCGCCGCAGGGCCGTGAGCCCGCGGTGCACGTCCGACTTCACCGTCCCCACCGGCCGGTCCAGCACCTCGGCGATGCGCGCGTAGCCCAGGTCGTGGGCGTGGCGGAGCAGCACCGCGGCGCGCTGCTCCTGGGGAAGGCATGCGAGCGCCTCGCCCAGGCGTGCCCGGTCGGCCTGCCGCATCGCCTCCGCCTCCGGCCCCGCCGCCGGGTCGGCGCCCTCGGGTGGGCGGTCGACGAGCACGAGCTGGACCCGGCGCCCGCGCAGCCGGTTGCGGAGCGCGTTGAGCGCGATCCGGAAGAGCCAGGGGCGCAGGTGCAGCTCGCGGACCCGCTCGGGGGGATACCCGGCCAGGGCACGGTGGGCGCGGACGAAGGCGTCCTGGACGGCCTCCTCCGCGAGCCCGGCATCGCCGCCGAGGCCGGCGACGAAGGCGAACAGGGCGTGCTGGTGCTCGACGACGACGTCCTCGAAGGCGCCGTCCAGGTCCTCGGCGAGCCGCTCGGTGAGCGAGCCCGAGGGCCGCGCACGCCGGCTCAGGACGAGGTCCTCATCGCGGGTCGCAGTGTGGGCGATCACCTCCTGTCAACACCGGGTCGCCGCCTGCGGGTTGCATGCTCGGCATGCAACCCTGAGCCCCCCTGCGTGGGTTGGAGGGCCGTGCGACACCCTGTCATGGAGAAAGGAGAGGAGATGGCGACGGTCCTGCGCGGAGCGCTCTGCTCGCGATACGAGACGGCGGTGGGGGAGGTGTGGGTGATCCACGACGGCGCCGAGCCGATCGCGATCCGTCGCGGCGGCACCCCCGCGGAGGTGGAGGCGTGGTCCCTCGGCACCGTCGGGGTCGTCCCCGAGCCGGCGCCCCTCCCCGAGCCGGTACGGCGGCTCATCGAGGACGCCGCGGCCGGCCGCGGCGACTGGCGGCCGCGACTCGAGGGGCTCGGCGACTTCCAGCGGCGGGTGCTGCTCGAGACCTGCGAGATCCCGCCCGGCGAGACGCGCAGCTACGCCTGGCTCGCGGCCCGGGTCGGGCACCCCGGCGCGGCGCGTGCGGTGGGGAGTGCGCTCGCGCGCAACCCGCTCCCGCTCGTGGTGCCGTGCCACCGGGTGGTGAGGTCCGACGGCCTGATCGGCGAGTACGGCTGCGGCGGCCCGGCCGCGAAGCGCGCCCTCCTCCGCGAGGAGGGCGTCGCCCTCTGACCGCCGCCAGGGGTGGCCGCGCCACCTGGATCGCCCCGATGCTCGCCCAGCTCGCGAGGACGCCCCCCTCCACGGGCGCGTGGCACTACGAGCGCAAGTTCGACGGGCTGCGCATGCTCGCGGTGCGCAACGGCGACCGGGTCGAGCTCTGGTCGCGCGGCCACCAGTCCTTCCACGAGCGCTTCCCCCACATCGTCGACGCGCTCGCGCGCCTCCCCGCGGAGCGGTTCACCCTCGACGGGGAGGTCGTCGCCCTCGAGGGCGACCGCACGAGCTTCTCGCTCCTCCAGCGGCCGGGGTCGACCGCGGAGCCCGTCTACTTCGTCTTCGACGTCCTCCACCTCGACGGCCGGGACACCACCGCCCTCTCCCAGGAGGAGCGGACCGCCGAGCTCGGCAGGGTGATCGTCGACGGTCCCGTCCTCCGCCGCGTCGAGACCCTCCACGGTGACCCGTCGCAGCTGCTCTCCCGCGCCTGCGGGCTGGGCTGGGAGGGCGTCATCGCCAAGCGCGCCGGAGCGCCCTACCGGTCGGGGCGCTCGCGCGACTGGCTCAAGCTGAAGTGCACGGCGAGCCAGGAGCTCGTCGTCGTCGGCTGGACCGACCCCCGGGGGGCGCGGACCGGCCTCGGTGCCCTGCTCGTCGGCTACCACGAGGGCGATCGGCTGCGCTATGCGGGCAAGGTCGGCACCGGCTTCGACGCCGCCACCCTCGCCGACCTCCACCGCCGCCTCGTCGCGCTCGCCCGGGAGACCCCGCCGGTCGACGACCCGGTGCGGATGCGCGACGCTCACTGGGTCGAGCCCCGCCTCGTCGCCGAGATCGCCTTCACCGAGTGGACCCGCGACGGCAGGCTCCGCCATCCCAGCTACCACGGGCTGCGCCCCGACAAGGACCCGAGCAGCGTCGTCCGCGAGCGCCCCCTCTCCGAGTGACGCGGCCGGCGCCGCGCCGTGCCGTATCGTGGGCGCGATGAGTCTCGAGCCGAGGCGTCCGGACGCCCTGGAGCCGCTGGCGCGCACCTTCGTCCGCTGCGTCCCCGAGCGTCCCGCCGACGACGGGCTCTTCGGGCCGCGGTCGGTCGTGTGGCGGGTGCACCGCGACCGCAGCTTCCTCGTCGCGGGGGTGCGCTCGCTGATGATCCAGGCACTCCACCCCCTGCCGATGGCCGGGGTCGCCGAGCACAGCGACTGGCAGAGCGACCCGTTCGGGCGCCTCGCCGCGACGAGCGGCTACGTGCTCACGATCACCTACGGGGAGCGCGCGGCGGCGCACGCGGCGGCCGCCTGGGTGCGCGACATCCACACCCGGGTGCGCGGCGTCGACCCCGTCACCGGGCTCCCGTACAGCGCCGAGGATCCCGCGCTGCTGCTCTGGATCCACGCCGCGATGGTCGACTCCATCGTCGCGATCACGCGCACGTACGGGCGAGGGCTCGACGACGCCGACGCCGACCGGTACGTCGCCGAGATGGTGAGCTTCGCGACCATCCTCGGCGTCCCCGAGGAGACGATCCCCCACGACGTCGATTCGCTGACGCGCTACCTGACCTCGGTCGACATCGTCCAGGCGACCCCCGCCGCGTGCGAGGCGATGGCGATCGTCCTCGACCCGCCCGGCCTCGACGAGGACTCCCGAGAGCTCTGGCACGACGTCGGCCGGGTCGCGATCGGCACCCTCCCCGACTGGGCTCGGGAGCTCTACGGATGGGAGTCACCG
>DATKEY010000005.1:0-3904 GCA_035544475.1 Candidatus Dormiibacterota bacterium | reverse complement strand
CAGCCGCCGCCGGACCAGCCACTGCCGGACCAGCCACTGCCGGACCAGCCGCTGCCCGACCAGCCACTGCCGGACCAGCCGCTGCCCGACCAGCCGCTGCCGGACCAGCCGCTGCCGGACCAGCCACTGCCGGACCAGCCGCTGCCCGACCAGCCACTGCCGGACCAGCCGCTGCCGGACCAGCCGCTGCCGGACCAGCCGCTGCCGGACCAACCACTGCCGGACCAGCCACTGCCGGACCAGCCACTGCCGGACCAGCCGCCGCCCAGGGACTGGACGAGGTTGGCGAGGGCGACGTCGAGGGAGTTCTCGACCGACCCGCGGGAGAGGTTGAGCGAGCCGGTGCCGGTCGAGACCGGATAGCTCTGCTGGGCGTTGGGGGTCGGCGCGGTGAGCGTGCTCTGGAGCTGGAGCCGGCCGGCGCCCTGGAGCAGGGTGCTGGTCCCGCTCAGCGGGGTCGCGGAGCCGGTGAGCAGCGCCTTGATCTGGTCGGGGGTCGCCGACGGGCGCTGCGAGAGCAGGAGGGCGGCGGCGCCGGAGACGACCGCGGCGGCCTGCGAGGTGCCGCTGCCGCGGAAGAAGCGGCCGCCGACCGTGGCGGTGGTGCCGAACTGCTGGTCGAGGGTCGAGCCCGCGTCGCGCAGGCTGGCGATGTGGGTAGCGGGGGCGACCAGGTCGGGGGTGCGCGTCGCACTGCCGCTGTCCGAGAAGGAGGCGACGGTGTCGTCCGAGGTGTCGGCGGTGCTGTGGGTGTCGACCGCGCCGGCGGCGATGACGTACGGATCGTCGGCGGGATCGGCGAGCTGCGGGCTGGAGTTGCCGAAGTTGCCGGCGGCGGCGACGACGACGAGGCCCTGGTGCCACGCCTGCTCTGCCGCGAAGGCGAGCGGGTCGATGGTGTAGGCCTGGGCGCTGTCGGTGCCGAAGGAGAGGTTGAGGATGCGGATGTTCAGCCCGCTGTCGCTGCGGTGCTGGACCGCCCACTGGATGCCTGCGATGACCTGGGAGACGTCGCTGTTCCCGGCGCCGTCGGCGACCTTGACGCTGACGATCCGCGAGTCGGGGGCCATGCCCACGAAGTGGGTGCTGTCGCCGGCGTAGGCGCCGGGGGTGGCGCCGTCGTCGCGGCCGCCGATGATCCCGGCCATGTGGGTGCCGTGGCCGAAGCCGTCGAGGCCGCGGTACGCCGGGTTGTAGGCGTCCAGGGTGAAGTCCGGCCCGACGACCACCTTCCCGGGAGCGGTGAGGCCGTTGACCGGCACCACCCCGGAGTCGATGAGGGCGACGTCGACGCCCTTGCCGGTGTACCCGGCCTGCCACAGCGCCTGGGCGCCGGTCTGGAGGGTCGTGGTGTAGATCGAGCCGGCGTCGGTGGACGGGTCGAAGCTGCCGCTCGCGAGCTGGACGGTCGAGTCCGGCGTGACCGAGACCACCCCGGGCTGCGAGGCCAGGGCGACGAGCCCGCCCTGCGGGACCTGGGCGGCGACGCCGTTGATGATCGGCAGCTCGAGGCCCACCTGGCCGCCGAGGGCCCGGACCTCCTGCTCGACCGCGCCGAGGCCGGTGCCGGTCTGGACCCGGACGATCACCGCCTCCTCGGGACCGGCGGCGGCGGCGGCAGACGCCTGCATCGCCACGCTCGCACCGAGCCCGAGTGTCACTCCCATGAGGGTGACCACTGCCCGGTGGCGGCGCCCCCCCCAGCTTCCGCCCGCGCGGATGCCGCAGGCGCCTCCTGCTGCCTTCATGCCGATCTCCCAGGGATGCCAGAGATGTCGAGCGTCGGGGCCTGTCGCTCACCGCGCGCACCGTGTCCATCGATTCCTAACGGTGCCGGACGATCAGAACACGTCAAGGGCCGCGCGGATCGTGCGTCGCGGTGAAGTTCCTGCGCGATCGGCAACGAGTCCGTAAAAACGGACCGCGGTGCAACGGCTTTACAAAGCTTGACTGTCTGAACCGGTCTGAACCGCTCTCAACGGCCCCGCGACACGACGGCGACATCGGCCGCCGCAGACGCCGTCAGTCGACCTGGACCATCCCCAATCGGATCGCGTACTTGACCAGGTCGGTGTTGCGGTGGATGTCGAGCTTGGTCATGAGCCGAGTGCGGTGGTTGTGCACCGTCTTCACCGAGAGGTCGAGCATCTCCGCGATCTCCCGGCTCGAGTTGCCCTCGGCGATGAGCTTGAGGATCTCCTGCTCGCGCGCCGAGAGGCGCCGCCCCTGCGCCGGGCCGTCCTGGGCGCGCTCGCCGCGCTGGAGGTAGTCGCTCATCAGCGCCTTGGCGAGCAACGGGGAGAGGTAGGAGTTGCCCTCGTGGGTGGAACGGATGGCGCTCATCAGCTCGAGGCCGCCGCTGCGCTTGAGCACGTACCCGGAGGCGCCGGCGCTGATCGAGCGGAAGAACACGTCCTCGTTGTCGTGCATCGTGAGCACGAGCACCTTGATGGCGTCGTTCTGGGCGCGGATCTGGCGCGTCGCCTCGATGCCGTCGAGCTGGGGCATGGTGATGTCCATCAGGACGACGTCGGGAGCGAGGGTCAGCGCGGTCTGCACTGCCGCGCGCCCGTCCTCGACCTCGCCGACGACCTCGAGGTCGGGCTCGCCCTCGAGGAGGGAGCGCACGCCCTCGCGGAACATCGCGTGGTCGTCGACGAGCAGGACGCGGATGCGGTCACCCACCGGCGGGCACCGCCATCTCGGCGGGGTCGCCGAGCGGGATGTGGGCGCTCACCCGGGTCCCGCCGCCGGGGCGGCTGGTGACGCTGACGTCGCCGCCGACGATGCTGGCGCGCTCGCGCATCCCGGCGATGCCCAGCCGCGACCGTCCCTCGCCGTTCGCGCCGTCGAGGTCGAAGCCGACCCCGTCGTCGCTGACGTCGAGCCGCACCGCCCCGGGGAGGAAGCGCAGCCGGAGGCGGACGTGGCCGGCGCCGCTGTGCTTCTGGACGTTGGCGAGCGACTCCTGGGCGATGCGGTAGAGCGCCACCTCGACGGTGGGGGGCAGCCGGCGCGGCCGCCCCTCGGTGTCGACGCTCGCGTCGAGCCCGGTGTTCGCGGTGCGGTCGCGGACGTGCCGGGTCAGCGCCGGGAGGAGCCCGAACTCGTCGAGCGCCGGCGGGCGCAGCTCGGTGGCGATCCGCTGGAGGTCGCTGAGGGTGGCGCTCGCGAGCCTGCGCAGCCGCGCGAGGGTCGCGGTGAGCTCGGACTGGCCCTGCCGGGCGGCGGCCGCCTCGGCGGCGTCGACGGTCGTCATCAGCGCGGCGAGGAGCTGGTTCGCCTCGTCGTGGAGCTCGCGGGCGACCCGCCGCCGCTCCTCCTCCTGGGCGTGGATCACCATGTCGGCGAGCCGCCGGGTCTCCTCGCGCTGGCGGTCGAGCGAGGCGGTCAGCGCCCTGCTCTCCTCGAGCCGGCGGGCGAGGTCGACGGAGAGCTTGGCGTTCTCCTCGGCGATCGCCCGCTGGGTGCGCATGCTGCTCATCAGCCGCCGCTCCGCGGTCTGGATCTGCGCCGCCCCCGCGGCGCTGATGAACCCGACCCCCCAGACCGAGAAGAGGAAGAGCAGGACGTGGCCGAGGTGGTCGCGCCACGCGTTCACGAAGAGCGGGTCGAAGGGCAGCACCGCGCAGAAGGAGACGCTGATCACCGCGCAGATCGCGTAGAGGGTGCGGGTCTCCAGGGTGAGCGCGCAGGCGATGATGATCAGGTAGTAGAGGAAGACGAGCAGGCTCATGTGGTAGCCGGTGAGACGGATCACCTCGGTGGTGAGCGCCACGTCGACGAGCAGCCCGAGCACCACCTTGGTGTGCGAGAGCCACACCTTCGGAAGCACGAAGTGGTAGACGATCGCGTAGAGCAGGGTGGTGCCGAGGAGGACGATGAACCAGGGCGTCGCCGGCCT
>DATKEY010000004.1:0-8516 GCA_035544475.1 Candidatus Dormiibacterota bacterium | reverse complement strand
CGATGCACCGTGCGCGCGCGACGGCCTCCCTCGGACCGAAGGCGCGGGCCGCGGTGCGGAGCAGGGTCCTCGCGCGTTCGAGATCGCCGAGCTGGGCCATCGCGATGCCCCGGAGCGCGAGGGCGGGCGCGTCGTCGCGCAGCGCGACCCGGTTGAGCGCACCGAGAGGATCGCCCGCCGCGAGGGCACGCGCCGCGGCTGTGATCAGCGAGTCCATCGGAATCCCGCCACACTTGTCACTCCCACCCGTCGAAGACCCGGCCCTATTCTGGCTCACGACCACCGACCAGCACGGGAGACGGGCGATGACAGGACACACGACCGGGACGCGCGAGGAGTGGCTCGCCGCGCGGCTCGAGCTTCTCGGCGCGGAGAAGGAGCTGACTCGACGCAGCGACGAGGTCGCGCGGCGGCGACGCGAGCTGCCGTGGGTCCGCGTCGACAGGGACTACCGATTCGAGACCGACGAGGGGAGCGCCTCGCTGCCGGACCTCTTCCGCGGACGCTCGCAGCTCCTCGTCTACCACTTCATGTTCGGACCCGACTACACGGCGGGATGCCCGTCGTGCTCCGCCATCGCCGACGGGTTCGACGGGTTCGCCGTCCACCTCGCGAACCATGACGTCATGCTGACCGCGGTGTCGCGGGCGCCCCTCGCACAGCTGCAGGCGTACCGGCGCCGGATGGGGTGGACCTTCCCGTGGGCGTCCTCGCACGGCGGCGACTTCAACTTCGACTTCAACACCTCGTTCACCGAGGAGCAACAGCGCGAGGGGGCCATCGCATACAACTACGGGCGCGGCGAGAACCCGTTGGACCCGACGACCCCGGTTCCGGAGCGCGCCGCCGCGCACGCGGCGTCATGCGGCACCGACTTCGCCACGTACACGCGCGAGCGACCGGGGATGAGCGCCTTCGCGCTCGAGGACGGCGCCGTCTATCACACCTATTCCGCGTATGCGCGCGGACTGGACGGTCTCTGGGGCATGTACCAGTGGCTCGATCGCGCGCCCGAGGGGCGCAACGAGACGGGCCCGTGGTGGCGCCGCCACGACGAGTACGGCCAGGACTGACAAGGAGATCTGCGATGAAGACCCCACCGATCGTGTCGCCGCAGGAGTGGGAGGCCGCGCGCCGGCGGCTGCTCGTGAAGGAGAAGGCCCTGACCCGCTCCCGGGACGCCATGGCCGCCGAGCGCCGGCGGATGCCGTGGCTCGCCGTGGAGAAGCGGTACGAGTTCGACGGGCCCCGGGGCAGGGCGAGCCTGCTCGACCTGTTCGAGGGCCGCCGTCAGCTGATCGTCTACCGTGCCTTCCTCGAGCCCGGCGTCCACGGCTGGCCCGACCACGCGTGCATCGGCTGCTCGATGATCGCCGACCACGCCGCGAACGTCGCCCACCTGAACGCCCGTGACACGACTCTCGTATTCGCCTCGCGCGCTCCGCAGGCGGACATCGAGCGCGTCAAGGCGCGCATGGGATGGGAGATGCCCTGGTACACGATGACCGACGGTTTCGATGCCGACTTCGGCGTCGACGAGTGGCACGGGACGAACGCGTTCATCCGCGACGGCGACAGGGTGTTCCGCACCTACTTCATCAACAACCGTGGCGACGAGGCGCTGGGGACCACCTGGAGCTACCTCGACATCACCGCGCTCGGCCGCCAGGAGGAGTGGGAGGACTCGCCGGAGGGCTATCCGCAGAGTCCGCCGTACGCGTGGTGGAACTGGCACGACGAGTACGTCGATGCGAAGCCGTCCCAGTGGTGGGGCGATCGCGACGAGCACGACCACGACCCCGCCGATCCGCGGCCGGTGAGCTCCTCCTCGCCGGGGGACGCCCGATGATCGCCCACATCGCCGGGGTGCCCGTCGAGGAGACCCTGCTCCCGTTGCTGAGCGGGATGGGCCCCGGGCTGCTCCTGGCGGGTGCCTGGGTCGCCGCGCACGTGCGGCGGCCCCGGCGCTCACCAGACGAAGGGAACCAGCATCCTCGTTCGAGCCCTGTACGCCGGGTACTGCGTAGGAAATCGCTCTGACATGAGCCGTTCCTCGACGGTGGCGCTGTACACGAAGTAGACCCCCGCGGCCGCCGCCGGCACGAACCAGTACAGATCGAGGCCCAGGGCAGTGCCGACGAGGGCGAGGAGGATCCCCGAGTAGATGGGGTGCCGGACGTAGCGGTACGGACCGCTCGTGACCAGCTCGGGATCCACCCTCTGGGACATCGGCACCCCCCAGTTCCTGCCGAGGTGGACCCTGGCCCAGACCGCGAATGCCAGACCGCCGAGGAAGAGCGTCAGCCCGACGGCCTGCAGCGCCACGAGGTGGACGGCGAGGTCGTGTCCTCGGACGATCGGGGAGCGGACCACCAGCAGGGTCACGACGATGATGCCGGCACGAACCCGGACGCCCGCCCACCATGCCCCACGCGGTCCGGGGAGCGAGCTCTTCGTGCTCGTCGCGGCGGCGAGCCAGTAGATCCAGAAGGCGAGCCAGACGACCCCGAAGACGGTGTTCAGCACGGCCGGTACTCGTCGCCGGCGCGGGGAGCCCCGGGCAGCTGCTCGTCGAGCGACTGCCGGTACCGGATGCAGCCCCGCAGGAACTGAGGCCATTCGGGGACCTCCGGGATCGGGTCGGTGGACTCCGGGAGCAGGCCCCACAGCCGGGGGTGGTGCCAGCAGAGAGCGTGCCCGCTGCTGTCGCGGTGCTCCCTGATGCCGTTCCGGAGGCGGATCACCTCCTGGACGAGCTCGTCGTGCGACCGGTCGCGGAGGTCCTCGTCCATCTGCGTCTCTCCCCTTCTGTCGCTCACCGCAGCTTCTGTCGACGACCGCCGGCCCGGGAGCCCACGATGTGGAGCGCGAACTGGCCGTAGATCCGGGCGACCTCGGCCGCCGGCAGCTCGCCGCGCTCGTGGAACCACGCCTTCGCGTTCGCCGGCAGCTCGAGGATGGCGAAGGTGGCCACCCGGGGCTGCGGGGTCGAGAAGCGGCCCTCGGCGCACCCGCGGTCGACGATGCCCCGGATCCGCGCGGCATACCCGTCGCGCTTGCCGATGATCGCCGCGCGGTGGCCATCGTCGAGGCTGCGGATCTCGGTGTTGCACACGGTGATCTCGGCGGGGTGCGCGAGGAAGTCGAGGACGGACGCCTCGGTCGCGCGCCGGAGCCGCTCGGCGGCGTCCTCCACACCCGCGACCGCGGCGTCGTGAGCGGCGAGGGCGCGATCCATCGCGCCGTCCATGATCCCGAAGAGCAGGTCCTGCTTCGAGACGGTGTGGTTGTAGAGGTTCGGGGCCGACACGTCGAGGACGCGGGCGATGTCCTTCATCGACGTGCCACGGTACCCGCGATCGGCGAACAGCTCGCAGGCCGCGGAGCGGACCGCGTCCGCTGACACCCCTCTTGACTTGGCCATGTGGCCCGCCTACAGTGGGTTCGGATTCGGAATTAACGCTAATTAATCTTGCGTCCCGGGTCAAGTCGAGGGGTCGATGAGCGTGAGCAGCGGCGGGGCGTCCGGCGGCCGCCCGGTGTCGGGCCGGTGGTTCGAGGAGCTCCCGGTCGGGTTCACCGTCGAGCACGTCGTCCGGCGGACGGTGACCGAGACCGACAACGTGCTCTTCACGACGATGACGATGAACCCGGCGCCGATGCATCTCGACGCCGAGTACGCCGCCGCGTCCGAGTTCGGCCGGCCGCTGGTCAACAGCATGTTCACCGCGGCCCTCGTCGTCGGGCTCTCCGTGCCCGAGCTGACGCTCGGGACGATCGTGGCCCAGCTCGGGCTCGGCGACGTCACCTTCCCCGCCCCCGTCTTCGCCGGCGACACCATCAGGGTGGTCACCGAGGTCGTCGAGGCGAGGGAGTCGCGCTCCCGGCCACGGGCGGGCGTCGTGGTGTTCGAGCACCGCGCCTTCAACCAGCGCGACGAGCTCGTCTGCCGGCTCCGCCGCACCGGGCTGATGCACCGCCGCCCCACGGGGGACGGGTGAGCGTGGCGCCGGACCAGGCGTCCGCGGCGCTCGCCGCCCGCACCGCGGCACTGGCGGGCCTCGACGCGTCGCGATGGCCGGACAAGCTGCCGGTCCGCGACCGCCTGCGCCTCCTCCTCGACCCCGGCTCCTGGGTCGAGGACGGCCTGATGGCGAACGCCGAGTCCCAGGACATGCCGGCCGACGGGGTGCTCACCGGCGTCGGGCGCGTCGAGGGACGCGCCGTCGCCGTCATCGCGCACGACTTCACGGTGAAGGCGGGCTCGTGGGGGCGTCTCAGCTGCGAGAAGCAGATCCGCATCCTCGAGCGCGCCGACCGCGACCTGCTCCCCGTCTTCTACCTCGTCGACGCCGCCGGCGGCCGCCTCTCCGACCAGATGGGGTTCTTCCCCGGCCGCCGCGGTGCCTCGGGGATCTTTCACCTCCAGATCCGGCTCTCCGGGCGGGCGCCCCAGATCTGCTGCCTGCTCGGCCCCTCCGCCGCGGGCGGCGCCTACATGCCCGCCTTCACCGACTGGGTGGGGATGGTCGAGGGCAACGCCTCGATGTACCTCGCATCGCCACGGGTGGCCGAGAAGGTCACCGGCGAGGTCACGACCCTGGAGGAGATGGGCGGGGCGATGATGCACGCCTCGGTGTCCGGCTGCGGTGACGAGGTCTTCGGCAGCGAGTGGGAGGCGATCGCCGCCGCCCGCCTGCTGTTCTCGTACCTGCCCGATTCGTTCCGGCAGCGACCGGCACGAACCGAGTCCCGCCCACCGCGCATCCCGGTCTGGCCCGACGGCCTGATCCCCACCGATCCGAACGTCGCCTACGACGTCCACGAGGTGATCGACCGGCTCGTCGACGCCGACTCCTTCTTCGAGATCAAGTCGTTCTGGGCCCTGGAGATGGTGACCGGCCTGGCCCGGCTCGACGGCCGGGTGATCGGGATCGTCGCGAACCAGCCGTCGGTGCGGGCGGGCGCGATCTTCGTCGACTCCGCCGACAAGGCGGCGCGGTTCATCTCGCTCTGCGACGCCTTCAACATCCCCCTGCTCTTCCTCCACGACGTCCCGGGGTTCATGGTCGGGGTCGTGGTCGAACGGCAGGGGATCATCCGCCACGGCGCCAAGATGCTGACCGCGATGGCGAGCGCCGAGGTCCCCCGCTTCACGGTGGTGCTGCGCAAGACCTACGCGGCGGGCTACTACGCGATGTGCGCCCCCGGCTTCGAGCCCCGGGCTACCCTCGCACTTCCCACGGCGACGATCGGCACGATGTCGCCCGTGGCGTCGACGAACGCGATGTACGCGAACCGGATCGCCGAGATCACCGACCCGCAGGAGCGTGCCGCGTACATCGCCGCCCGCGTCGCCGAGCAGGAGGCGGAGATGAACCTCCTGCGGATGGGCAGCGAGCTCGTCGTCGACGCCGTCGTCGACCCCCAGGACCTGCGCGCGGAGCTCATCGCCCGCCTCGCCGCCGCCGACGGCTGGGAACGGACCCCGGGCCGCCGCCATCACGTCGTCAGCCCGGTCTGACGGCGCCGGCGTCCGATGCGCGTCCGCAGCGTCCTGTTCCTCCCCGGCACCCGGCTCGACCTGCTCGCCAAGGTTCCGCGGTGGACCCCCGACGTGGCGGTCGTCGACCTCGAGGACGCCGTCGCCTCCGCCGACAAGGACGCCGCCCGGCGCGCGGTGCACGAGGCCGAGCTCCGGGCGCCGGGCAGCACCGTGCTGGTGCGCGTGAACCCGCCGGGCACTCCGTGGCACGACGCCGACGTGGCGGCCGCGGTCGCCGGCGGGGCGGCCGGGGTCGTGCTCCCCAAGGCCGAGGACCCCGAGGTGGTGGCCCGTCTCGGCGAGAGCCTCGCCGGCGCATGGCTGGTGGCGGGCCTCGAGACCGCGCTCGGGGTGGCGCGGGCGCGCGAGGTCCTCGACACCGGCGTGGTGACCGCCGCCTACTTCGGAGCGGAGGACTTCATCGCCGACGTCGGCGGCCGGCGCACCGCCACGGGGCTCGAGGTGCTGTACGCCCGCAGCGCCGTGCTGCTCGCGGGCCGGCTCACCGGCACCCCGATGATCGACCAGGCCGTCATGGCGCTCGACGACGACGCGGGCTACACCGCCGACGCGCAGGCCGGCCGTGCGCTCGGCTATGTGGGCAAGCTCTGCATCCATCCGCGGCAGGTCGCGCTCGCGCACGCGGTGTTCACCCCGACCGACGCCGAGGTCGCCGCCGCGCGGCGCATCGTCGAGGCGGCGACGGCACACGGGGTGACCGTCGTCGACGGCCGGATGATCGACGCCGTCCACGTCCGCCAGGCCCGCCACGTCCTCGAACGGGCGGGGGCCGCGCCGCCGCCGTGAAGGCGGTGCTGATCGCGAACCGGGGCGAGATCGCCGTGCGGGTGGTGCGCGCCTGCCGTGACGCGGGGATCCGCAGCATCGCCTGCTACGCCGACCCCGACGCGGGCGCGCTCCACACGCGCCTCGCCTCGGACGCACACCGCCTGGTGGGCGACACCGCGGCCGAGACCTACCTCAACGTGGCCGCGCTGCTCTCGGTGGCCGCCGCCGCGGGCGCCGACGCCGTCCACCCCGGGTACGGCTTCCTCTCCGAGGACGCGTCCTTCGCCGAGGCCGTCATCGCCGCCGGGCTCACCTGGATCGGTCCCCCCCCGGCCGCGATGCGGGCGCTCGGCGACAAGGTGTCGGCGCGCGCCGTCGCCCGCCGAGCCGGAGCCCCCATGGTCGCGGGGACCGACAGCCCGGTGAGCGATGCGCGCGAGGTCGCGGAGTTCGCCGAACGCCACGGTCTGCCGCTGGCGATCAAGGCCGCGTTCGGAGGTGGGGGCCGCGGCATCCGGGTGGTCCACCGTGCGGAGGAGATCGGCGAGCTCTTCGCGTCGGCGCAGCGGGAGGCGGCGGTCGCCTTCGGGCGGGGCGAGTGCTTCGTGGAGCGCTATCTCCCGCGGACCCGGCACGTCGAGGCGCAGGTCCTGGCCGACCGGCACGGGAGGGTCGTCGTCGCCGGCACCCGCGACTGCTCGCTCCAGCGCCGCCACCAGAAGCTCGTCGAGGAGGCGCCCGCCCCCTTCCTCTCCGCGGAGCAGCAGCGGGCGATCCACGAGTCCGCCGCCGCCATCTGCCGCCAGGCCGGGTACGAGGGCGCCGGAACCGTCGAGTACCTGGTCGGGGAGGACGGGACGGTGTCCTTCCTCGAGGTGAACGCCCGCCTCCAGGTCGAGCATCCCGTCACCGAGGAGACCACCGGTCTCGACCTCGTCGCCGAGCAGCTGCGCATCGCCGCCGGCGACCCGCTCGACCTCCCCGCGGAGCCTGCGGCGCGCGGCCACGCCTTCGAGTTCCGGCTCACGAGCGAGGACCCGGCCCGGAACTTCCTGCCCACGCCGGGCACCGTCACCGGCCTCGACCTCCCGGGCGGACCGGGGATCCGCGTCGACAGCGGGATCGAGGCCGGCAGCGTCGTCGGCGACCGCTTCGACTCCCTCCTCGCGAAGCTGATCGTCACCGGCCGGGACCGCGAGCACGCGCTCGCCCGCGCGCGACGCGCGCTCGCCGAGCTCCGCATCGAGGGCCTGCCCACCGCGATCCCCTTCCACCGCGCGGTCGTCGACCACCCCGACTTCGTCGGGAACGGCCGCGGGTTCGCCGTGCACACGCGGTGGATCGACGAGGAGTACCTCCCCCACCGCGGGGCGGGCTCCGACCGCCCACCCGGCACCGTCGCGGTCCGCATCGGTGGCCGGATCCACACCGTCCGGCTTCCCGGCCTCGCCGTGCTCGCGGGGCCCTCCGCCGCGGCGGTCAGGGCCGGCATCGCCGGGCGGTCGACCGGTGAGCGCGACCGGACGGCGCGGACCGACGCCGTCCTCTCCCCCATGCAGGGCACCGTCGTCCGCGTCGCCGTGGAGGACGGTCAGCGCGTCGCCGCCGGCGACCTCGTGGCCGTCGTCGAGGCGATGAAGATGGAGAACTCCGTCGTCGCCCCGGTCGACGGGGTGGTGCGCGACCTGGTCGTCAGGGTCGGCGACACCGTCGCCCAGGACGCGCCGCTCTGCCGCCTCGGTGCCGGCTGACCGAACCGGTCACGAGCGGGCTCGGGTGGCGGCGACCAGGACGGTGGCGAAGGACATGTCGAAGGCGACGCCGAAGCGGTCGATCGTCGCGCCGACCTCGTCGAGGAGGCGCTCACACACCTCGGATGCCAGCGCGATGTGATCGCTGTGGGAGCGGAGCTCGTCGAGCCACATGTCGCGGGTGTACGTGCGACTCCACGGGAACGACGTGATGCGCGGATCCGCCAGCTCGGCGCATGCGACGAGCGCCCCGGCGACCTCATCGAAGCCGGCCCGGGGATCGCTCGGGCTGTTCACGGCGTAGCCGATCCTCAGCGCCGCGGACCCGGGCGGGAGGACGCGCCCGTACACGGTCTGGAGCGCAGCGGCGAGGCCGTCGGGATGGTGTCCGACATTCCAGAACACACACAGACGGCCACCCGCGCGCAGCA
>DATKEY010000003.1:0-3176 GCA_035544475.1 Candidatus Dormiibacterota bacterium | reverse complement strand
AGGGGGTAACAGGTGGGGGTGGCGGCGGCGAGGGTGGCGGCGCGGGTGGTGGCGGCGCGGGCGGAGGCGGCGCGGGCGGCGGAGGAGCGGGCGGAGGCGGCGCGGGCGGTGGCGGCGCCGGCGGTGGCGGCGCGGGCGGAGGCGGCGCGGGCGGCACCGGCTTCCTCGTCGGCGCCGGCGTCGGCGCCGGAGGGGGAGGGGGCGGCGGCGGCGGCGGCGTGCTCTTCGGCGTCGGCGACGGCTTGGGGGTCCTCGACGGCTTGGGGGTCGGCGACGCCTTCGGCGTCTTCGCCGGCTTCGGGGTCGGCGTCGGCGACGCCGAAGCGGTCCCCGCGGGCTGGCTGCTCGCGAGCGTGTCCGCGTGGGCGATCAGGCCCGGCGTGGTCGCCGCGGCGCCGGCGGCGACGGCGGTCGCGGCCGCCAGGAGGCCCGCGGCGGCGAGGCGCCGCAACGGGCGCGGGCGCCGGCGCGCCCTCGTCAGATCGTGCTTCGGATCATCACCGCGGCGGTGGCGAGGTTCGACCTCGTGCATCTTCCCTTCCCTGACCTCACAACGGCCCTGCCGTCCCCTCCCTGCCGCAGCGCGGCAGCCCCATTGTGGCCCAACTTCGAGCGTTCCGGAGCATTCGTGGCGAAACCGGGGATCTTCACGCCCCCGCCGGCTGCGCTAACGTGAGGGCGTGACCATCTCCACCCCGGGCACGTCACAGCTCTCCTGCGGGGACTGGGCCGTCCTCGGCCTGCTCGCCGAGCAGCCGCGGCACGGATTCGCGGTGGCCCGGCTGATGGCTCCGGAGGGCGAGATCGGCCGGGTCTGGGCACTGCCCAAGCCGCTCGTCTACCGGGCGCTCAGCACCCTGCAGGATCGCGGCATGGTCACCCCCATGGGCGAGGAGCCGGGCGAGCGCGGTCCCCACCGCACCCTCCACGGCGCCACCGCCGAGGGGGTGGAGGCGCTGGGGGCCTGGCTCGCGACCCCGGTCGACCATCTCCGTGAGGTGCGCTCGCTGCTCATGCTCAAGCTGGCGCTGCTCGCCCGCGGGGGTGCGGACCCGGCCGCGCTGCTCGCCGCCCAGCGGGAGCGGCTGGGCCCGGTCGTCGCCGCGCTCGAGGCCCGGGTCGGCACCGCCAAGGCCTTCGACCGCACCCTGCTGCTCTGGCGGCTCGAGTCGGCACGCGCGGTGCTGAACTTCATCGACGGCGTGAGCGCTACCGCCCCCGTCGCCGCCGGCCCCCGGGAGGGGTGAGCCGGTCGGCGGTGTGGGTGGGCGAGAAGCGCACCCCACGTCCCAGCAGCATGCCTGCGGCCTTGGCCGACACCGCCACGTCCTGCTCGGTGATCTCGCGCCCCGAGCGCGGCCGGATGACCCAGAGCACCCCGCCGGGCGAGATGAAGTGGGCGAGGCCGGGCACCCGCCCGAGCTCCTCACGCTGGCTCGCGGCCAGGAAGATGATGTCAGCTCCTGCAGGAACCGACCCGGTCACCACCTCGCTCAGTCGGTTGCGGAGCTCGTCGAGGAACCGCTCCTCCACCCGGCCGAGAGTGGCGACGCGGTGCTCGGCCCGCACTCCGAGCCTGTCGAGCCGGCTGCGCGGCACGCGGCCGCGGCTCTCGGTCCACGGCACCGCGGTGCCGTCGAGGTGCACGATCTCCTCGCCGACCGGGTCGTCCGCCACCCAGACCTCCCCCGCCAAGGCCTCCCACCCCGAGCTCTGACCCAACTTGGCAAAAACTGTATGCACAGAGAAGACGCTGTCGAGGAACCGTCGCCGGACCCTGACGGGCCGGCTGCTCGGTGGACGGGCTGCAGCGCAACTCTAGCCGAACGGGTGCCGCCCGCCAACCCCCCCGAACAGCGAATCCGTCGCACCGACGGAGGGATGACGCTCCTGACGATTCCGTCGGGCATGTAACACATCGCCGACCCCCACAAGGACCGGCGGCCGGCCGTCGTCTACCCCAGTGATTCGGGTTCCTCTCTCGCCCGATGACCCAGGTGGGGTGCAGCCCGCCGCAAGGATCCTCGACATGATCGCTCGCAAGTACGTCTTCGCCGCCATCGGGTCCGCCGCCGTCGCCGGTGTCGTCTCCGCCGCCGTCGCCTCCGCCCTCGGGACCACCTCGACCAGCGCCTCGCTCCTCGGCGACGATTCCGCCCAGGTCGCCCTCAACAGCGGCCCGGTCAACGCCGCAGGCGACCTCAGCGCGGCGTTCCCCGGCGGGCTTCCCTCGGTGAACGGCCTGCTCCCCGGCCTGCCCGACCTCTCCTCGATCGGCGGCGGCCATTTCAGCGCCACCATCGACCCGCGGCACGGCTCGGTGAGCGTCAACGGCGGCGCCGCCGGCGCCAGCGGCAGCGGCAGCGCCACCCTGCCCGCGCTCCCCTCGATCCCGTCCTCGCCCGCGTCGCCCTCCTCGCCGAGCTCTCCCTCCCTGCCCGGCCTGCCCAGCCTGCCGGTCTCGCTGCCCGGGCTGCCCAGCCTCCCGGTGTCGCTCCCGTCGCTCCCCGGCGTTCCCTCGGTCGGCGCGGCGACCGGCACGGTCCAGAACACCGCCGGCTCGGTCCTCAACACCCTCCCCGGCGCGGGCTCGGTGACCGGCACGGTCCAGAACACCGCCGGCTCGGTCCTCAACACCCTGCCCGGCGCCGGCTCGGTGACCGGCACCGTCCAGAACACCGCGGGCTCGCTGCTCAACACCGTGAGCGGCCTGACCGGCGGCCTCACCCAGCCGCTCTCCGGCACCGGCTCGGTCTCCGGCTCCGCGGCGGGCGCCACCACCTCGGGCAGCACCAGCGTCAGCCTCCCCGGCCTTCCCTCTGTCGGGTGCGTTCTCTCGCTGCTCAGTCACTGCTAGGCAGCGACCGGGTCTCTCGCGCGGGGCGGGGCCATCGTGGCCCCGCCCCGCACCTGTTTAAGTGCCTTCTTAACCGGGGCCTCGCAGAGATGCGCCCCGGGCTCGTACCATCCGGGTCCGATGGCGACGAACCAGCGCCGCCGGCGGCGCTCGGGGGCGGGGTGGCCGGGCGTGGACGGGGACGCCACACGGAGGCGCCGCCGCCGCGTCCTGATCGCGGTGCTCGTGATCGTCGGGTTCACGGCGTCGGGGCTGGCCGGGGCGGTGGCCTACTTCCTGCCGGTCCTCGCGACCTCGCTGGGCGCGACCGGCCAGTCGG
>DATKEY010000002.1:0-6283 GCA_035544475.1 Candidatus Dormiibacterota bacterium | reverse complement strand
CCGACCGCTCCGGCGGTGGAGCCGCTCGCCGTTCGGGACGGCGCGGGCTGGGCACCGCCCAGGCCGCTCGTGGTGAGCGCTCCGAACACGGGCACCAGCCGCAGGAAGTAGCCGTTGGCGTCGGACTGGCTGGTCGCCGAGGTGAGCTCCTTGATCCAGACGGGGAAGTTCGGCAGCTCTGGGCTCAGCGCGTCGACGATCGGACGCGCCTCGTCGGCGAGGGCGCTGGTGTTGCGGGTCACCGCGTCGAGCTCGTCGAGGGTGTTGCCGAGCCCGGTGGTGCGGTCGTGCAGCACGGCGTCGAAGCGGTTGAGGGTGTCGGCCGCGTCGACGATCACCGCCTGGATGTTCGTGGTGTCGGGCGCCAGGGCGCCGAGGAAGCCGTTGCCGCTGCGGAAGGTGCCGCTCAACGCGTTGACGCGGTTGGCGAGCACCCCGGTGTCGCTCGTGAGGGTCGCGAGCAGGTCGCCGAGCTGGGGCGAGTCGAAGGCGTTGAAGGTCGCCGCCGTCGAGCCCAGCGTGGACTCCGACTGGCGCACCAGCGCCGCGACGTCACCGGCGCGGCCGCGCACGCCCCCGCCCAGCTGGGTGAGGAAGCCGGCGAGCGCCTCCCTGGTCTTCGGGTCGAGGGTGTTGAGCACCTGGTCGAGCTGCACGGGCGAGTGCGTCTGCGTCAGCGGGAGCAGCGCGCCGTCGGGGAGCTCGGGCCGCGAGGACGTGCCCGGGTCGACCTCGACGTAGCTCTCCCCCACCAGGCTCTTCAGGCGCAGCGCCGCGGTGGCGTCGTCGTGGAGCTTGACTCCGGAGTCGTCGATGCGCAGGACCACGTCGGCGAGACCGCCGGCGGGGGTCAGCTGCCCGACCCGGCCGACGCGCACGCCGTGGATCTCGACGAAGTCGTTCGAGCCGAGGTTGACGGCGTTGGCGAAGCGCGCGTGCACCGAGTAGCGGTGCACGTACGGGTTGCCCTGCGCCAGGCTCACCGCGAAGACGAAGTAGAGCGTGAAGACGATGAAGACGGCGCCGACCACCCCCGCCCAGAACGGCGGGACGCGGGTGAGCAGGACCGGGTAGAGGCGGGTCTTGATGCGGGGACCGCGCGGGCCGGTGGGAGTCGCGATCACTTGAACAGCTCCTCCCACAGCCGGGTGTTCGGATCGGCCGGAGCGGTGCGGCTGCCCGCCGGGGGCGCCGCCGACGGCGGCGGCTGGTCGGGGAAGTGCTCCCCGGGGATGTTCTCGACGAAGCTGCCCTCACCGCCCTGGGGGAGCACCCGGATGTAGTGGCCGTTCTGGTCGGCGCCCGAGGCGGTGCGCTCGAGGCCGACGAGCAGCTGGCGCAGCTGCGGGGCGAGCGGCTCGATGCTGGCGAGGAACGGGTTCACCTCGCCGAGCAGCGAGTCGACGGTGCGCAGCGTTCCGGGCAGCTCGGTGAAGAGCGTGCGCAGCTCGGGGATGCGCTGGCCGACGATCGTCGAGCCGGTCTGCATCGTCGTCGCCGCCTGCTGCAGCGCCTGGCTCACCTGCCCGGTGTGGGCGTCGAAGGTCGCGAGCCCGCCGTTCAGCTGTGAGACCGCCTGGGAGACCCCCGCGCGGTTGCTCGCGACCTTGGTGGCGAGCTGGTCGTAGTCGGAGATCATCGCGTCGAGCGCCTCGGTGCGCTGCGAGAGGCTCGCCATCGCCGGGTCGAGCGCCTCGACGGCGAGGTGCAGCTGCTCCAGGGCGGCGTTGAGGTCGGCGGCGGAGGCGCCCTGCAGGCCGGTCTGCGTCTGGGTGATCAGCGTCCGGATCTCGGCCCGGGTCGCGGTGTCGAGGGTGTCGACGATGCTGTCGAGGCCGATCGCCGACGCCGTCTGCGAGAGCGGGATCGAGACCCCGTCGGGCAGAGGCGGAGACGACGACGGACCGTCGGTGATGCGCACGTACTGCTCGGCGAAGAGCCCGAGCGAGCGCACCGCGATCTGCACTCCCTGGTGGAGCGGCGCGTACTTGGGATCGATCGACATCTTCACGTCCACCCCGCCCTGGGGGTTGGGGCTGATGTCGTCGACCTGGCCCACCTCGACGCCGGCGAGGCGCACCGTCTGGTGGTCGAAGAGGCCGTTCACGTCGCCGACGGTCGCCGTGACGTTGTAGCCGCCATGGTCGTGGACCGAGATCAGCTCGACGACGGCGGCGAGCGCGACGAGCGTCATCACGAAGCCGCTCAGGATGATGGCGACCTGGCCCCAGGAGGAGCGGAGCACCGCGCGCATCCTCACATCCCTCCGAAGATCAGGGCCCAGAGGGGCGACTGCGGCGAGAACAGGTCCGGCTGCCCGGAGGTCGCGACCCCCGACGGATGCGGCGGGAAGCCCGGCGCGGCGGGTGCGCCGCCCGGCGGAACCACGTCCGGTGCGGGACGCCGGTCACCGTTCTGTCCCGACGTCATCTCGTCGGGACCGGCGAGGACCAGGACGCGCACGTAGTGGTTGTTGGCGTCCGCGAAGCTCCAGGTGCTCTTCAGCTCGGGGAGCAGCGCGACGTAGCTCGGCAGCCCCGGCCGCAGCTGCTGCACCGTCGGGGTGAGCGTCGAGCCGAGCGAGGCGGTCTGGGTGAGGGCGGGCGGCGCGTTCTGCAGTGTGTCGCGGAAGCCCGCCTGGGTCTGGGGGTCGAGCACCGTGCTGAAGTCCCTGGCGAGGGTGTCGCCGCGGTCGATCAGGTTCAGCAGCGACTGCTTGTCACTGTCGAGGCTGCCGAAGGCGGTGTTCGCGTTGGTGATCAGGCCGCCGAGGTCCCCCTGCTCGGCGGCGAGGTGCTTCGTGACCGAGTCCGCCTGGGAGATGAGGTGGCGGACGTCGTCGGAGCGGTGCTGGAAGGTGCCGGTCAGCGGCTGCAGGTCGGTGACCAGGGTGCGCAGGTCGTGGATCGCGGTGTTGACGTCGCCGCCGCGGCCGCTCGTCGCCGTCCCCAGGGAACCGAGCAGCGCGGCGAGGCTCGCCCGGGTCGGCTGGTCGAGCATGTCGAGGACGTCGGTCATCTCGACGCTCAGCGTGCCCCGGCCGCCGAGGGTGCTGTCCGACGCGAGCAGCGGCTGCCCGGGGGTCCCCGGGTCGATGTTCACGAAGCGCTCGCCGAGCAGGCTCTTGATCCGGATCGAGGCGCCGGCGTCGCGGTGGACGGTGTGCTGCCAGCGGTCGAGCAGCCGCATCGTCACCTTCGCCCCCTGCGGGGTGAGGCTCACCTCCTCGACGCGCCCGGCGAGGGCGCCGCCGATGGTCACGCTGCTGTCCGGGATCACCCCCTCGGCGTCGGGGAAGACCGCCGACACGTGGTACTGGGAGCTGAAGGGGAGCGGCGCGCCGATCAGGTGGATGGTGCCGAGGATGCCGGCGAAGCAGGTCGCCACGAACGCGGCGGTGAGCGCCGTCTTGCCGGCGAGGGTGAGATGGATCCTCTCGTCGAAGTAGGTGTGGCTGGAGTGGTGCTCGCGGTGCTGCTGAGGGGCCATCGTTCATCCTCCTCAGTGGCCGCTCGGGAAGCTGCACGGCGGGCTGTTCCCCGCCACCGTGGTGGCGCAGTCGTCGCGGGGGATCGACCGGATGTAGTAGCCGAGCGAGTCCCTCGCGCTGAAGGTGCTCCGCAGCTGGGCGAAGAGCCCGCGCATCTGCGCCGCCTCGGGGGTCACACCGAGGACGTCGGTGTCGCCGGTCGCCATGAAGCGTTGCAGCTCGTCGAGCAGCCCCGGAGCGTTGGCGACGAGGGCGCGCCCGTCGGCGCCCTCACCGGCGATCGCCCGCGCGAGGGTGGCGAGGCTCTGGTCGGCGGTGGTGACCGTCCGGGTGATGACGTCACGGTCGTCGGCGAGCGCCCCGAGCAGCTGGTCGGACGCGTTGACCGCGCTCTCGATCCGAGCCTGGTGCTGCGCCAGGCTCGTGAGCAGGCTGTCCGCGCTGCTCAGCAGGTGGTCGATGGTCTGGACCTTGGAGTCGGTGACGAGCAGGGTCGCGGTCAGCGACCTCTCGAGCGCCGGCAGCCGCTGCAGGATCTGGCTGACGGTCTCACCCCGGCCGGCCAGCGCGGTGCCCCCCTGGGTGAGCAGCTGGTTCTCCTTCGCGCGGGTGTCGGCGTCGAGGATCGCGAGAACCTGCTCGAGCTCGACGGGGATGCTGGTGTGGTTCAGCGCGATCGTCGCCCCGCCCGGCAGCGCCGGCGCCGACGTGCTCCCCGGGTCGATGTCGACGTACTTGTCGCCGATCAGGGTGAAGGGCCTGACCTTCGCGGTGCTGTCCGCGTGGATCGGCGCGTACTTCCTGTCGATCACCATCGTGACGAGGACGCGGCCGTTCGACTCCGGCACGACGTCGGTGACCTTCCCGGCCTGGACGCCGCTGATCCGCACGTCCTGGTCCTTGAGCAGGATGTCGGCGTTGCTGAGCTCCGCCTTGACCTCGTAGCGCGGCGACCAGGGGAGACCGCTGCCGTTCATGTTCGAGGCGAGGTACATCGCCAGCCCGGTCAGGGCGGCGGTGAAGCCGCCGAACTGCACCACGTGCTTGAGCTCGGGCCGCATCGTCAGCGCCCTCCGCTCAGGAACTGCAGGACCTGTGCCCGGGTCGCGACGCCCGGTGGCTGAGGTGTCCCCGGGGGCAGGCTCAGCCCCTGCATCGAGGCGGTGGTCGAGACCACCAGCCGGTTGCCCTCCTGGAACGGGCCCCAGGTGCCGTCGGCGAGCTGGATGAGCAGCTTCTGGATGCTCGGCAGGCTCGACTCGATGGTGGTGAGGGTGGGATCGGTCGCGGTGAGCAGCCCCTGCAGCTTCGTCTCGAGCGCCGGGAGCCGCTGGAGGACGTCACGGAACCGGCCCTCGTGGCCGCCGAAGGCCTGCTGGAGGTCGCCGAGCACCGCGCCCAGCCGGCGCAGCATGTCGCGCAGCTGGGTGTCGCGGGCGGCGACGGCCGAGGTGACCGTCGCGGCGTTGCCGGCGAACTGGTCGAGGACGCCGCTGTTCTGCAGGGTGTTGAGGGACGACACCACCGCGTCGAGGTTGCCGAGCAGCGGGCCGATCTGGTCGTCCTGCCCCTGCAGCTGCGTCGCCAGCCCCTGGGCCTGGTCGACGAGGGTGAGCAGCTCGGCCAGGTCGTGGTTGGCGGCGTCTCCGTTGCCCGCCATCCCGGCGCCGAGGTCGTCGAGGAACGACTTCAGCCCCGCGCGCGTGGGCGCGTCGAAGGAGTTGAGGACGTCCTCGACCTCGACCGGGTTCGACGTCGTGCTCGACAGCATCCCGTAGTCGGGGACGGCGGTGCCCCTGGTGCCGGGGACGAGCTCGATGAAGCGCTCGCCGGCGAGACCCTTGGGCCGGATGCTCGTCGTCGTGTCGCTGAGCAGCGGGCGGACGTCGGTCGTGATCCCGAGCGTGAGGATCGCGGAGTGGTCCGCGACCTGGAGGTCGAGGATGCGGCCGGCGGGCACGCCGGCGACGGCGACGCGGTTGCCCTCGATGAGGCCGTCGGCGTCGGCGACCCTCACCTTGACGTGGTAGTCCCAGGTGCCGACGAGCCCGTTGCGGCTCACGACGAAGCCGGTGACGAGCAGCACCGCGCCGAGGACGCTCCCCACCACCGCGAGGCCGAGCTGCCGAGGTCGCATCTCCCCTCCCCCTCAGTCCATCGTCAGCGGGCCGTCGGCGGTCCCGTGCATGAACTGGTGGACGAAGGGGTCGGTGGAGTCGAAGAGGTCCTGCCGGGTGCCGAACTGGCGCACCTCGCCCTCCCAGAGGATGGCGATGTTGTGACCCGTCTTCGCCACCTCGACGACGTCGTGGGAGACGATCACGTAGGTGCCCCCCTTCTCCTTCCACGTCTCCTCGATGAGGTCGCAGAGCAGCCGGGTGCGCACCGGGTCGAGCCCCGAGTCGGGCTCGTCGAAGAGCAGCAGCTCGGGGTCCATGACCAGCGCCCGGGCGAGGCCGGCGCGCTTGCGCATCCCGCCGCTGAGCTGGCTCGGCATCCGGCTCTCGGCGCCCCCCAGGCCGACGTCCTTGAGCCGCGCCCGGACGATCTCGCGGATCTTGGTCTCGCTGAGGTCGGTGTGCTTGCGCAGCGGCAGGGCGACGTTGTCGTAGAGGTTGATGGAGCTGAAGAGGGCGCCGTCCTGGAAGAGCATGCCCATGCGCTTGCGCATGTCGTTGAGCTCTTTCTGGTTGCGGTCGGCGACCGGGCGGTCGTCGACGTTGAGGCACCCGCCGTCGGGCATGAGCAGCCCGATGATGTGGGAGAGGAAGACGCTCTTCCCGGTCCCCGAGG
>DATKEY010000001.1:0-4585 GCA_035544475.1 Candidatus Dormiibacterota bacterium | reverse complement strand
CCGCCGAAGACGCTCGCGTCGTGGCTGAAGACGAAGACCTGGCGTCCGTCGACGGTCCCCCAGCCGGTGATCACCCCGTCGCCGCGGATGCGCTTCTCCCCCATCCCGAAGTTGGTGGAGCGGTGCATCGCGAAGACGTCGACCTCGGTGAAGGAGCCGGGGTCGAGGAGACGCTCGACCCGCTCGCGAGCGGTGAGCTTGCCCTTGCGGTGCTGGAGCCGCGCCGCCGCGCCGCCGCGCTGGACCGCGTCGTAGCGACGTTTGCGCAGGAGATTGATCTTTCGCTCGGTGACGCTCCCGGGCGTGCCCGCGGCGGCACCATTGGCACCGGCGGCAGTGGCCTTGAGGTCACCTTCGCTCAGTCGGGGTCGGTCCTCGGCACCAGCGGGGGGGATGCCGGAACGAGGCGCCTTGGCCATGATCGGGTGGAAAGGTACCCGAATACACGTCCCGAACGGACGGGTGCCCCGGCGCCTCCCTCCGCGCCTCAGGGCCTCCAGCGCATCAGGGTGTCGCGGACCCGGTTCACCCGCTCGCGCTCGAGGGCGAGGCCGACCGAGCCGGTGAGCAGGAGCAGGGCGCAGCCACCGAAGACCGCGTAGAGGGGCAGGCTCGCCGCGGCGATCCCGAGCGCGCGCAGGCTCACCCCGGCGAGGGCCGCGCCCGCGGCGACCGCGCAGATGCGGGACTCGGCGACCACCGCGAGGACGAGCACCGCGATCGCCTCGCCGAGCAGCAGGGGGAGGTACCAGGAGCCCGAGCTCGCCTGCAGCGCCTGGAGGCCGCTGGTGCCGAGGAGCAGGGCGAGCCCGCCGCCGAGCAGCGGGAGGGCCACCTCGGGCCGCCCGTCCGGAGGCCGGTCGCCGCGGGCGGCGAGACCGCAGACGATGGCGGCGAGCCCGGGGGCGGCGATGTACGCCTGGGTCTCGTACAGGTGGGCGGCGGCGCTCAGCCAGTCGAGCGAGACGGCGCCGAGGACGACCCCGACCCACAGCCCGACGCGGGGAGCGGGCCACGAGGCCTCGGTGGCGACGAGCGCGGCGGTCGCGAGCGAGGCGGCGAGGCCGGCGAGGCAGAGGGCCACGTCCGCCCCGCCGACCCCGCCGTCCGCGTTGGTGACCACCTCGAAGGCCCAGAGGGCGCCGAGCAGGGCGAGGCCGAGGGCCGTGAGCCGGTGGGCGGTGCGCCAGTTCGGGAGCGGGCCCCCGGCGACGGCGATCGCCCGGGCGGCGCCGGCGAGCAGGGTGAGACCGAGCACCCCGCCGGTGGTGCCGTACCCCGCCGCGAGGGCGGCGTTCACCGTCGAGGTGGCGGCGAGCGCGGCGGCGACGACGACGGTCTCGAGGCGGGCGAGCCGGCGGCCGGCGAGGTAGACGGCGAGCGCGACGGCGCCGCTCACGATCGAGAGCAGGGTGTGGTCCTCGGCGGCGACGCAGAGGCCGAGGCTGAGGAGGGTCAGGCCGCCGGTGCCCACCCAGAGCCCCGCGGCGAGGTCGCCCCCGGCGCGGCGCAGCGCCGTCCCCGTCAGCGCGAGCCCGGCCGCGGCGACGAAGGGCAGAGGCGCGAGCGCGATCGCCGCCTGGTGGACGGTGAGCGTCCCGCCGGCGATGAGCGCGCCGGCCCAGTACCAGGCCGCGGCGAGGAGCGCGGTGGCGAGCAGCCCCGCGAGCGCCCGGCGGGTGACGGCGGCGAGGAGCCCCGCACCGGCGAACGCCGCGATGCCGAGCACCGCCTGGAGCCAGAGCGGCGAGACGACGACGAGCGGGGCGAGCGCGAGCCGCGCCCCGGCACCCCACCAGGCGAGCTGCCGCTGCGAGGGCGGCAGGAGCACCGACAGCGCCGCCTGGGCGGTGCCGAGGGCGATGAGCGAGGAGGCGTAGCCGGTCTGGCCGAGCTGCCAGGCGCTCACCGCGGTGAGCGCGGCGACGGTGAGCCCGGCGGAGAGCCAGGGCACGAGGACGACCGCGCGGCGGCGCACCGCGACCAGCGAGGTGGCGCCGAGGACGACCGCCAGCCCGGTGGGCACCCCCACCGGCCAGTGGTCGGGGAGGGAGTTCCCCGAACGCAGCAGGACGCCGAGGAGGAGGCCGGCGACCGCGATCGGGCCGAGGGTGAGCATGTGGAGGCCGGACTGGTCCCGGTGGCGCAGGGCGCTCATGGCGCCCGCGAGGGTGGCCGCGGCGACCGCGACCATCTCGACGTCGAGGCGGGCGCTGCGCACCGCGGCGATCGTCGCCTCGAACGCGGCGAGCAGGCCGACGGCGCCCGCGAGCGAGAGGGTGACCTCCTCGCTCACCGCCCGCCGCTCGAGCAGCCCCCACGGCAGGACGGTGACACCGGCGGTGCCGAGCGCGGTGAACGCGAGGGTCAGGTCGAGCCCAGCGCCGGAGGTGCCGAACGACCATGCCAGCGCGATCGGGGTGGCGCTCCCGAGGAGGACGCTCACCCATCCCAGGACCACGCTCCCGCGACGCAGCGCGGGGTGGAGGCAGGCCGCGGCGATGGCGGCGAAGGTGAGCGGGAGGTGGAGCGCCCGCGGGGTGGCGGCCCCGTCGAGGGCCTGGTGGGAGGCGACGGCGAGCGCCGCCCACGGGGCACCGATCGTCGTGGCGGCGGCGAGCCAGCGGCCGGGGAGGGCGAACGGCGAGCCCTGGCGCTCGGCGAGGGTCCAGCCTGCCAGCGCGATCAGCGCGGTCAGCGGCAGCGCCCGCGACCCGGCGCCGACCGCGATCGCGGCGCTGATCGCGGCGGCGGTCGCCATCGCGAGGCAGAGGGCCGCGTACCCGGTGGAGCGAAGGCGCGTCGCGAGGCGCTCGTAGACGGCGGCGCAGAGCGCGCCCCCGAGGGCGACCGCCGTGGGCACGGTCATCCCGGTCGCGCCGCGGATCACGTAGCCGTACGTGGCGGCGAGGCTGAGCGGAAGCGTGAGCGCGGTGAGCGCCGTGTACGTCTCCTCGACGAGCCGCAGCGCGGCGCGGCGGTGGCAGGTCACGGCGACTCCGAGGAGCGCGGCGTTGAGGCCGAGCACCGCCGCGGCGCGAGCGCCCCCGCCGAGACCCTCCGGCCCGTAGGCGAGGAAGAGCACCGTGGCGCTGATCAGGAGGAGCGCGCCCGCCCAGGAGAGCAGCAGGACGCCGTGGGCGCTCACCAACCGTCGCAGGTCGAGTGGCGGCCCCACCGGCGCGGGGGGCGGCGGCGGTGCGACCGCGGTCGCCGCGTACGCCGGCTGCGGCTGCGCGGCCCAGCCCGTCACCGGCGCCCCGGTCGGGACGGGAGGCGCGGCCGGGGGTG
The DNA here is from genome assembly GCA_035544475.1 of Candidatus Dormiibacterota bacterium. GTDB lineage: Bacteria > Chloroflexota > Dormibacteria > Aeolococcales > Aeolococcaceae > CF-96. Next base: position 1,294 of record DATKEY010000001.1, on the reverse strand, counting down.
CTCCCGGAGCCGCGGCGGGCGTGGACGTCAGCCACGCGTACCAGTTGCGGTAGCGCTGGAGGAGCAGGCGGCCCTCGCCGCCGAGGTGCCCGCCGGCCTCGAGCCGCTGCATGTCGTCGATGACCCAGGACAGGTGCTCGGTGTCGGCACGCCTCGTGGAGTCGTCCATTCCGGAAAACGATGCGCCCCCATCTCTGCGGCGGGGCCGGTGACGCCGATTCGTGACCGGCCGTTCACCGCGCGTTGGTATCAGAAGACCGCGGTAGGCCGGTAGGTTCCGAAGACGGTCCGGAGTGTGCCCGCGACCTCGCCGACGGTCCCGTACGCGGCGAGAGCCTCGCGCATCGGGAAGAGCAGGTTGCCGGTGCCCTCGGCCTCGTCGCGCAGCACCGCGAGCGCGCGGTCGACGGCGCCCTGGTCGCGCCCCGCCCGCACCTCGCGGACGCGGCGCACCTGCTCCTCCTCGAGCTCCGCGCCGATGCGCAGGATCTCCACCTCGCGCTGGCTCGTCTCGGTGAACCGGTTCACGCCGACGATGACCCGATCTCCGGACTCGACGAGACGCTGGTGGCGGTACGCGGAGTCCTGGATCTGGCGCTGGTAGAAGTTGTCCTCGATCGCGGCGACGGCACCGCCGAGCTCCTCGACCCGGTCCATGAGCTCGCGCGACGCGTCGATCAGCCGGCCGGTCAGCGATTCGACGAGGTACGAGCCGCCCATCGGGTCGGCGACGTTGGCGGCACCCGCCTCGTGGGCGATGAGCTGCTGGGTGCGCAGCGCGATCTCCGCGGCCTGCTCGGTCGGGAGCGCGAGCGCCTCGTCGTAGGAGTTCGTGTGCAACGACTGGGTGCCGCCGCAGACCGCGGCGAGCGCCTGCACCGCGACCCGCACGACGTTGTTCAGCGGCTGCTGGGCGGTGAGCGTCGCCCCGCTCGTCTGGGCGTGGAAGCGCAGCGCCTGGCTGCGCGGATCGCGCGCGCCGAACCGGTCGCGCATGATCCCCGCCCACAATTCACGCGCCGCCCGGAATTTGGCCACCTCCTCGAAGAAGTCGTTGCTGCCGTTGAAGAAGAAGGAGAGCCGCGGGGCGAAGGAGTCGACGTCGAGCCCGGCGTCGATCGCCGCCTGGACGTAGGCGATGCCGTTGGCGAGAGTGAAGGCGATCTCCTGCGGCGCCGTCGCCCCGGCCTCGCGCATGTGGTAGCCGCTGATGCTGATCGTGTTCCAGCGCGGCAGCCGCTGCGCGCAGTAGGCGAAGGTGTCGGTGACCAGGCGCATCGACGGGCGCGGCGGG